>CABUTS010000028.1 GCA_902494515.1 uncultured Muribaculaceae bacterium | reverse complement strand
TTAACACGGAACTGCACTGAACTAACGGAACCAACATCCTGAACTTCAAACGGAGGCCTAAAGGCCTGACACAGAACGTCAACGGAAGCCTGCGGGCACCAAGGTAAAACGGAAGCCTGCGGGCACCAAGGTAAAACGGAAGCCTGACGGAGATCACTACGTGACACTCCGCAGGCTTCCGTTAACGTTCAGGAGCGGCAGCTCCGCAATGGTTCAGTTTTACGTTCCCCTCGAAAAAAATTGGCTTCCGTTAGTTCCGTATAGTTCCGTGTTAAAAAACTTCCGGAAAAACTTCTGGAAAAACTTTCGGCACGTGGACAGGCACGTGGACAGGCACGTGGAGTTTTTGTAATCCTGAAAATTGATTTGGACGATTGGGAGATTTTCTGTAACTTTGCAAAATATGAAGTGGTCCGTGATTTTACGCTTTGCAATTATCGGAGTTCTGTGGGCTGGCGTCTGCGGAATTCTGGTTGCGCGTATGCTGGCGACGGGTACACCGCTGAATCTTATGACTCTGTTTCCGATTATCGCTTCCGGAATCATCGTGTTCGTGCCGCTTTATAAGAAATATGTGAAGAATGACAAGCAGCGAAAACGCAACTGACAATAAAGGCTATTCATTATTGAGTCACATAAATTCACCAGCCGATCTGCGTGAGCTTCCCGTGACCGAGTTGCCTCAGGTGTGCGACCAGATGCGCCGTTTTCTGATTGACTCCCTGTCGGTAAACCCGGGACATTTCGCCTCGTCGATGGGTGCCGTGGAGCTGACCGTGGCTCTGCATTATGTATTCAATACCCCCTACGACCGGATTGTGTGGGACGTGGGCCATCAGGCGTATGGCCACAAACTCCTCACCGGGCGCCGCGACGCCTTCGTCAACAACCGCAAACTCAATGGGTTAAGCGGTTTCCCCAACCCCGACGAGAGCGAATACGACACCTTCTCGGCCGGCCATGCGTCGAACTCCATCTCCGCGGCTCTGGGCATGGCCATCGCCTCGCGGATGAACGGCGACAAGCCTCTGCGCAAGACCGTGGCCGTAATCGGCGACGCCTCGATTTCGGGCGGACTGGCTTTCGAGGGGCTGAACAACGCCGCCAACACCGCCAACGACCTGCTCATTATCCTGAACGACAACAACATGTCGATTGACCCCAATGTCGGGGCCCTCCACAGCTATCTGGCGCAGATCACCACCTCGAAAGGCTACAACAACCTCCGCTACAAGCTCTACCGCCTGCTGCGGAAACTCCATATCGTTTCCGAAAACCGGAAGGGGGCGATTCTGCGCTTCAACAACTCGCTGAAGGCGCTGCTGACCCGCGAACAGAACATTTTCGAGGGGCTCAACATCCGCTATTTCGGTCCGGTCGACGGTCACGACGTTGCCGCGCTGGTCAAGACCCTGAACGACATCAAGGATATGTCGGGGCCTAAGCTGCTGCATATCAAGACCGTAAAGGGCAAAGGCTATGCTCCGGCCGAGAAAGACCCGGCCACCTGGCATGCTCCCGGCACATTCGACCCCGCCACCGGTGTCCGCTCGGCCGATAAGGCTTCCGCCTCCGATGCGCCGCATCCGGCAAAGTATCAGGATGTGTTCGGCAAAACGCTCCTGGAGCTGGCCCGCAAGGATCCCAGGATTGTAGGCATCACCGCCGCCATGCCCTCGGGAACCTCCGTCTCCGTGATGCAGGCCGAAATGCCCGAACGGGTGTTCGACGTCGGCATCTCCGAGGAACATGCCGTGACCTTCGCCGGAGGGCTCGCCAAGGAGGGGCTCAAACCCTTCGTGGCGATTTACTCCGCCTTCCTGCAGCGGGCTTACGACCAGATAATCAACGACATATCCATCACCCGGCTCCCGGTGACCTTCTGCATCGACCGCGGAGGACTCGTGGGGGAGGACGGTGTGACGCACCACGGGATTTTCGATATGGCGTTCATGCGCGCCATCCCCGGCATGGTTGTGGCGTCGCCCCGCAACGCCGAAACCCTGCGTAACCTGATGTTCACCGCCAGCCGCCACTACGGCCCTATGACAATCCGCTACCCCCGCGGAAAGGCCGACACCCCCTTCGCCGAGACCCCGCTCCGCGAACTTGAAATCGGCCGGGGAGAGCGGCTGAAAAGCGGTCGCGCCGCCGCCGTCGTAACCATCGGTCCGATTGCCGCCGAGGCTGAAAAAGCTATCCTGAAGCTCGAAAGCGAAGGTATTTCGGTGGCGCATTACGATATGACGTTCCTGAAACCGCTTGATACAGAGCTGCTTGACGAGATCCTGCGCCTCGGGCTCCCGATTGTGACCGTCGAGGACGCCACCGTAACCGGAGGCCTCGGCACCGCCGTGGCCGAATACCTCGTGGAGAAGGGGAGCACCCTGCCGCTGAAGAAACTCGGCATCCCCGACCACTTCGTGGCGCAGGGCACCGTAGCCGAGCTCCGCAAGCTCTGCGGCATCGACGCCGACGCCATCGCCGCAGCCCTGAAAGCCGTCCTCGCTGAAAAGACCGTTTCCGTCCAATGAAAATCGTCATCGCCGGAGCCGGTGAAGTGGGCTCGCATCTTGCCAAACTCCTTTCGCGCGAGGAGCAGGACATAATTGTGCTCGACAAGGATGTCGCCAAGCTCAACCGCCTGGATTCCAACTATAATCTTATGACGTTTGTCGGGGCGCCGACCTCCTTCACCGACCAGCAGTCGGCGGGTGTCGCTGACGACTGCGACCTGTTCATCGCCGTCACCCCCTACGAGAACACCAACCTGATTGCCTGCAGCATCGCCAAGCGGCTCGGCGCCCGCAAGACCGTGGCCCGAATCGACAATTTCGAGTACATGAGCGCTGACAGCAGGCCGTTTTTCATCTCTATCGGCGTAGACCATCTGATTTACCCGGAATTCCTTGCCGCTCAGGAGATTATGCAGGCGCTGAGCCGCCCGTGGGCCCGCACATGGTTCGAGCTTCACGACGGCGAGCTGATTCTGATCGGCGTGCGCGTGAACGACGACGCCGAAATCATGGGGAAGCAGCTTAAAGAGCTGACTTTCAGCCAGCACAACTACCACGTTTCGGCCATCAAGCGCCACCACGAAACCATCATCCCGCGCGGCGACGACGAAATCCGCCCCGGCGACGTGCTCTATTTCTCGACCACCCGCGAGTATGTCGACGAGATCCGCCGCATCTGCGGCAAGCAGGACTCCAAGGTGCGCGACGTGATGATCATGGGGGGCGGCCGCATTGCCGTGCGCCTGGTGAACCTTGCGTCGACGAAGTTCCGCCTTACGATCATCGACGACGACCTTGACCGCTGCCGTCAGTTGCCCGAAATCTGCCAGGGGAACAAGGTGAAAATCATCTGCGGCGACGCCCGCAACACCGACACCCTGCGCGAGGAGGGTATCGACTCGGTCGACGCCTTCGTGGCCCTCACCGATTTCTCTGAGACCAACATCCTTGCATGTCTGTCGGCCAAGGAGTTAGGTGTGCGCAAGTCCGTGGCTGAGGTCGAGAACCTGCAGTTCATTTCCGAGGCCGAAGGACTGAATATCGGCACTGTCATCAACAAGAAACTGCTCGCCTCGAGCAAGATTTTCCAGCTGCTGCTGGCTGCCGACGAGCAATCGTCGAAGGTGATGGCGCTGGCCGACGCCGAGGTCGCCGAAATCGAGGCCCGCGCCGGCTCGAAGATTACCCGCAAGCCAATCATGGAGCAGAAACTGATCCGCGAGATGACCCTCGCGGGGCTGATCCGCGACGGTCGGGGGATGCTCGTAACCGGCCGCACGCAGATTCAGGCCGGCGATCATGTGCTGGTCTTCTCCCTCTCGGGCCATATGCACAAGGTCGAAAAATACTTCATATAACAAGTCGGAAAAACCTTTATTCAACAAGTTATAAATGGCGAAGCGAACGTCGGCGATAAACTGGAAGATGCTGCTGAGGGTCATCGGCTGGCTGCTCTACATCGAGGCGGCCTTCATGCTGGTGCCCCTGGTGACGTCGTACTGCTACGGCGACCGTCTGCTCCCCTTCATCGCGGCCATCGCCATCACCGTAGCCGCCGGCACCGCGGCCACCCTCTGCGTCCGTCCGAGCCGCTACGACATGGGCAAGCGCGACGGTTTCCTGCTGACGGGGCTCGTGTGGGTGGTATTCTCGGTGTTCGGCATGATTCCGTTCATCCTCTGCTCGCAGCATCTGTCGGTCACCGACGCGTTTTTCGAGGCGATGTCGGGCTTCACCACCACCGGCGGATCCATTATCCGGGACATTGACTCGCTGAACCACGGCATCAACCTGTGGCGCTGCCAGATGCAGTGGATCGGCGGCATGGGTATCATACTGTTCACCCTCGCCGTGCTCCCGATGCTGAACTCCTCGGGGGGGATGCAGATGTTCAACGCCGAGGTCACCGGCATCACCCACGAGAAGCTGCGCCCGCGCGTAAGTTCCACAGCCAAAAGGCTTTGGCTCGTATATTTCCTGCTCACCATAGCGCTGGCAGGGCTCTACTGGCTCGGTCCGATGAACTTCTTCGACAGCATCTGCCACGCCATGTCAACGATGTCGACCGGCGGCTTCTCCACCAAAAACGCCTCCATAAACGCCTGGAATTCAAACTACGTGAAGGTCGTTTCCACGGTTTTCATGTTCGTCGGCGCCGTGAATTTCGCGCTGATATTCAAGGCCTCCACCGGCAATTTCAAGGCCGTATGGCGCAACGTCGTGTTCCGCTATTTCGTGGGGCTGATACTCGTGATGTTCCTGTTTTTCGACCTCGTGCTGTACTTCAACCCCAACGTCGAGCACACCGTGGAGCTGTTCACCATCGACTCGATGTTCATGATTATCTCCACGCTCTCCTCGACGGGCTACGTGGTCGACGGACTGATGTCGTGGGGACCGCTGCTGGTCGGAGTCACCATCGTGATGGTGCTCATTGGCGGATGCGCCGGGTCGACGGCCGGCGGCGCGAAAATAGACCGCATCATAGTGTTCGGGAAGAACGCCCACCGCGAACTCTCGCGCTGCATCTACCCCAACCACATAATGCCGGTGGAGATGGAACACAAAGTCATCTCGCCGGAGATCGTCAACAAAACAATGGTGTTTCTGGCGCTCTATGCCGGGGTGATTCTCGTCGGCGGACTGCTGCTGACACTCTTCGGCGCGCCGCTCAAAGAAGGACTGCTGGCCGCCTACTCCTGCATCTCCAACTCCTCGATGGACATGGTGGTGTTCTCCGACGCCCCGGCCTACACCTACGTCGCCGACCCCGGCAAATGGATCATGGGCCTGCTGATGCTCATCGGCCGCCTCGAAGTCTTCACCATCCTCCTCCTCTTCCTCCCCCGCTTCTGGCGCCGCTAACCCCGGGGGCTAAAGTTGCGCCATAACGTGCGGACCTGTCTTTGGCACGTTTCCCCCGCTCATAGCCTTTATCTATCATATAATCAATTATTTACACGGAGCCCCACGGAACTAACGGAACCGCCATCCTGAACTTCAAACGGAGGCCTAAAGGCCTGGTGCGGAACGTTAACGGAAGCCTACGGCACTCCCAAGTTTGCCACCCCGCAGGCTTCCGTTAACATTCAGGAGCGTCAGCTCCGCAGCAGTTCGGTTTTACGTTCCCGAGACAAATTTGCTTCCGTTAGTTCCGTATGGTTCCGCGGTAAAAGACCATTCGCGGGGGAAACGTGCCAAAGTTGCGCCGCTGAGCCCGGTGGAGGAGCGGGGGGATTAGTCGGGGGGATAGCCGAGCATGGCGAAGACGCGGGAGGGGAGGCGTTTGTGGCCGCGGCGGATGGCAGTGATTTCGCGGGTGAGTTCGGCGTCGTCCATGTAGTCGAAGCCCATCAGGCGGTACTGTGTGAAGCTCAGGGGGGCTTTCGGGGTGAAGGCGTCGGGCACGCGGCGTCGGTAGCGGCTGCGGAGTTCCTCCTCCTGGCGCTCTTCGGCGGCGCGGCGCTCCTCGTCCTGGCGGCGCTGACGTTCGGCGTACATCTGGCCGCGTTCGATGCCGAAGGTTTCGAAGGCGGCGAAGATAGCCATGGGGTCGACGGAACCGAAGAAACGGCCGTAGCGGCATTGTTTGAAGCGGTGGAAGAAGAGCATGAACTCCGCCAGGTTGTAGGCGGGATATCGGTTGATAATCAGGTCGGCGAGCTCCTTGATCGGCCCCGGTTTGAGCTTGTTTGCGCAGCCTGAGAACTCCGAAAGGTCGCGAATCTGGATTGCGAGCCATGTTTCGGCGGTTTCGATGCCGAAAGATTTAGCCACGGCGCCGAGTTTCGGGGCTCGGCCGAAGTGCACGCGCCAGATGTCGCAGCAATAATCCATCTGCTTGTCGGGCGAGAAGGTGTCGATAATCTGCCGGGCGCCCCCGGGGAACTGCTGCCGGAGGTCAGAAAGGGAGTTCGTGTTCAGGCTCTGAGGGGCGCGCGAGGTTTTGTCGGATGAATTCGGCAAATTCATCGTCGCGGCGTTTCTGTTCGGCATCTGCCCGGGAGATAGCGGTTTTTCCATTGTTGTAAAGGTTTTGTGTGTTTCTGGACTGAAGATTGAGTTTTTTGGAGCACTGGTTGATGAGGTGTCGGCGGGCTTCGCTGAGGGAGCTGTGATGTTCTTCGGTGATTTCCCATTCGGCGAGGACTTCGCGGGCGAGCTGCCTGAAGTTGTCTAACGAGCCGAACTTGCGGCTGGCGCAGATCTGCTCGAGTGTAGCCCTGCGTTTTTCGGAAAAGAAATCGTTAAAAAATTCAGTTCCCGAGCGTCCCCCAACAACATCATATTTTTTTAATTCTTTATTTTCTTTATCTTCTTGTTTTGTATGCAGTGGGTTGTGCAGCGGGTTGTGCAGCGGGTTGTGCAGTGAGTCGTGCAGCGGGTTGTGCATCAGGCCTTGGTCGTATGCCTGGTATCTATCATAATTACAGACAGTTAGAATGGCAATTTGCTTGTGCAATGTTTCGCGCGCAATCATATTTTCGGCCTCAAGCTGTTTCAAAAATTTTATAATCGTGTGCGGAGACCTTTCCCATCGCTGAGCGAGGAAGGAGATTGAGGCGACGAGCTGGCCGCGGCGGAGGGTGAAGACATGGGTGTTGTCGATCCACCGATGGTCATCCCATTGGGCCATCATCAGCAGGTCGAGCCACCATCGGAGGCGCTCGGCGTCGTGCCACAGCCAGTGGCGTGTAATGCTCCGGCTGAGTTTAATCCAACCGTTTTCCATAAATTCGGGGGTGTGAGTTATTAGATTAAGAAAATTTGTGTGTTTGCAAGAATTGCAGTGCAAAGATACATCTGCGGCACCCCCGGTTTCCAAATCTTTAACAAAGTTTAAGAGTTGAGGAGAGGAGGAGTTGAGGAGAGGAGGAGTTGAGGAGAGGAGGAGTTGAGGAGAGGAGGAGTTGAGGAGAAGAGGAGTTTAGGAGAGGAGGAGAGGAGGAGTTGAGGAGAGGAGGAGTTGAGGAGAGGAGGAGTTTAGGAGAGGAGGAGTTTAGGAGAGGAGGAGTTTAGGAGAGGAGGAGTTGAGGAGAGGAGGAGTTGAGGAGAGGAGGAGTTGAGGGCGCCGTCAGTCGTGGTGGTAGGGGAGGTTGTGGAGGATGGAGTAGGCGCGGTAGAGCTGCTCGGCGAAGAAGAGGCGGACCATTTCGTGGGGAAATGTCATGCGCGAGAGCGACATTTTTTCGTTGCCGCGGCTGTAGATGTCGGGCGAGAAGCCGTAGGGGCCGCCGACGAGGAACACCAGGCGGTGGGCCACGGTGTGTTCCTTCCGCGCGAGCGCTTCGGCAAATTCGCGGGAGGTGGGTTCCTTGCCCCGCTCGTCGAGCAGCACGAGGTGGTCCGAGGGCTGGAGCCGCGCCAGGATTGCCTCCCCCTCGGCCTGCTTCTGGAGCTGCGGGGTGAGCTTGCGGGTGGTCTTGATGTCGGGAATTTCGATGATTTCGAAGGGGATGAAGCGGTTGACGCGCGCGGTGTATTCCTCGATCAGGGGGCGGAGGTTGGCGTTGGTGGTCTTTCCGACGGTCATCAGCACTATTTTCATGTTCGGAATTTGCTTAGTTGGAGGTTAATTGCTAATTTTGCAGATTAGAACGCCGATTCGGACTTGCCGAAGCCGGCCCGGCGGCTCTGTGACTCTGAAATTTTAACGCACAATAATAGATATGAAAACTCGCGATGAACTTATTGACGCGCTGCTGACCCTGGCATTCGCCGAGGATGTCGGCGACGGCGACGCAACCACGCTTTCCACCATTCCTGCCGACGAAATGGGCGCCCAGCATCTCCTGGTGAAGGAGGAGGGTATCCTGGCCGGCGTTGATATCGCCCGAATGGTGTTCGAGAAATTCGACCCCTCGCTGAAGATGGAGGTCTACATCGCCGACGGCGCCCACGTGAAGCCCGGCGACATCGCCTTCCGCGTTACCGGTCCGGTGCGCTCGCTGCTCCAGACCGAGCGCATCATGCTGAACATCATGCAGCGCATGAGCGGCATCGCAACGCAGACCGCCAAGTATCAGGAGCGCCTCAAAGGCCTGAAAACCAAGGTTCTCGACACCCGCAAGACCACTCCCGGGCTGCGAATCCTCGAGAAGGAGGCCGTGAAGATCGGCGGGGGCGCCAACCACCGCATGGGCCTGTTCGACATGATTCTCATCAAGGACAACCACGTGGATTTCGCCGGCGGTATTCCGCAGGCCGTGGCCGCTGCCCGCAAGTGGATGAAGGAGAACGGCAAGGAGCTGAAAATCGAGGTCGAGGTGCGCGACACCGACGAGATCCGTCAGGCTCTCGACGCCGATATCGACCGCATCATGCTCGACAATTTTACCCCCGAGCGCACCGCCGAGGCCGTGAAACTGATCAACGGTCGCACCGAAGTGGAATCCTCGGGCGGTATCACCCTCGATACGCTCCGCGCCTACGGCGAAGCCGGCGTGGACTTCATCTCGGTCGGCGCGCTGACCCATTCGGTCAAGGGACTCGACATGTCGTTCAAAGCCTGCAAATGAGTCGAAAGGCGATGTAGCTGTGACGCTACGTCGCCTTTCAACAATCAGATATCCAGGACCTTGGCGGCATCGGCCAGGGTCGGCACCACATAGGCAGCTTTGCCGGCCAGAGTGTCGGCAGGGTTGGTTGTGGCTATTGCCACGACCGTAGCCCCGGCGCGTCGCCCCGATTCGAGTCCCTGATAGGAATCCTCGAACACCAGGCACCGCTCGATGGGAACGCCAGCTTTCTCGGCGCCGCGCATGAACGGCTCGGGGTGGGGCTTCGAGTTGGTGACATCCACGGCGGTGACCATGTCGTCGAAGTGGCTCAGGAAATCGGGATGCTGGCTGAACAGCACGTTCATCTTCTGGTCGTCGGAGCTGGTTACAATGATGGTTTTCAGACCGTTGGCCCGGAGTTTGTCGACAAATTCCAGCGCTCCCGGATAGATGGGATAGATGATTTCATCCTCATACTGGTGGAGCAGGCGGTTCACCTCTTCGCGGACCTCGGGAGCGAAATTCTGCTCGAGGATTTCGGAGAGGGTCGTGCCCTTTATGTCATTGGCGAAGGTGGGGGAGGGGAGGTGATATATCTCGCCGATGCGCCCCCAGAACTGAGTGTAAAGGGTTTCGCTGTCGATGAGCACCCCGTCGAGGTCGAATAAAGCTGCTTCGTAGTTCATAGATTGTTGACGTTCGTTGTTTTCGGGCGCAAAGTTAGCAAGTTTCCGGCAAATAACCTTAAAGGCTCCCGAACTTTTTCGGCGGGTTAACGAACTTTTGGGTTAACGGAATCTGTAAATAACAATGATAGGTGTTATATGACGAAAGAAATTACTGAGAATCCTGAGAGTCAGATCAAGAACGACCCCACGTCGCTCGGCAAACTGCCGATCGGCCGGCTGCTCGTGAAATACTCCGTGCCGGCGATTATCGCCAGCGTGGTGATGTCGCTCTACAACATCGTCGACTCGATATTCATTGGCCGCGGCGTCGGCGCCATGGCCATTGCCGGCCTGGCGATCACCTTCCCGCTGATGAACCTGCTGGTGGCGTTCTGTACGATCGTGGCTGTCGGCGGCGCCACAATCAGCTCCATATTCCTGGGACAGAAAAACGCCGACCGCGCCACCGACGTCGTAAATAACGTGCTGGTACTCTGCCTGATACACTCCATATTCTTCGGCGGCCTGACCCTGATATTCCTCGACCCGATACTGCGCCTGTTCGGCGCCACAGCCGAGACCCTCCCCTACGCCCGCGAGTTCATGCAGGTAATCCTCCTCGGCACCCCGATTGTCTACGTCTTCATCGGCCTGAACAACCTGATGCGCGCCACGGGCTATCCGGCCAAGGCCATGGTTTCGGCGCTGCTGTCGGTGGTGGTGAACATAATCCTCTGTCCGCTGTTCATCTACGTGTTCGACTGGGGCATCGCCGGAGCCGCCTTCGCCTCGGTCTGCGGCCAGTTCACCGCCTTCGTGTGGGTGGTCTGGCACTTCCTGTCGAAGAAAAGCTTCGTGCATCTCAAGTGGGAAAACCGCTGGTTCGACCTCTCGATTGCCCGACGGATCTACGCCATCGGCCTCTCGCCGTTCCTGATGAACGTAACAGCCTGCGTGGTAGTCGTTTTCCTGAACAAAGCGCTCCTCGACCACGGCGGAGCCGACGGCAACCTCGCCGTAGGCGCCTACGGCATCATCAACCGCACCACCATGTTCTTCGTGATGGTGGTCTTCGGCGTCACCCAGGGCATGCAGCCGATTCTCGGCTACAACTTCGGCGCCAACAACTGGCTGAGAGTCAAACAAACCCTCCGCAAAGGGATCTGGATAGGCGTTGCAATCACCACCACCGGCTTCCTGATCACCGAAATCTTCCCCGACCAGATCAGCAGCCTCTTCACCGTAGACCCCACACTGATCAGCGTCGCCTCCGACGGCTTCCGCATCTTCTTCCTCTGCTACCCCGTAGTCGGCTGCCAGATAGTGATCCAGAACTTCTTCCAGTCCATCGGCAAACCCCAGCTCTCCATCTTCCTGTCGCTGACCCGCCAGCTGATCTTCCTGCTCCCCTTCCTCTTCATCCTACCCCACTACTGGGGCATCGACGGCGTGTGGTCCTCTATCGCCGCCTCCGACATGCTGGCCTTCCTCGTAGCCGTCCTGACCCTCTGGGTGATGATGCGCCGCCTCAACCGCAAGTTCATCGCGGCAGCTTAATATTTATTTATTGAAAACAAGCATAATTTAAATAAATTGTTGTAACTTTGCATAAGTTGAACCTGCCAATCATTCAACTTATCGGATTATGCTGACAAATAATGCGCTGCAACGTGGAACAATTCTGGATAGCGGGCAATTCAAATACAAAATTATCGATGTCCTCGGACAGGGGGGCTTCGGCATCACTTACCTTGTTGTAGGTGATGTTAAGGTCGGAAATGTCACGACCGAAGCCAAGTTTGCCATTAAGGAACATTTTCCTTCGGATTTTAGCTCTCGCCAGGGGAATATAGTTGTTCCACGCCCCGATGCGAATAAGCTCTATGCCGGAAGTAAATCAGACTTCATCGCCGAGGCGAAGAAACTTCATGCCATGGGCACCCGGAACGACAACATAGTGAAGGTGAACGAGGTATTCGAAACCAACGGCACAGCATACTATGTGATGCAATATATCAACGGACAATCGCTTGCATCGTATGCCAGTTCGCGTGGAAAACTCAACTATGACGAAGCCGCGTCGCTGTTCGTTCCGATTATCGATGCCGTCGATTTCCTTCATAAATCCCGAATCAATCATCTCGACATCAAGCCGGACAACATTATGCTGCATAACGGCATGGAGGGTCTGACTCCGGTACTGATTGATTTCGGACTCTGTGTGCATTTTAACAGCAAAGGGGAAAAAACGACTCCCAAGGGTGTGCAGGGCTTAAGTCAGGGCTATGCGCCGTTGGAGCAGTATGCAGGCATTGACAAGTTTATGCCCGAAGCTGATGTTTATGCCCTTGCGGCGACGTTCCTCTTCTGTCTGACCGGCAGGGAGCCGCAGAAAGCGGCTGACCTTAACTTGCAGGATGTCAGAGTGATGCTCTCGGGAGTAGCCCCGAAATTTGCTGTCGAAGCAATCTGCCGCGCACTGAACAAGTTCTACGAGAACCGCACTCAGACCGTGGCTCAGTTCAAGGCAGAATTGGGCCTCGGCGGATACACTGGCGGCAAAGGATCTGATGTCCGAGAGATATATGTTGATTCAATTCCGACTGAGGTTATAAACCCGGAGGAAGATCTGAAAAAGGAACGCCGCAGGAGGGTTTTCATGACTGCAGCGATTGCGGTTGTTGCTGTGCTGTGTGCTGTTGCAGGGGTTGTCTTTTGGCCAAAAGGGAAAGCCTCGGAGGATAAACCGGTACATACTGACAGTGTGGCCGTGATTGAACAGACTCAGGACTCTGGAACAAATTCTGTTGTCGCTGAAACAGAAACCCAGGCAGACAACAATTCCGAGGTTTCGACAGAGGAAGCTGTGCCTGAACCCGAATCTGTTGCCCCTGAACCTGCAAAGCCTCAGCCCGTGAAGCCCGAACCTGCGCAGCCTGCGGTTACTACCGGCACCTTGAACCTCGGATACGGCACCTGGACCGGCGGAATCAAAAACGGCAGGCCTCATGGCGACGGTAAGTTAGTGTTCAATTCAAGTCATAAAGTCGACAGAAGTTCTTCGGCAGTTGCCGAGGCTGGCTATTATTTTGAGGCTACTTATGACAATGGACTGCTTGAGCGTGGAGTCCTTTACGACAGTTCCGGCACGAAACTCAAAACCATCATCCCGTAATCTGCCGTCTGATGAAAAAGTTTCTGCTTATTTTGCTTGGAATGGCTTGCTGCTCAGAATGTTTCGGTATTGCTGTGGCCAACGATACCGTTCCGCAAACAGCTCCCGCAGATTCAATGGTGACCCGCTCCGACATCGAGAATGATTTCATCGCCCGACTCCAGCTTTTTGAGGGAGAAAGGGCAGAGTTCCCGGCGGTAGACCCCGAGCTGCTCGAACCGTACGACGAAACGAAGTTCGTCCTCCCCGGAGCGCAGTATGTCACCCCGTATATTACGCAGAACACATACTTCAATTCCCGCGAGGCGGATCCGGTTTGGGACGCAGCTGCCCCGTTGGAATCGATGGCAAATCTGTTCATCTTCCCTGCGGATAAATACCGGGAAGTGCCTGTAGAACTGACAGTTATCGCGCATGAGTATGGCAAGAAGATTTCATTGACTGTGACGCTCAATCGCCTTTTGGCGATGTGTGAAGCTGACGGGTGCACCCCCTTCTGGGGTGTTGAGAAGTTTGATGACGGCCATCTCGAGGGCGCGCTGTTTCTTGTTAACCGGCGCGAGGGCTATAACCATTTGTTCAGAATCTCTGCCGACCCGGCGGAGGTTATCAGCAATGGCGTGGCAGTCACGGCCCGAGCAAGCCTGTTCGTACCGATAAACAACATCCACGACCTGTTTGCTCCTTACGAGGAAAGTGCAGGTAAAGAAAAGATTCATTATGAGAAATAAGATCTGTAAACTATTCATATTCATGCTGTTGCTGCTGACGGCACTTCCGCTGTGCGCTCAGTCTCCCGCCGGGACTGAGGTGCAGATGAATGAAATCAAGCTAAATGAAAGCATGGTTTATGGCGAGGGTTTCAGCGAGAACAAAGAGATAGCATACGATAATGCGCTGAACGAACTGATGATTTTCGCGAATGAATATCGCGCGAAAAAGGGTCAGCAGGCGATCGGAGTTTCCGACCTGCTGACCGTGGTCAAGGAATTAGTGTGTAAGAACGGTGCGCAATACACTGTCATGGTGTATATGCCTATGACTCAGATGCTTGCCATAACGCCAAAATCCAACAGCGACATCGTGGCGCAGCTGATTCCGGGGCAAAAACAGGAGGCTGCCGCTGCTGTGGCCGCAGAGGCCGCTCCTGCACCGGCTGCTGAAACTGCCGTTTTCCGTCCGACGCCAGCAGCTGACGAAATCCTCCGTAAGCTTTGCCCTCAGGACAACTGGCTGGAAATCAAGGGATTTATGATTGACTTTAAGCAGTCAGGTAAAATCACTTCGGTCGGGAATGTGATATCTTACGCTGAAGTTCCTGATGACGCATACGCCATCCTGATGGACGAGATGGGTGGCATCCTCGCAATTCTCTCTCCGAAAGGGGGTGCAAGGCAGGTCAATTGCCGGACCCGTAAGATTGATGCCGCCTCAAATTACTCCAATTGCAAATATATATTTTGGTACAAATGAGTTCCATAAAACAATCAGTATTAGTCACTTTGGCGCTGCTTTGCTGTTTCGTCGCCAACGCTGACGTTACATTTAAATTCGCGGCCAATACCATCGACACCGGTGCTCTGAAAACCCGGATGGAGCAAAACGTCTCGGTCCTTCTGACCGAAATCAACCGCGCCGGTAACTCAGGCACTAACCTGAATCTTTCTGCTGTCAGCATGGAGCCGGAAGCCAAGAACCGTCTGAACTCATTCTGGGAAACGATGCCCTTTGTAGTCGACAACGCCACGGTCATTTCCAAATGTCTGAACGACTTCCAGGGTTTTCAGGTCCGTGCAATCCGTATCACCATGAGGCCCCGCGACAACTCGTATGAGGGTTCTCTAAACCGCGAATTGACCGTTTCTCTGAACAAAAACGGGGTCATTACTGGCGTTCGCCCTGCATGGGAACTTCAGGAGGATGTTACCAAATTCCTCACTGCCACCGGCAACGGTGGCGTTGAGGAGGTGTCCAGGAGAATGGAACTGCTCAAATGGGTCGAGGACTTCCGCTGCTACTATAATGAGAAGAATATCAACGCTTTGGAACAGATTTACTCCGACGACGCCCTGATTATCACCGGCAGCGTTGTCCGTCGGCGCAAAATCGCCGGCGACGGCATTGTGCAATTTGATCAGAAAGTCCGTTACACTGTACAGGATAAAGTCACCTATATTTCCAACCTCCGCAAACTTTTCAAGGCCAAGAAATATATTAACGTAAAATTCGACCATATCTCGGTGATGAAGCATGGCGCCAAACCGAACATCTACGGCGTCACACTCCATCAGACCTGGCAGACAAACACCTATCAGGACGAAGGCTGGCTCTTCCTTATTTGGGATTTCACTATCCCCGAACAGCCTCAAATCCTGGTCCGCACCTGGCAGCCCGACCAGGCACTTTCCAGCGACGGTGTCTTCACCCTCAACGACTTCGAAATCTACTAATCTTTCCGAGACTTAATATGTCAATTCCTATCCGAAATATCATCAAATCATTTATCGCCGTCCTCTGCTTTCTCGTCGCCTCCGAATCCTCGGCGCAGAATCTGAACGTGCTGTCGTTTGAGGAGTCGATGGAGGTGATGAGTGCTGCAATGCAGAAGAAGGACCTTAACGGCTTCATCTGCCCGTTGGTGAAGGTTCAGCTGCCGGTGCAGGGCGTGAAGTTTCAGGGCAATGTGGTTGATGTGATATTCGATGTCAATGAATATCTGGTTTATCTTTCTCCGAACTCAAAGATTTTGGCTGTAAAATGTCCGGGGTTCAAGACTCTGAAGGTTTACTTCGGAGACTATAAGATTCCGCAGATTCAGTCTAAAAGGATTTATATCCTGGATATTGATACTAATGGAGCTGTGAATCAGTCTGTGATCGCCTCGTCGGAGCCGAGTGCAGATAATGAAGGCTCCGATGGCACCGCTGACAGCAACAATGTAAGCTTTGGCGGAAAATCCGGCGATGAGGAGTTATGGACCGTTTTCTTTGACAAAAACGGGAAAGCCGGTTACGGCTCCATAAGCGGCGAAATTTTCATCCCAGCGCAGTTTGACGATGCCGGAGAATTCTCGGAAGGAATGGCTGCCGTCAAGAAAAACGGGAAATGGGGTTTTATTGACCGTACGGGAGCTGTAGTAATTCCCTGTAAGTATGATGGAGTACGGTCATTTAGCGATGGATCCGCAATCGGGGAATTTAATAGGACGGGAAACGGGAAGGATAACAAAGGGTATTGCATTATAGACCCCTCCGGAAAAGAAATTACCCCGATTTATGACTATGCCGACTTTTTCCATGATGACAGGGCCGTGGTTGGTCAAAACGGCAAATTCGGCTATGTCAACCGACAGGGAAAAGTCGCGATTCCTATAATTTATGATTGGGCTGCATATTTTGTCAATGGTTATGCAGATATCCAGCTTAAGGGCAAATATGGTATAATCGACATCAATGGCAAAGAGACTGTTCCGGCCATATATGATAAGATGGAATCCAATGAATCTCCATCCGGCCAATTGATAGCTGCGTTTTGTAAAGGGGAAAAATATGGATACATCAATATGAATGGCAGTCAGATTGCGAAATTTGAATTCGAAGAAGCTGAACCTTTTGAAAGCAGTGAATTCACAATCGTTGGAAATAATGATAAATATGGAATCATTGACACCAAGGGCCGAAAAGTGGTTCCCATCAAATATGATGACCTCGAAATTATGGAAATATATAATGGGTCGGAATACGCTTTTTCGAAACTTGCGGTGGCTGAAAAAAATGAGAAATACGGAATCATCAATATGAAAAATAAGACCATCGTTCCTTTTAAATATGATAATATCGATTGGACAGATTCCAATGGTCTTATACGCGTTGAGCTCGATGGTAAGTATGGCTATATCAATAATAAAGGAGATGTTGTTATACCCATTAAGTATGAAAACGCCGCCTTCGAATTCAGCAATGAAATTGGTCTTGTAAAGCTGAATGATAAATGGGGCGGTGTGAATTCTAAAGGTGAGACAGTGATTCCTTTTATCTATGACTCTCCTCATAATAACAATTGGTTGCCTTCGGCAGACACTAATGGCCTGATTACTCTTAAGCTTAATGGTAAGGTAGGGTGTGTCAACGCGCAAGGAGATGTGCAGATTCCCTTCATCTATGATAAAATATTCAGTTTCAGAAAGGGCCGTGCACTCGTAAAACTGGGAAATGACAACTTCATAATCAATGAAAACGGTAAACGTATCTCCGAAGTCAACCCCAATAATAGCATTTGGCCTTGATTCCCTCCGACTCCTTAAATGAACCATAATACCCCGATGATAAAATTTCTTCGAAATATTGTTACTTCCATAATTGCAGGACTTTGCGGTCTGCATTTTATGTGCTTTGTTTCCAGTGCACAGACATTGGATGTGAAGTCATTCGATACTGCAAATACTGACTTATCGGCTGCCGTACATCCTCGGAAGGATTTGAATGGAGAGTACTGTGCGCTGGTCAAGATTGCAGCACCAAATATCGAACTGACGGTGCAGGGAAATGTCGTTGGTGTTATTGAGCGAAAAGGCTCGGAATACTGGTGTTATATTACTCCAGGCACTAAAAAAATCAGAATTGTTCCTACTGCATTTGAACCGCTGTCAGTTGTGTTTGAAGACTACGGCACTGAAAGCGTTGAAAGCCGTCAAACATATACTATAACTCTCGGAGTCCCGGAAAGTTCATCTGCGAATTACAGCCCCGGGAATCTAAGCAATCATCTTGGCGATTCTCCTTATTTCGGGGTCACAGACAATAAAAAGATTCCGATTCAGAAAGCCTATAAAAAGTGCAAGACTGTTATTCTTGGTGACTATGCTTTCATGACCCTGCAGAAAGCTTCGGAATATGATCAACAGAATTTTGACGCGGATTACGTTCTAAGTTTTAAGCAACCTTATAAACCAATGGGGAGCATGGATTTTCCAATGAATGCTACAAAATTCAGCAGGTCGGCAAACACGTATGTCTTGACTTTGGAACAGGCGAACGAAGCCCCAATATCATTGGAAATCACATTTAACCCTCAGACTCAGGAGTACACGTACGTATTCACAAACATTGACGGTGAACAATCCTGTAGCTCTTTCGATCAGCTTCAGCTGTCGACGCAAAATAATGGTTCTGTTAAAAGTTCTGACAGCATTTTTGCTACAACCGGAGTCAATAACCCTGCTTATCCGTTCCTTTTCGACCTCCTTGATTGCTGGCACGTCAAATATCCCAAATGATGATTGATAACATTCGAAATATTTTAATAGCATTGCTTTGCATTTGCTGCACTTTGGCGACGGATGCTGTGGAGATGAAGGTGAAGTCGTTTGCGGTGCTAATGGAGGTGATGTCGGTGCCGATGCAGCGTACCGACAATAATGGTGAGGTGTGCGCGCTGGTGAAGGTCATAATCCCGACTGCTCAGGCAGCATTCGAGGGGAATGTTATTGGCACGTGCGACTACAAGACATCTGAATATTGGTGTTTCCTATCCCCTGGCAGCAAGCGTCTGAAGATAAAATATCCCGGCTGCGAGCCGTTACTCGTTGATTTCACAGAGTTATTCGGGAGCGGTGTCCAAAGCAAGAAGATTTACGAGTTGAGTATCATTGTTCCTGCTATAGTACCTGATGCGGCTGCAGTGACCGACAGTATTCTGTCGAAAAGACGGATTGAGGAGTATATGACGGCTATCGCGGCGGTTAAACCCGACTTCATTCATCCGAAGAGGGGAGGGCTGTATCCGTTTCGCAAAGGTAATTTGTGGGGCTTCTTCGATGATTCCTTCAACGCAGTAATTCCGCCGATGTATGAGCGTATTTCGAATGACATGCTGATTACATCACAATATGAGATGTTCCGTTGGATTGTTTCCCGGGATGATTTTGCATGGGACCAAGACTTCTATTGGGTCATGAAAAAGGGTCTGTGGGGTTGCATCGACGGTAAGGGAAACACGCTGATTCCCTTCAAGTACAAGAACCTATTTGAGCCCCGCGAGGATTACAACCGCTGCCGTTTGTGCTTCGTAACTGACACACTCGGTGGTAATTATATCATCGACCGGCAAACCGGCCAAAATTATCATACCGTTGGCGAATGGGAGTATCATCGCAACATTCTTTTCAGCAAAAGTTATAGGACACAGTCGCTGTTTCACGTCCCTTTAATGGGGAAGAAAAGGGATGTTTTTGTTGATAAAATCACAGGACAGATGGTGCCAATAAAGATTAAAAACGGCTATGAATTCCGAAGTTTTTTGCCTTTCCGACACTTGTATTTCTATAATCCAAAAAATCACCTCGAATTAATTTTGAACGACAATGGCAAAGTAATATTTGACAAATATGTAGATTATCCCCGTGGTGTCAGAGAGACGCAGGATTTTGAATATCTGTTCTCTCTGCAAGGAATATATAGCCTTGAAGATGAGAAATTTATCTATGATAAATCTTCTGAGGATGCTGTAATGGTCAATGACAGTATCGTCGATATACGTTATGGCGTGCATCATGACTACTATGATCTCAAAAACCGTAAGGTCTTGGAAGAACTCCCCGAGAATTATAATATCGTGGAAACCAAATACTGGCAATATCTATGGGATGTTTGGAGGTGGGAGAAAGATAAATCTCACGATATCAGCGATATAAACTATATCGGCGACGGTCTGTTTCTTTGCAATACTGCTTCCGGCAAAATGCTCCTACTCATCGACAAATACGGCAATTACGGCAAACTCACTGCCTCCGGTCTGGAATTTGGCACCTTTACAAAAGCCTTTGAAAGAGACCGCCTCGCCGAAGTGATTAAAGGACGTTTTTAATGATTGAACCAATGAAAACACTTAGGAATATATTACTTTGGATGCTGACGATGCTGATAGCTGGAAGGCTTGATGCTCAGGAACTTAAGTTGGAATCCGTGACAATGGAGATGATGACTCAGACGGTGTCGGCTCAGCGTAAGGACCTCAACGGTGAGATTTGTGCGTTGGTCAAGGTCATTATGCCCGGTGATAAGGTCGTTTTCGAAGGGAATGTAATCGGCGACTATCCTTATAAAACGTCGGAATACTGGTGCTATCTGAGTCCCGGCACCAAAACTCTGAAAATTAAATACCCCAATTTGCGGCCACTGATTGTAGATTTCACTGAGTTTTTCGGGAGCGGTCTCAAAGGACATCGTATCTATAATATCGTTGTTCAAGTTCCTGCTGTTCAACGAGATATACATAAGGGCCCGTTGTCAGGAGAGTTTGAGTTGCCCAATGTTCCCGGCGCGACGCTGTGGTATATCCATAAATCTACCGATAAATCGGAAGTTGTTCCTCTGACAAAAAATCGCTCCGGCAGATTAGGCGATAATACTCAATATAAATTTTCAATTCCCGAGGCTTGCGAAGGCGACTCCCTGAAACTGGATACCTCAAACAAAGCTTACAATCAACCTGTTACCGAAATCACGATTAAAGATATTGTTAATCAGACAATTCAAGTTAAAAAGCCCGAAAAGCTGCTGCGGAAGCCATTTAATGTTTATGTTGTTGACTGCATGACAAACGACACTTTACAAAGGTTTGATGTAGAGTTGTTTGAAAAATCGGATCGCGGAGGCTTGGACGATTATATCGAAACATATATTACTTTTGGTGATGAAAGAAACAACCCGGCCAATATGTGGCGACGAATGGAAATCGACAAAACATATGTTATTGAGTTTGATTATAAGGAAAACCAAGGTTATACCGGACTTTGGGACTGGGATGAAAAGGTAATTGTTGGGCCCTTCGAGGAGTCGGATGTCGTAATTAAGGTTAAATCTGACGATACCCCGACCTTGGATGCATGGATTGGCACCAAGGAGGAGGGAAAGGAAATCAAGATGACCGTGAAGAACGGCTCAATGCCTCAATTCTCGCGCTGGGAGAATAAATCTAACCGATGGAATCCCGGTACATTTTTCCGTTTCCAAGGATTCCCTGTAACCTTCCCCACGACCTATATATTCAGCGCTGATGGCTACCGGACAATGGAGATTACCTTATATGAGAATCCTCCTTTTGGATCCTATCCCGGAGCTTTGAAAAACAAAAAAAACCTATTCTTCTTAAAACCCGGAACCCCTTCAGAGACCGACCATTACGAATTCCGCGACGGCAAACTCCGAAAAAAGTAGTTATCCCGGATAATAATATTTACTGCACAGATATATAGGCCTTCAAAGAGCAAATCCTCTGAAATACAGTATTTAGAGTATTGACATCTGTTTGGCGTACTGACATATCAATGCTTTTCAAAACTAATCTGTGGATAATGAGAATGTTCTCAGGTCTGGGAAAACCGAGATGATAATTTGCTTTTTAGCTAATTTATCACTACCTTTGCGTAAGGTTGTCTATTGCATAGCCGACAATCTCAAAGTTCAACAGTCATTCCTATAAACGATGGAATTGAACATCTATTGTGGGGCAATTGACTCAGGAGGATTTGGATACTATGCTTGAGGCTTGCCGCGAGAGCTAATTGTTTTCAGCAAAAGAAAAACGTCAATTGTTTAGTTGAGGTAAAGCGGACCTTCCTTTTTTTATTATGGCAAAAGATACGATACAGATGAGGGTGGAGCCGCAGGTGGCGTATGAGCCGCTGCGGTTGTTGGCCGAGGCGTCGACGGCGCTCGGCGTCGATGTGAACCGGATCAGGGATGTGAGGATTGTGAAAAGGTCGATCGACGCACGTCAGCGCCGGGTGATGGTGAACCTGACTGTCGATGTGTTTGTCGACGAGATGCCGAAGCCCGACGAGTCGTTGGCAAAACCGGTGACATACAGGAAGTTACCGCCCGATGCTCCGACGGCGATTGTTGTCGGCGCAGGTCCGGCCGGACTGTTCGCCGCCCTGCGGCTGATCGAGGAGGGGGTGCGCCCGGTGGTGCTCGAGCGCGGCAAAAGCGTCGACGAGCGGGGCAAGGATATGGCCCGGATTTCGCGCGAAAACACCGTGGACCCCGACTCGAACTACTGTTTCGGCGAGGGGGGCGCCGGCGCGTATTCCGACGGCAAGCTCTACACCCGCTCGAAGAAACGCGGCTCGGTCGAGAAGATTCTGAACATTTTCGTGCAGCACGGCGCCCAGGAAAACATCCTCGTGGACGCCCATCCGCATATCGGCACCGACCGCCTGCCCAAGGTCATCCGGGCGATGCGCGAAACCATCCTGAAATGCGGCGGCGAGGTGCATTTTTCGACCCGCGTCGACGGCCTGATTCTCCGCGACGGCAAGGTCGAAGGGGTTACGACCTCCGGCGGACAGGCGCTTGCCGGGCCCGTGATTCTGGCTACCGGCCACTCCGCCCGCGATGTCTACCGTATGCTTAAGAAGCTGAATGTTAGGCTGGAAGCCAAAGGAATCGCTGTCGGCGTCAGACTCGAACACCCTCAGGCCCTCATCGACCAGCTGCAATATCACTCCCCGCAGGGGCGCGGCAAATACCTCCCCGCCGCCGAATATTCGGTGCTGACGCGCGTAGAGGGGAGAGCCGTTTATTCCTTCTGTATGTGCCCCGGCGGCTTCATCATCCCCGCCGCAACCGGGCCTGACCAGTTGGTTGTCAACGGAATGTCGCCCGCGAACCGCGGCACCCGCTGGGCTAACTCCGGCATGGTCGTGGAGGTGCTTCCCGAGGATGTCAAGGGCTACGACGACCAGCAGGAACTGAAAGTGATGGCTTTTCAGGAGGATATCGAGCGCCGCTTCTCAGCGGACTCCCGCGGCGAGCAAAACGCTCCGGCCCAGAGGGTTACGGACTTCATCGAGGGACGCCCCTCGAAGGGCCTCCCCTCCACCTCCTACGCTCCCGGCATCCATCCGGCGCGCCTCGACCTGCTCCTGCCCGAGTTTGTCAGCCGCCGCCTGCGTCTGGGCCTCAAGGAATTCGGCCGCAAACAGCGCGGCTTCATCACTAAGGACGCCGCAGTCATCGGCGCCGAAACCCGCACCTCGTCGCCCGTCCGCATCCCGCGCGACAACGAGAGTCTGCAACACATTGAAATCCAAGGTCTTTACCCCTGCGGCGAAGGAGCCGGCTACGCCGGAGGCATCGTCTCCGCAGCCATCGACGGCGAGCGCTGCGCCGAAGCCCTGTCCGCAGCCCTGAAAGCAAAATAACTGAAAAATAATATGAAGAAAGCAAATATTCAGGCCGACCCGCAGGAGGCAGTCAAGGCCGAACTGAAGGGGTCGTGGGTAACATATCCGACTGAATCGACCGACTCCGGGCGAACCGTAATCGTGACCGTCCGCACCGACATCGGGGAATTCCGGAATAACCCGAGATTCAAGTATCGTGTGATCGTTACGCTACCTTATGAAGGGGGTGATCCGGAGATAGGTCTAAATGCCGACCGAACTGGTATGCCGGATGAAAAGACGTCGCAACTAATTGAAGATGTGACTATTGCGCTCGCCGCAACGTTCCGCAAGGACCCCGTGGGGGTGCTGACCGAGATGTCTACCGGCGACGGAGTGCGCGAATGGAATTTCTACACGCTTTCGCTCCACATTTTCCAGCGCAAATTCAATGAGGCACTTGCCTCCCTGCCCGTGCTTCCCTTCCGCTTCGCCGCCGAAGAGGATGGCGAGTGGGAAGCATACTTCGCCCCGGCTGAGGAGTAATTGGCGACATCCGGATGTGCTGTCCGCATGCCGAAGGCTCGTCAGTACGTTGCTGTCCGTCACTTCAGTTAAATATTGCGATTTTCTGCACAAAAGTAGCGAAAAGTTGGCGATTTTTCGTAATTTTGTGGACTAATATGAAAGAAAAAATCCTTTTGGCGCTTCTCCTGCTGGTCTGCGGATATCAGGCGAAGGCTCAAATCAACGCCGAACAGATCGTCAGGGTGGGGCAGAATGCGCTCTACTTCGATGACTATGTGCTTTCCATTCAATACTTTAACCGTGCAATCGCCGCCAAGCCCTACCTGGCGCAGCCATATTTTTTCCGTGCGGTAGCCAAGCTGAACCTCGAGGATTACCGCGGGGCCGAAACCGACGCTTCGGCCTGCATCGAGCGTAACCCCTTCCTCCCCGAGGCCTACGAAGTCCGCGGCGTAGCCCGCCAGAACCTCGGCAATTTCCGCGGCGCCGTCGACGACTACGCCAAGGCGGAGTCGCTGCTTCCGAACAACCGTAACCTGATGTTCAACAAGGCGCTCGCCCTGCAGCAGCTCGAGGAAACCGACAGCGCCCTGACAGCTTTCGACACCCTCATCCGCGAGCATCCCGGTTACGCCAATGCCTACGTAGGCCGCGGACGCCTGATGGCCGAGAAGGGGGACACCATCGCCGCTATGGCCGACCTCGACAAATCGCTGGAACTCAACGACAAACTCCCCAACGCCTACATCATCCGCGCTTCGCTCGAGATGGTCCACCCCGAGGGATACGAGAAGGCCGAAAAGGATATTTCGGAGGCAATCCGCCTCGAACCGAAGGAGGCCGGCCTATACGTAAACCGCGCGTTTCTCCGCTACAATCTCGACGACTATTTCGGCGCGATGGCCGACTACGACTACGCGATTTCCATCGACCCGGTCAATTACACGGCAATCTACAACCGCGCCCTCCTGCGCATGGAAAGCCGCGACAACGACCGCGCCATCAACGACTTCTCGCGCGTCCTGGAACTCGAGCCGGAGGATTTCCGCGCCCTCTACAACCGCGCGCTCCTCTACTCCGAAACCCGCAACTATCCCAAGGCTCTCGACGATGTCAACGAGCTGATACTCCGCTTCCCCGAGTTGCCCGAAGCCCTCTATATGCGTTCCGACATCTACCGCGCGCAAGGTAAGATGAACCTCGCCGAGGCCGACTACAAGAAGGCTTTCGCCATGGCCAAGGCGCTCCCCGCCGGAGGCATCAAGCCCGAAGGTCCCGCCCCAGTCCCCGGAATGATGGCCCCGGACGACGGCAAGGATGACAGCGCCTCCAGCGGCTCCGCAAAGAAGGATTCGCAGCCCGATCAGGAACTCTCCGCCGAGTCCGTGGCCCGCAAATTCCACGCCCTGCGCACCGTCGACAACGACGTCGACATCCAGCAGGACTTCGTCAGCCAGGGGATCCGCGGACGTGTGCAGGACCGCGACCGCCGCATCGCCCTCGAGCCGATGTTCGCCCTCGGATACTATTCATCGTCGACCAACAGCGTCACCGACCGCCGGAGCTACATCAAGGAGGTCGACGACCTGAATTCCTCTCATATGCTCCCCTTCCTTGTGATGGTCGGCAACCGCGGTCTGACACCCTCCGACGAGACCCTCCTCAACCGCCACTTCGCCTCGGTTGAAAACTACAACCGCTTCCTGGCCGAAAACGAACCCCGCGCCATCGACTTCTTCGGCCGCGCTATGGAATACATCACCCTCCGCAACTATCCGCAGGCCATCGCCGACCTCGACCGCGCAATCGGCCTCACCCCGGATTTCGCCCTCGCCTACTTCCAGCGCGGCGTGGCTGCCTACGATATGCTCAAGTCCTCGGAAGGCTCCAAGGAGCTGACCGACAAGGCTCTTCCGTCGCAGGCACAGATGGAGATGCGCCGGATCATCACCGACTTCGACCGCGCCGCCGAACTATCGCCGCGCCTGGCCTTCGCGCATTACAACAAAGCCAACGTACTCGTGGAAATGGGCGACTACACCTCAGCACTCGCCGCCTACCGCAAAGCCATCGAAATCCGCCCCGACTTCGGCGAAGCCTACTACAACCTCGCCTACGTATACTTCCAGCTCGGCAACCGCGCCGAAGGCGCCGCCAACCTCTCGAAAGCCGGCGAGCTCGGCGTCGTCCCCTCCTACAACCTCCTCAAACGCATGCACTGACCCGGAGCAAAACGTCGCCCCACGTCAAACTGAACTATTGCGGAGCTTGCACTCCTGAACGTTAACGGAAGCCTGCGGAGTGGCAAACTTGGGAGTGCCGTAGGCTTCCGTTAACGTTCCGCGCCAGGCCTTTAGGCCTCCGTTTGACGTTCAGGATGGTGGTTCCGTTAGTTCAGTGCAGCTCCGTGTAAATACTTGATTATATGATAGATAAAGGCTATGGGCGGGGGAAACGTGCCAAAGGCACGTCCGTACGTTGCTACATATTCTTGTCGCCGGATGGTCAGCAAGAAGCCCCCGGCAGGGGAAGGCCAAAGGCCTTCACGTTTACCTAACCCCGCCTTAAAAATGGAGCGCAGCGGAATTTTTTAGGCGGGGATTCCCCCCGAAGCAAACCGCGTGAAGGCCGAAGGTCTTCATGAACATATACTTTCGGATTCCCCCCCCGGTCGCATCACTCCGTAGGTTTCCGTTGACGTTCTGCGTCAGGCCTTTAGGCCTCCTTGCGATGTGGGGGCCGGGGGGATTACTGGAGGGAGAGGGCGAGGACGTCGGAGACGTTGCGGACGTAGTGGAAGGTGACGCCGTCGAGGTAGTTGGGTTCGATGGCTTCGATGTCGGGGCGGTTTTCTTCGCAGATTATGATGTCGGTGATGCCGGCGCGTTTGGCGGCAAGGATTTTTTCCTTTATGCCGCCGACGGGGAGCACGCGGCCACGCAGGGTGATTTCTCCGGTCATCGCCAGGCGCGGTTTCACCTTGCGTCCGGTCAGCGTCGAGGCGATGGAAACCGCCATGGTGATTCCGGCCGAGGGGCCATCCTTGGGCACGGCGCCCTCCGGCACATGGATGTGCAGGATATGGTCGTCGAAAATCGCCGGGTCGATACCGAGCGTGTCGGCATGGGCGCGCACGAACTGCAGCGCGATGGTTGCCGACTCCTTCATCACGTCGCCGAGATTGCCGGTGAGGGTCAGCTTCTCACCCTTCGACTTGGCCAGCGACGACTCGATGAACAGGATTTCCCCGCCGTTGGCAGTCCAGGCCAGACCTGTGACAACGCCGGGAAGGTCCATAGTTTCGTAGCGGGTAGGGGAGAAGCGCGCCGGACCGAGCAGCCCGGCCACGGTCGAGGCTGTCACCGGCCCTTCGACCGCATGGCCCGACATTTTCTTCACGAGCAGCTTGCGGCCCACCGATTTCAGCGCCTTTTCGAGCTGCCGCACGCCGCTCTCCGAGGTGTAACTCTCTATGATTTTGACGATTGCGTCGCGGTCGAGCTCCAGGTCGGCGGCCTCCATCCCTAATTCCCGGAGGATACGCGGCAGCAGATGCCGCCGGGCAATCTCAATCTTCTCCTCGAGCAGATATCCGGGCACCTCGATTACCTCCATGCGGTCGAGCAGCGGGCGCGGCACAGTGTCGAGCGAGTTGGCCGTGGCTATGAACATCACCTTCGAGAGGTCGTAGTCCACGTCGATGTAATTGTCGTGGAACTTGCAGTTCTGCTCCGGGTCGAGCACCTCGAGCAGGGCGGCCGAGGGGTCCCCCTTGACGTCGCGCTGAATCTTGTCGACCTCGTCGAGCAGCAGCACGGGGTTCTGGCGGCCGGCGCGGCGCATGGCGTCGATGATTCGGCCCGGCATGGCGCCGATGTAGGTGCGGCGGTGGCCGCGGATTTCAGCCTCGTCCGACACGCCGCCGAGCGAAACGCGCTGATATTCGCGCCCCAGAGCCTTGGCCACCGACACCCCGAGCGACGTTTTCCCCACACCGGGAGCGCCGACAAGACAGAGAATCGGGGCCTTACCGTCGGGGTTCGACATCTCGGCGGCCAACTGCTCCACGATGCGCTCCTTAACCTTCGCCATGCCGTAGTGATTCTCGTCGAGCACCTCGGCGGCCTTCGGCAGGTCGCGGGATGTCTCGGAGTATACCCCCCAGGGGAGCTCCAGAAGCATGGTCAGGTAGTTGTAGAGCACGGCGTAGTCGGGCGTCGAGGGGTTCTGGCGGCGCAGCTGCGCCACACTCTTGTCGAACGTGTCGCGCACCTCCTTCGGGAAGTGCACCTTCTCGGCGCGGGCCGTCAGCTGCTCGGCATCGTCGCTGTCGCCGTAAAGTTCCTGCTGGATCACCTCCATCTGGCGGCGCATGAACACCTCCTTCTGCTCGTCGCTGAGCTCCTCGCGCGCGCGTTCCATAATATTGGACATGATGGAGATGTGCTGCGTCTCGCGGTCGATGAACTTCAGCAGCTCCTGGCCGCGGGGCACCACGCCGTAGGTGGCGAGCAGCTCTATCTTCTTCTCCGGTTCGCCGGGGAAGAAAGTGGCGATGTTGTTGACCGTGTCGGCCAGGGACTGCAGACCCTTGATCCGCTCAACCTGGTCCATCGGGGCGTTGGCCTTCCGGAAGAAATCCATGGCCGAGCTTTTGAGAATCTCAACGAAACTCCGCTCCTCCTCGGGCTTCAGTTCCCCCACCGGGTCGGCCACACGGGTGACCTCCATGGTCAGGAAATCGGGCGTCGGCGCGGCGGCATCGGCCTTGACCTTGAACTTGCCGCGGGCATGCACCAGCGCCGACTTCTGGTTGTCGGGAAGGTCGAAAATCTTCAGCACCTCTATGAACACGCCGTAGCCGGCGAGGTCGCCGGCGCAGAGCGGAGTCTCCTGCTCCGGGTCGATCTGGCAGCACAGACCGATGAGCGTGCGGTGCTTGTGGGCCATTTCGGCCACACGCACCGACATCGGGCGCATCAGCCCTAACGGCAGCATCGTGCCGGGGAACAAAACCAGGTTGCGCGTGGGGAGTATCGGACAGTTTTTGAGGTCGGGCATCTTGAATTCCTCGGGTTTGGGGACCTCAATCTGCCCGAAAGAGATTATTTGGGAGTCTTTTTTCATTGATTTCGGGGAAGTTACGCTCCGCGTCGGGCCATCGGGGCGCCGGCGGAGCAAAACGCCTGCAAAGTTAGCAATTTTCCCCCGAATAGCCAAATTTGCTTTCAGCCCGGCAACGCCCCGGAAACGCCGCCGTAACCACTCCCGGGCGCCGGATTGCAATAAATTTTGCTTTTATCCCAAAAAATGTTATGTAACATATAAAATTCTTATATCGGTTCCGAAAAAAGTTACTAAATTTAGGCCGAAATTATTCTTACCTAAAATTA
This sequence comes from uncultured Muribaculaceae bacterium, assembly GCA_902494515.1. Classification (GTDB taxonomy): domain Bacteria; phylum Bacteroidota; class Bacteroidia; order Bacteroidales; family Muribaculaceae; genus UBA7173. The sequence goes on along the minus strand of CABUTS010000028.1, from coordinate 3,379 downwards.
GAGTCGCGCGGCGACTCCCCGTGCCACTCATAATTCCTGATTGCCATGAAGGTATACCAAACCAACGAAATCAAAAACATCTCCTTGCTCGGTAGCAAGGGCTCTGGAAAAACCACACTCGCCGAAGCTATGCTTTACGAGTGTGGAGTAATAAAACGCCGCGGCACTGTCGACGCCAAGAACACCGTCTCCGACTACTTCCCCGTTGAGAAGGAATACGGCTACTCGGTCTTCTCCACTGTCTTCTATGCCGAATTCCTCAATAAGAAACTCAACGTGATCGACTGCCCGGGAGCCGACGACTTCGTGGGCAACGCCATCACAGCCCTCAACGTCACCGATACCGGCGTGATCCTCGTCAACGGCCAGTACGGCGTCGAAGTCGGCACTCAGAATATCTTCCGCACCACCGCCTCCCTGAAGAAGCCCGTAATCTTCGCCATCAACCAGCTCGACGGCGAAAAAGCCGACTACGACAACGTAATCGAGCAGATGAAGGAAATCTTCGGCCCCCGCGTGGTCCCCATCCAGTATCCCATCAGCTGCGGCCCCGGCTTCAACGCCATGATCGACGTGCTGCTGATGAAGAAATACTCCTGGGGCCCCGACGGCGGCGTCCCCACCATCGAGGAAATCCCCGCCGAGGAGATGGAGAAAGCCAAGGAGCTCAATCAGGCCCTCGTAGAAGCTGCCGCTGAAAACGACGAAACCCTCATGGAGAAATTCTTCGACCAGGGCTCCCTGACCGAAGACGAAATGCGCGAAGGTATCCGCAAAGGCCTCGTCGACCGCTCAATCTACCCCGTGTTCTGCGTCAGCGCAGCCAAGGACATGGGCGTGCGCCGCATGATGGAATTCCTCGGCAACGTTGTTCCCTTCGTCGAAGATATGCCCGCCCCCGTCGACACCGCCGGCAACGAAGTGAAGCCCGACAGCAACGGCCCCCTCAGCATCTTCATGTTCAAGACCACCGTCGAACCCCATATCGGTGAAGTTCAGTACTTCAAGGTTATGTCCGGCACCCTGACCGCCGGCGTCGACCTCGACAACATCACCCGCGGCGGCAAGGAACGCCTCGCCCAGCTCTTCTGTGTCTGCGGACAGATTAAGACTCCCGTCGACAAGCTCTGCGCCGGCGACATCGGTGCCACCGTGAAGCTGAAAGATGTCCGCACCGGCAACACCCTCGACGAGAAGGGTTGCGAAATCGCCTTCGACTTCATCAAATACCCCGCACCCAAGTATCAGCGCGCAATCCGTCCCGTCACCGAGAGCGACGCCGAGAAGCTCGCCGGCATCCTCACCCGCATGCACGAGGAGGATCCCACATGGGTTATCGAGCAGTCAAAGGAACTCAAGCAGGTCCTCCTCAAGGGGCAGGGCGAATTCCACCTCCGCACCCTCAAGTGGCGCGTGGAGAACAACGACAAGCTCCCCGTAATCTTCGAAGAACCGAAGATTCCCTATCGCGAAACCATCACCAAGGCTGCCCGTGCCGACTACCGCCACAAGAAGCAGTCCGGCGGCGCCGGCCAGTTCGGCGAAGTCCACCTGATTATCGAGCCCTACAGCGAAGACGCTCCTCTGCCCGATACCTATCGCTTTGGCAACCAGGAATATAAGATGAGCATCCGCGACACCCAGGAGATTCCTCTGCAGTGGGGTGGCAAACTCGTGGTCCACAACTGTATAGTCGGCGGCGCTATCGACGCCCGCTTCATCCCCGCTATCGTGAAGGGTCTCATGGACCGCATGGAGCAGGGCCCTCTGACCGGCTCCTACGCCCGCGACGTCCGCGTCTGCATCTACGACGGCAAAATGCACCCCGTTGACTCCAATGAAATCTCCTTCCGTCTTGCAGCCCGCAACGCCTTCTCCGAGGCCTTCCGCAACGCCAACCCGAAGGTGCTCGAACCTGTCTACGACGTCGACGTGATGGTTCCCGCCGATGTCATGGGCGACGTGATGAGCGACCTCCAGGGCCGCCGCGCCATCATCATGGGCATGTCCTCCGAAAACGGCTTCGAAAAAATCTCCGCCAAAGTGCCCCTGAAGGAAATGTCGAGCTACTCCACCGCCCTTAGCTCCATCACCGGCGGCCGCTCCTCCTTCACCATGAAATTCTCCGGCTACGAACTCACCCCCGGCGACGTCCAGGACAAACTCCTCAAAGAATACGCCGAAAAGAACGCCGACGACTGATTCCCCCATTAACATCTCATAACTCAATGGCTGGCAATGCCCTCCCGCACTGCCAGCCATTTTTTCGCCTAAACGTCCGGACGTGCCTTTGGCACGTTGCCCCCGCCAATATCCCTTATCCATCACAAAGTCAATTATTTACGCGGAGCTATACGGAACTAACGGAACCATCATCCCGAACGTCAACGGAGGCCTAAAGGCCTGACCCAGAACGTCAATGGAAGCCTACGGCCATAAAGCCTTAACTCCCGCAGGCTTCCGTTAGTTCAGTGTAGATCCGCGTAAAAAATCCATGTGCCGAGGATTACCTGCCGGACTCTGTCTTTTCACCCCGCAGGCTTCCGTTAACGTTCAGGAGCGACAGCTCCGCAGCAGTTTGGTTTTACGTTCCCGAGACAAATTTGCTTCCGTTAGTTCCGTTCAGTTCCGTGTTAAAAGAAAGCATTTGAGGGGCTTGTGGAGCAGATTGGGGGATCCAGCAGCCCCCGGCAGGGCAAGGCCAACGGCCTTGATGTTTCCGGGTCTTAGCGCCCGCCAGGGAGCTTAGGCCCGGCTCCGATCAGCCCACATCAGTTGAAGGCCGAAGGTCTTCATGATCAGCAAGTTTGCTTTGTCTGTAATGTTATGTATCACAAAATCAGCTATTTACACGGAGCTATACGGAACTAACGGAACCAGCACCTTGAACTTCAACGGAGGCCTAAAGGCCTGGCGCGGAACGTAAGACGGAAGCCTACGGCGGTAAAGGTTGATTCGCCGTAGGCTTCCGTTGCGATTTGAACCCCGTAGGCTTCCGTTGAGTTTTGACATTGTTGTCACCCGTCAGGCTTCCGTTAACGTTCAGGAGCGGCAGCTCCGCAATGGTTCGGTTTGACGTTCCCGAGACAAATTTGCTTCCGTTAGTTCCGTATAGTTCCGTGGTAAAAAAATTGGTAATTGCGGGGGCTGCTTGATGGCCCTCCGGCAGCAAAATTGGTAATTGCGGGGGCTGCTTGATGACCCTCCGGAAGCTATCTTGGCAGTTGCTGGGGGGATCAGCGGTGGAGGAGGGATAGGATGAGGAGCCAGGCGGCGCAGAGCCAGAGGGGGAGGAGGCTCAGGGCGAGGCCGCCGGCGTCGGCGGCGATGCCCATCAGCGGGGGGATGAGGGCGCCGCCGATCAGGCCGGTGATCATCA
>CABUTS010000027.1 GCA_902494515.1 uncultured Muribaculaceae bacterium | reverse complement strand
GGAGCCATCGCCTACGCCGGACTGACACGCCAGCGCGACTTCCGCGCCATAGCCCGCTACATCGTAGCCGCCGGCCTCCCCGCCGTGGTGACCATGTCGCTCCTCGGCATTGCCATCAGCGCCCTGCTCATCCACCGATAGGCGCCCCCCACCTTATTAAACCGTTCCAATCATGCGAAAGCTCCTGTTCATACTCCTTTCGGTCATCACAATCGCCGCAACGCTCGTAGCCGCCCCCGTGCGCCACGACAAAAAACTTAAATCCGAAGCCCCCGACCTCGAGGAAATCCGCCGCTCGGTCAACGACCCCTCTTCACCATACTACTACCCCAAACTGATGCAGGAATACGAGCGCAACGAAACCATAATGGATCTGAACGCCTACCGCCATCTTTACTACGGCTACCTCTTCCAGGAGGATTTCAACCCCTACCGCCACAACGAAGCCTCCAAGAAAAACCAGAGCCTGTATTACAAAGACACCCACACCCGCGCCGAACTCGACTCCATCATCGAATACTCCCACGAGGCCCTCGCCGACAATCCCTTCGACCTGGCCCAGATCAACTTCCTGATTTACGCCCTCCGTGCCCGCGGCAAAAATAACTACGCCCAGATCTGGCAATACCGCCTCAACCACCTCATCCAGGCCATCATCTCCTCCGGCACCGGCGAAGACCCCGAACACGCCTGGTACGTGATCAACCCCAGCCACGAATACGACATCGCGAACTTCCAGAACGCCGTAGTCAAAGGACAGCACTATCAGGAACCATACTACGACCTCATCGACATCGAGAAGAAAAACGCCAAAGGGAAAGTAATCACCGGCACCTTCTACTTCAACATCCGCAATCTCCTCGAGGAATACTACCGCAAATTCCCCAACGCCCAGTAATCCCCCTCCCCCATCAGCGGGGAAGGCGGGGGAATCAACCGGGAAAAACGGGGAAATCAGCAAAAGAAATCACCTTGGAAGGTGGGGGAAGATGGAGAGCAGGGCGTCGACGGAGCCGGGAAGGTAGCCGTGACGGAGGTACATCACACGGTTGAATGTGTCGGCAAGGAGAATTACGGGGAGATTGTCGGCGGTGAGGTTCCGCTCGAATTCGCGGGAGATGTCAGCCAGCCAGGCAAAGCCGGGATTGACTGTGATTCTGACGTTCGAGGGGAGCTTGAAGGCGGAGAGATCGGATTCGGAATCAACAATGAGTACTACGGGGCGCCCCCATGCTTCGATTTGCGACTTAGCGGCACACAGTTCGTTGAGGAAGTGTGCTGAAGGTTCATGATTGGCTTTCACAAAGGCGGCAAGGAATATACCGCGGCCGGTCAGCGGCAGCAGCGGGTCGGCATTGAAGCTGCCGATGATACTGATTTCGCCGGGTTCGTCAGGGATTACAAGCGGCACAGCATCTGCAGGAACATCGAACTCCGCGAGGCGACACTTCACGGACCCGTCGGCGAGGCGGCGGCCGGAGGTCAGCAGGTAGAGGCCGGGCTGCAGGTCTACGCCGTTGGCGAAGGTGTTGCGCAAGTCAGCCTCTTCGGGGAAATTCAGCAGCTGCGGCACGCCGTTTTCAAGCCTTGAAATGGTGAAATGCCGGTAATATTTCGGATTCGGGAGTATGCTGTCGTTGGAGTATGTCAACCGCACCTTCACATTATTAACAGGGTCAGCCACAGCGGCAAAGGCCTTGTAGTAATTGCCGTCGGCCGTTTTGCGGGCAAGCACATCCGAGGTCACGGGATCGATTTGCGCATCGAAACCGAGCCAGCGGCAGAGCGCCACAAAAAATATGTCGCGCGAGAGGCTGTCAGCAGTCCGGGAGGCCCAGACAGCGCCGGGGTTCATGCAGAAATGGTTGGGGTTATGAGCATTGTCAATCAGGATATTACGGTTAATCCATCCTTCGACCGCAGCCGGGGACGCCGAAAGGCTGTCACGGAGCGCCGCCGGAACTGCGGCATCGAAATCCGAGAGCCAGAGCGAGAGCGTTTCGTCGGCAACCCGCGGATTTACAGGTGTCTGACGGCTGAGGAAAAATTCCTCCATCACCGGCCATTCAATATCTCGCCAGTCCTTTTCGCTGAGTTTTCCGAGCCAGAGGGCAGCCTCATGGCGGCGTTCCGCAGGGACTGCGCCGACAAACCGGGCCATCGCATCGCGGTTGCCGTAGGATTCGGTCAGCACACGGGAAATGAACGGCGCGTCGTCGCCCCAGCCAGCTGCCGCGGCAGATGCTTCGTCAGCGGTGAAAAACCTCGACATCACCGCATTGCGGACCGAGTCCTCAAAAAGTTTCCGGGCGTCGTTTGCGGCAACCTGTTCCGGGGTTACAGCAGGTTTCAGCGGCGAAGGGAATGGCGGGGTGAGCGTCAGCACCAAGGGCTGTTCAAGCGGCTGATTATCGAGTCTCAGCACCACAACAGAGTCAGCTGCAGCGCTCAGTTCGGCGAGGCCGGAACTATGCCCGTCGGGCGAGGTCGCCCAGGCCACGACATCGCCGTAGCCGCAGAGCAGCTCGGCACGTCCGTCAGCATCGGTGCGGGTGGAAAACAGCGGATAAAGTTCCGCGTAATTGTACAACCGGAAGCTGACCGGCGCGTCGGCCACCGGACGACCGGCAGCGTCGACGACCTTCACCGCGGCCCGACGGGTCCGGGCGTAGTTTCCGGTGATATTGATGCGGGTGTAGCAGCTGTCGCGGTATAGTTTCTGCTCCGGGCCGTCATAGTTTCCGATGACATTCGTAGCCATCAGCACCCCCTGCGAGGCCGGCTCGCTGAACCATCCGAGATCCAGCACCGGCTCAGGCTCACATGCCCCGAGGAAGCGCCAGCGGCCGTCGACCCAGACCTCCACCCAGGCATGATTGTCGTCGGTGTGCGCCCAGCGCGGGGTGTAGATCTGGCGCGCCGGGATTCCGACCGACCTCATCGCCGCGACCACGAAGGTCGACTCCTCGCCGCAGCGGCCGAAAGTAGTGCGGACGGTTGCCAGCGGAGGTGACGTCCGCGCGTCGGAGGGACGGTAGGTGGCCTTTTCGTGGGCCCAGTGATTCACCTCGAGCGCCGCCTGTTCCATCGTGAGATTCCGCAGACGCGGAGCGAGTTCGCGATAAAACACCATGCGCGACGTGTCGGGCATCTCATTGTTCACACGCACCGGCAGCACGAAGTGCAGCCACTCGCGGGCCGGGATTTTCGCGCCCCACGGCATATCGCGGCGCGCCTCGAGGGCCGACGCCACATTGCGCTCCCAGAACGACCGCGGGAAGTTGTTCCTGTCGGCGATGTTCATCGAGGAGTAAAGCCAGTCGGTGTACTTTGCTACGGAATCCGCAGCAACGGGCTGCGAGAACACCGTTTGCGCAGCGGCAGCGAGGAGTGTGAGCAATGAGATGAGACGTTGTTTCATGACGAATGGTATATTATCTAAGGTCAGCTATTTACAGGTGTAATCAAATATTTCCGCGATGCGGCGGGGCAAGAATCTCAGCGATGCGGCGGATTTCCTGCGGGTCTGCCCCGCCGTCGGGCGTTGTGTGGCAGGAGCTGTGGAATTCCTCAGCATTGGTTTTGGCCAACAGCCCGGCGATATTGGAGGAACGGACCCCGCCGCCGGGCATCACAGCAATCCTGCCGGCGGACTGACTGACGAGCCGCGCAAGCGTTTCGGCCCCCTTTTCAGCCCCTTCGGGTCCTCCGGAGGTCAGCACCCGGTCTACGCCGCAATCAATCAGCTCCCGGAGGGCTGTGCTGAACTCACTGACATGGTCGAAGGCCCGGTGAAAGGTCACCTCGCAGCCCCGGCTATGAGTTAGATCCACGATTTCCCGCACCCAGGGGGTGTCGACTGTCAGCTCCGGATTCAGCGACCCGACCACAACGCCGTCAGCTCCCATATCGAGGATGTCGACCACGCTGCGCCGCATCGTCTCCTTTTCCTCAGCCGAATAGACAAAATCGCCCGCACGGGAGCGCACAAGGACCATAACCCGGAACGGACGCCCCGCTCTCCGGGCCATCCCGACCGCCTCCCGGATGGTATCCCCATCCGGTGTCAGCCCGTCGAGGTTCAGGTCGCGGCAAAGCTCGATTCTGTCGGCGCCACCTTCAACAGCAACCCCGACATCCTTCAGCCCCTCGCAGCAGACTTCCAGCAAAGGTTTCATCGTTTTAATCCGATTTTTGTCAAACATAACTGAGCCGATATAATTATAATAATGACAAAGTTAACTACTTTTTTCGAGAAAACCAAAGAGGATATCCGGAAGGAGATAAGACAACCTGAAACACAACTGCTCCAAAAAAGTGGTTTTTTACCCACTTTTTTGGAGCAGACGATGAGGCGGAGAGGTCAGCGGAGGGTATTGAGCAACGAGGGGGAGGGACAGGTGTAGTTGTCGATGCCGAGCTGGATGCGCCGGAGGTCATCGAGACTGTGAACAGCCGGGGTGATCCCCTCGGGATACGGGAGGCCGTGGAATGAGGAGAAATACTCCAGGCAGGCGTCTTTCCACCATTGGGCGTCGCGCGCCTGGGTCATCAGGCGCCCGCGGACATCGGCCCAAAGGGCCGGATCAGGGATATCGGCGCGGAGGGAGTCCCAGTCGGACAGCATGGAAAGCGCGGACTGATAGCCGGCTTCGTAGTGGCGGCAGAGGGATTCCCATACCCGGGTCCAGGGGAGATGGTGGAACCAGAGCAGGTACTTTTCCGGGCAGGTGGCAGGGTCGGCATAGAGCCGCGCCAGAGAGTCGGGATACTGCGCCACGGCGTTGGAGCCCGAGGGGGAGCGGTCGAAGCCGACGCCGAGGGAATCGGCGCGGAGATAGTACTTCGGCAGCCAGTCGGCCCGCGCCCCGGGGACGTCGCACCAGGGTTCCGGCCCGTAATGATGGCCGAAGGCAAAGATATGGTGCAGCCCCATCGGCATCATGTAGTTGACGGCGGCTTCGTGGGAGCCGAGCATTATTTTCGCAATTTTATCGGTGACGGCGGGGTCGGTGACACCGAGGTCAGTGGCAATCCATTCGCGGGCAATCTGTTCGGAGGTCAGCGTGGGATCCCAGGCGAGACGTCCGAAGGCGTACCAGTTGGCGCGGGCAAAGGGGTGGGCGGTGAAGTTCGCGGCGTCGCCGACATTGGAGACACCGGCCAGAGCCGTCTGCGTCGAGGGGTCAACGAGGTCGAAAAACTCCTCCCACATCGGGGCGAGGAACACCAGATGGTTGCTCATGCCGAGGTACTCCTGAGTAATCTGCAGCTCCGGCATGGTCTTTATCTGCGGCATCGCCAGCAGCAGCGGGCTGACAGGCTCGCGCGGCTGGAAGTCGATGGGACCGTTCTTGATCTGCACGATTACGTTGTCGTCGAATTTGCCGTCGAGGGGCTGGAATTCGAGATAGGCCTGTTTGGCGCGATCGGCGTCGGCAGGGGAATACACGAAGGCACGCCACATAACGATTCCGCCGTGCTTTTTCAGCGCGCGGGCCATCATGTTCGCGCCATCGGCATGGCTGCGGCCGAAGTCGCAGGGGCCGGGCTGCCCCTCGGAATTGGCCTTGACAAGGAAACCGCCGAAGTCGGGAATCAGCCGGTAGATTTCGTCGGCTTTGCGCTGCCACCACCGGCTGACCTGCTTGTCGAGGGGGTCGGCGGTGGGGAGGCTGTCGAGCTGCATCGGGGCGGCGAAGTTTGCCGAGAGGTAAACCTGAATACCGTAGGGGCGCAGGACATCGGCGATTTTAGCGACCTTCACCAGATACTCCTGCGAAAGAATCTTCGACGAAGCGTTGACATTGTTGATCACCGCGCCGTTGATTCCGACGGAGGCGCAGAAGCGGGCATACTCCTCATAGCGGGGGGAGACGGAGTCGGGGAGCTGGTCCCAGCGCCAGATGCTTCGGCCGGCGTAGCCGCGCTCGATGGTGCCGTCGAGGTTGTCCCAGTGGTTGAGGATACGCCGGGCGAACCGCGGACTCTCCTCTATAACCTCGCTGACCTCGATTCCCATCCGGTTGAGCCGCTCGCGATGCGCCAGACCGTAGAGCCTGGTCACCGGCGACGACGCCTCGACCATCACCGTGTCGCCAGGCACCAGCCTGTACCACTCCCCTGTCTTCTTTGCAGAAGCATCATCGGCAGCGCCGGTCAGCGCCGCCAAAGCCAGAGCAATGCCTGCTATCTTCCTTATCATCGCTTTCACCTTTACTTATCGATACCTTTACTTGTCGATACCGTCGATGGGGAGGATAAGACCGTCGGGGGTATAGGTCAGGGGGCAGACTTTCAAGGAGCGGAGCCAGGATTTGCCGCCGGAGGGGACACTGTCGTGGTGGAAGAGATACCATTTGCCCTTATATTCCACGATGCAGTGGTGGGTGGTCCAGCCGACTACCGGGGTCAGGATCTCACCCTTGAAGGTGAAGGGACCGTAGGGGTTGTCGCCGACGGCGTAGCAGAGCAGATGGCTGTCGCCGGTGGAGTAGGAGAAGTAGTACTTGCCGTTGTATTTGTGGACCCATGAGGCTTCGAAGAAGCGGTGGGGGTCATTGGCTTTCAGCGGGTTCCCCTCCTCGTCGAGGATTACGATGGGGCGGGGTTCCTCGGCGAACTGCAGCATGTCTTTGGTCAGGCGCACGCAGCGGCTGGGGAGCGCCGGTTCGTCACCTTCGGGGAGATAAGCGTCCTCCAGGGCCTTGTTGTCCTTGTAGCGCTGGAGCTGGCCGCCCCACAGACCACCGAAGTAGAGGTAATATTCGCCATCCTCGGGGAGCACACAGATATCCATGCTGTAGCTGCCGCGGATAGGGTCGGGCTGCGGGATGAACGGACCCTCCGGGCGTTCGGCTATGGCGACGCCGATGCGGAAGATGTCGTTCTTGTCCTTCAGGGGGAAGTAGAGATAGTATTTGCCATCCTTTTCGGCGCAGTCACAGTCCCAGAGCTGACGTCCGGCCCAGGGGATATCGGCGATGTCGAGGGCCTTGCCGTGGTCGGTGACCTCACCGGTCATGGGGTCGCCGTCGATGCTCAGCACGTGCATATCCTTCATCACATACTGGTCGCCGTTGTCGTTCTCGACGTTCGCACATTCCCAGTCGTGGGAGGGGTAGATGTAGATTTTGCCGTTGAAGACGTGAACACTGGGGTCGGCCATAAAATCGGCCGGGAAAAGGTATCTTTTTTCGGGATGAGTGAGTTCCATATCTAAGGATTTTTATTTTTCAGCGAGAGCTGCGGCGAGGCCGGGTTTGAGGTTGTAATCGCGGTCGAAGGGGAGAGGATAGTCGGTACGGCCGGGCATAGGCCAGCCGTTGCGCCACGACATTCCGTCGTGGGTACCCCAGAATGTCACGCGGGTGATGACGTCGGAATGGCGCTGGAGCATAGCCATGAAGTCAGCCATGCGGTCGTTCCACTGCTTGTCGACATCGGCGGGAAGTCCGTCGGGATAGGGGTTCATAGCCTTCTCGTAGGCGACATGGTCGCTCACTTCGGCGCCACGCTTCACCACCGGAAGCACTGTCATGTCAAGCTCGGTGACCATCACGTTCACTCCGGCCTTGGCGAAAGCCTCGATGGATTTCTCGAACTCGGCGAAGTCGGGATAGTCGATGCCGATGTGACCCTGCATGCCGACGGCGTCGATGCGGATGCCGCGCTTTTTCAGGTCATTGACAATCTGCACGTAGCGGTCGCGCTTTCCGGCACCCGCCATCGAGAAATCGTTGATATACAGTTCGGCGTCGGGGTCAGCCTCCTGAGCATACTGGAACGCCAGGGGGATGTATTCCTCGCCGAGAATCTCGTAGAAGGGGCTGCGGCGGTACGAGCCGTCGTCCATAATCGCCTCATTGACGACATCCCACCCCTTGATGCGCCCCTTGTAGCGCTGCATCATGGTGGTGATGTGGGTGCGCATGCGCTCCTTGAGCACCTCCGGAGTCACGTAGTTGCCGGCAGAGTCCAGCGGGAACCAGGGAGCCAGCTGCGAGTGCCAGAGCAGGGCGTGGCCGATGATGGCCATGCCGTTTCGCTCGCCGTACTCCACGAACTTGTCGGCGTCCTTCCAGACATATACCCCTTCCGAGGGGTTGATCTTCTCGCTCTTCATGCAGTTCTCGGCAACGATGGAGTTGAAATGGCGCGAGAGAACTGAATCGGCCTTCGGATCGAGCCCGTTAACCTGCCGGACGTTGACGGCCGCCCCGATGAGGAAGTCGTCCTTGTAATGGTCTTTCAGGGTCTGCGGGGACTTCTCGCCGCTGCCGCAAGCCGCAACCGCGATGCCCAGAGGGATGATATAGCTGACAATCTTTTTCATTTATAATTATAACGTATTGGTTGATGAGAAATTATTTTGCGTTGTGACGGTTTTCGATTTCGCGGTTGATGTTGTCGATGACATCGTCGTCGAGCTCATACTTCGAGATGATGAACATCGCCAGCAGAAGCAGCACGGCGGGAATCACAGCCACGAGCCAGAGGATACCCTGCTCGGCGAAGGGTGTCTGGCTGGCGGCATCCTTGTTGAAGCCGACAAACGCCAGCACCAGTCCGGGAACCACTCCGCCAAGAGCCATGCCCGCCTTGTAGAAGATACCGGTCAGAGCGTTGACGATACCCGAGATACGGCGTCCATGGGTATATTCGCCGTAGGAAATCACCTCCGGAACGAGCGCCCACATATAGCCGGTTGCGACAATCACACCGGTTGACTTGATGAACTGGGCCACATACACCATCCACATCTGATCCTTCAGCGCGTCGATCATCGAGATGGCGTAGAGCAGCGCCATACCTACGATTGCCGTGGCCAGGAAGATGTAAAACATCCCCTTCTTGCCGACCATCTTCTTGATTGCCGGAATCAGCGGCATGAAGATGAAGGCGGGGATTGAACCGAGACCCATGAAGACCGAGAGCTCGCCGGCGGTGCCGTGGAGGTTGTAGTTCATATAGTATGCGCCGGCCGAGTTGCTGATCGCCATCAGACCGAAGGCCGTGATGAAGAAGAATGCAATGATTCGCAGCGGGCGGTTGTGGCCGAATTCCATCCAGAGGTCCGAAACCTTAACGTTCTCGGTCTCCTTGCTGTCCATCACCACGCGCTCACGGCTCTGGGTATAGCAGAACACGAGCAGTGCCAGGCCGATAAGGCCGTAGATGGTCATGGTGGCGAACCAGGCGCTGTCGCTCATCGACATGTCGGTGGATTCCGAGGGGTCGAAAAGTTTCAGCACAATAGGTATACCCATGCCTACGGCCAGACCGCCGACATTAGCCATGAACATGCGCACCGAGGTGAGCTTGGTGATTTCGGCGGTGTCGCGGGTCAGCGAGGCGTTCAGGGCGCCGTAGGGCACATTCACCAGGGTGTAGCACATCGAAAGGCCCACATAGGTGATGTAAGCGTAGAGCAACGAGCCGGAGAAGCCGTTCCAGAAACAGAGAATCGCGAAGCCGGTCAGGGGAATACCGCCGAGAATCAGGTATGAGCGGTACTTGCCCATCTTAGGGTTGTGTTTGTCGACAAACGCGCCGACGATGGGGTCCCAGATAACATCTACAATTCTGACAATCAAGAACATGATTGCCGCAACAGCCGGATCGAGGCCATAGACGTTGGTGTAGAAAAACAGGAGATACATGCTCACAGTCTGATAAATCAGATTCTGGGCCAGGTCGCCTGAGCCGAATCCGATACACTGGAGCATAGACAGCTTGTAAAAGCCGTTTGCACTCTGATTTTTTGTGGAATTCTGCATGATATAAGGTTAAATAGTTTGCGGGCGGCGAGGCAGCCGTCAGTAAAGCACGATTTTACGGCCGTTGACGATATGCGACTGTCAGTAAAGCACGACTTTGCGGCCGTTGACGATATAAATGCCCGGAGCAAGGTCATCTGACAGGGAGCAGGCTACCCGGCTGCCGGTGATGCTGTAGACGGGGGAATCGGAGGCTGTCGCGGAGTCCCTGACACCTTCAATGCCCCCCTCAGCGAAAGGGTCGTTATTAGTGGCGAATACGTGTTTGATGCGGATTGGCTGACCGCCGTAGGCCCAGAAGCCCACGCGGTAGATTTTGGTGTTGTCAAGAGGTACGATGCCGCTGTCGAGGTTCTTCATCATGCCGTTGATTTCAGCTACGATCAGCTTGCCGCCGTTGAACTTCCCTTCGTAGGATTTCTCCCAGTAGCTGGGGGTGTCGAACACGCGGAATTCAATGCCGTTGTTGCCGTCATCCTCGAGTTCCGCCACAAGATAGCGGTAGCCCGAAAGGTCGATCGGCTGAGTGTATTCCCAGCCGCCGAAACCATACTGCCCGGCTGTGAAAGCATGGGTCTCAGGGTCGAAGGTGCCGGTCTCCCATATCGAGGGGTTGAAGGTGGCGAAGTCAAAGACGAAATCCCCCTCGGAGGGGTTGGGGGTCGGAACAAAGGGGATTTCCTCGCTGTAATCCACCACGGGGTCATTGATACCCATGGTGGCGAGCATAGCGGTGGCGTAGCGGCAGCCGAGCACGCGGTAGCCGTGGGCCGTGAAGTGGAGGCCGTCGCCCTTCTGCGGGAGATTGGCGGCCGAAATCACATGAGCGGTCGGGATTGTCTGCGGGAGCTGGTTGATGATGGCGTTCATGCCGCCGCAGACACCCCCCTGTTCAGTGGTGACGACCTCACCGGCAAGCAGGGGCACCTCCGCGGCGTTCAGGCCGAGGTCGGCGAGCAGGTCCTCATAAATCTTCTTCACATACTGCGGCCAGGCGGGGTCGCCGTTGTTGGTTTCCCCCTGGTGGAGCAGTATGCCCTTGATAACGCCCTGTTCCTTGGCGATCCGGGCACATTCAAGCAGGCGCTGGTAGGGGTGGTTGTCGTAAGCGGCCATGAAGTTCTTGTACCATTCGGCCTCACCTGCGATACTCGCGGGGTCGAAATCCTTGAAGAAATGCTTGATGTTGGCACCTCCGATGGCCACGGGGACGACGCCGACACGGATATTTTCAGGGAGATTGGCAACCATCGTGCGGCCGAACCAGTCCATCGGGGTCAGACCGGTCGACTGACGTACCAGCGGGGGAACAGCAGTGCACCACTCCCCTTTCGTGCGAACCGGCGACTGGAAGTCGACTGCCGGGAGGAGCAGGAAGCGTTCCGGAACATTCTGACGGTCAATCGGTTCGACGGCGGCGTTGCCCTCCATGTTCGACTGGCCGAAACAGAGGTAGATATGGAAAGTGGGGTCGGGTTCAGCCGCAGCCTGGAGGAATCCCAGGGCAGCGGCGGCAGCCAGTATTATGCGGGAGAATTTCATGATTGAATCGAATTTGGGAGTTGTTTCAGCTCAAGTCTGAATCTCGGCTGTCATAGCCGGTTCAGCTGATATAACGGAATCAGTTTAGTTTTGCGACTTTGCGGCCGCCGACGATGTAGAGGCCGGGGGCAAGACCTTCGGTGGCTTCCGAGGGGAGAACGGAACTGCGCAGCAGCCGGCCGTTCATGTCGTAGACGTCGACCGGGACATTCGGGTCAGCGACGTCCTCGGCGACATTGTCAACTCCGGCGGCATCGCTTGTCATGGCCGGGAAAACATCCTTGATGCGGAACTGCTTCCCGCCGGTGGTCCAGAACCCGACGATATAGAGATGCGACTTGTCCATCCGGCGCCCCTGCGAGCTGATCATGTTGTTCAGGTCGATTACGGCACGTTTGCTGCTGCCGAAGTCAACCTGCACGGGGTCGGTCCAGTAGTTGTTCTGGTCGAAAGCACGGAACGAGATGCTGCAGTCGTTGTTCCCTTCGAGCTCGGCAATCAGGTAGTTATAGTCCGAGAGATCGAGACCCGAAGTGTATTTCCATCCGGCGAAGCCATACTGCCCGGTGGTAATCGTGTGAGTGTCGGCATTGAACGAGCCGGTCTCCCAGATCGAGGGGTTGAAGTAACCTTCGAGGAAGGGGAAGGGGGTGGAGGTGATGTTCACCTGCGCGCTCTGCTGCTGACCGCCGTAGGTGTATTCCACTGTAGCGGTTGCCGAACCGGGTCTGAGGGCATGGATGCTGCCGTTCTCCCAACTCAGTATCTGCGAATTGCTGACAGTCACGTCCAGGTCTGTGGCAAGGTTGCTCTCGTAGCCGTTGTAGAAACCGAGGACCGCGGGGGTGGTGGCCGAACCGGTCATCATGATGCGGTCGGTGGCGGAATCGTCGCCGCGCGGCGAGAGGGCAAGCGAAACATAGTAGGGGTCGGGCATCGCGTCGCCGGCATACTCCTTATACCAGTGATACACAGGCCAGAGGCAGGCGTCGGGATCGTTGTAAAGGGTGTAGTTCCCCTCGGAACCGGGCTGTCCGTTGAATTTAGCGAGGTGCTCGGCACCGGTGAAAATCATCCAGCTGACGTTCCCGGTCCGGTCGGCGAGATATTTGAAGTTCGCGCCGAAACCTTCGCCGAGCATCCGGCCGGTGATACTTTTGCCCCACGAAGCGTTGTAGACCGACGGCGCCCAGTCCATCTCGGTGACGAGAATCGGGGCGATGGCTGCCGCGGGTTCCACCTGATTGCGCCAGCCGGCGGCGAAGGATTCAAAACCGCCGCCATAGCTGCCGCCGAGTTCATGGCTCGGCTCGATGGCGTCACTGCCGTACCAGCCGGGGTAGACATGCACGGCGTAGCCGATGTTCTCACCCTGGATGGGATATTTGGCGAAGCCGGCGTACTGCGACTGATAGCCGGTGCCCGGAATCCAGAGGATGTTGTTGCAACCGTTGCCGCGCATCAGGTCCACGATTTCCTGGAAGAACTGAGTGAGGTTCCGGTTACAGCCGTCGGTGTTGGAGCGGTACTGCCCGTCGGTGTCCTTGATGTTGACCGGCTCGTTGGCCAGCTCGAACATGATGTGAGGATTGTTTTTCAGACGCGCCTGAGAAGATACATACCCCCATACGCGCTTGAGATATTTGTGGTAGTCATCGCCGACTGCAATCTCGTGGGGGCACACGCCCGGCGGGCGCATCACTACATACAGCCCCTTGGAGATTGCATACTCAGCCATAGGGATGAACACCGAATTGAGATATGTGCGGAAACGGTTGAAGTCAAAGGCCGAGATATCGTTCTCACCTGTAGTCTGCACCCCGGGGGTGTTGGACCAGTAGGGGTCCATGTGGAGGCGCAGCCAGTTCATCTTCCATCCTGCATTGAGTAGCTGGTCGATTTTCTCCTTGTTGTAAGCCAGGCATGCTTCAACGTCGTAGTTGCCCCATTTGGAGTTCTGCTCGTTGAACCACGGGCTGTAGGTCTGTCCGAAACCGTGGAGATTCACTATGTTGCCGTCGGCATCCTTGAGATACCGGCCGTCGACATGCAGCTCGGGCATATCCATCCCGGGCCATGCCTGCACCGCCTGGGGGACAAGCAGTCCGAGGATAAAAACTGCGATAATATATAAATTTGACTTTTTCATGGGTAAAATTCCGGAAGTCGGTTATTTGTACGGAAGTCGGTTATTTGAAAGTCCAGTAATCGAAGTTGAAGAGTTCGGGACCTTTGCGGCCGGTGAACAGGAAGTAGATGTCGTGGACACCGGGGACCTCGGCCTTGGCTGCGGTCTCGAGGTAGCGCCACTTCTCCCATCCGCCGGTGGCGGGAACGTCGAGCACGGCAATCACCGGACCGGTGAGACTGTCGGTGCGGACCTCAATCCGGCCGCCACGGCGACCCGAAGCCACCGAAGCGCCGAAGGTCTTGGGGTGACCGCTGCCGAAGTTCACATTCTTAAGCATCAGGTAATCGCCGTTGTGGATATCGGAGACATAGACTCCGGTGTCGTCGGCCTGACGGGTTGTGACACCCTTCGACCATGCCATTGTCTCAGCCTCATGACGTCCTAAGGGGGAGAAGTAACCGAGCGGTTTCACCCCCTCGCGGGTGGGAAGAATCGTCGGGATAGTGCCGTCGGGGTTATATTTGAACTCCTCCACGGCAATGCTGCGGGCGAAGCCTCCGCCGCCGGGGAGATTGCCGGTGTGGTAGAAGAAGTAGGGCTGCCCTTTGAACTCCACGATTCCGGAGTGGTTGGTGAAGGAGTTGGTTTCGTTGCTCTGCGGCATGATTACCCCCTTGTAAGTCCAGGGACCTGTCGGGCCGTCGCTCATCGAGTAGGCGATGCTCTCCGGGATGCCGTTGGCGGCGTAGACCATGTAATATTTTCCACCGCGCTTGTAGAACCAGGGGCCTTCGGTGTAGCTCGAGGGAATCTTGCGGTTACCCTCGTCGGGCACCACGCGGGGGGCGCCGAAACCTTCGGTGGTGAACTCCACGGTCTGCACTTCGCCGTCGAAGGAGACCATGTCGGGGTTCAGCTTCACATAGTAGAGCTTCGGATTGCCCCAGAAGAGGTAAGCCTGACCGTCGTCATCGATGAACACCGTCGGGTCGATGTAGTCCCAACTGCCGTCGGCGAGCGGTTTGCCGATGGCATCGCGGAACGGGCCTGTCGGAGAGTCGCTGACAGCCACACCTATAGCCATGGCGTTGGTCAGCTTGGAGTGCAGTGGCACATAAAGGTAGAACTTGCCGTTGCGCCCGATGCACTGCGGCGCCCAGGCGCGGTCGTCGCCCCACGAGAAATCCTCGATGGCGAGGGGTGAGCCGTGATCGGTCCAGTTGACCATGTCGGTAGTGGAGTAGACGCGCCACTCCTGCATCCAGAAGAAGTCTGCGCCGTTCTCGTCGTGACCGGTGTAGACGTAGAGGGTGTCGCCGCATACCATCGGCGCGGGGTCGGTGGTGTAGCAGGTCTGGACGATGGGGTTCACCGCCGTCGCAGCAGCTGCCGCGAGAGTCACCGCCGATATTGCAGCAAGTATCTTTTTCATATATAATCAGTTGGAATTGTTGTCCTGTTTGAAAATGAGAGGGAGGAACTGGTTGAGACAGCGGCGCCAGGTGAGCCACTCGTGGTGGGTGCCGGGCGAGGTGTAGTAGGTATGGTTGATTCCGGCTTCGGTGAGGGCGGCGCTGATTTTGTCGCTGCCGAAATTCTCCTCGCTCCCCATGCCGAGGAAGAGGGTATGGACGCGGTCGTTGAACGCTTTAGCATCCCTGAACACACCGTCGCAGGCCTTGTCGACACCGTCGGCGAAGAAGAAGAGCGCGCCGCTGAAGGAGCCGATGTGCGAGAATTTGTCGAGATTGTGGAGAGTGATCTGGAAGGTCTCGTGGCCGCCCCACGAGAGTCCCGCCATGGCACGGTGGTCGCGGTCGGTCAGAGTCCGGAAGTTACTGTCGACGAACGGAATCAGTTCGTTGAGCATAATCGGGGTGAACGATGCGCCGAACTCGTCGCGGGATTCTCCCGGGCGGGCGCCGTGGATGTAGCTGCAGTTGCCGTTATCCATGACTACGATCATCGGCACGCATTTTCCCTCGGCAATCTGGTTGTCGAGGATGTTCGCCATCATCCCCTGCTGATGCCATCCGCGCTCATCCTCACCCATTCCGTGCTGGAGGTAAAGGACCGGATAGCTCTTGCCGGGGGAAGTCTCATACTCGGCGGGGGTATAGACGAAGCAGCGGCGCTGACGCTTCTCGAGGTCCGACCAGTAGTGACATTCGCGCACCTGGCCGTGAGGAATATCCTTGTTGAAGGTGTAGTAGGCTGCCTCCTGCGGTTTTTCGGGGATTTCGATGCCCGAGGCCTGGCGTCCGCAGCCGTAGAAGGTCTCGCTCGCGGGGTCATTGACCGACACTCCGTCGACCAGCAGGAAGTAGTAGTGGAAGCCCTCCACGAGGGGGGCGGTGGTGACGCTCCAGAGTCCGTTGTCGTCGCGGGTCATGTCGTATTTGCGGCCGCAGATGTCGACCTTGACATCGCTTGCCTGCGGGGCGAAAAGGCGGAATGTGGCCTTCGATTCGGAGTCCACACAGGGATACACCTGGCCCGGCACGTTGGTGGAAGCCGGAGTGCCTTCGGGGGGTACAGGCCATTCGCCGGCGGGCGAAAGCGCGGCGGCCGACGGCGCGAGATATGCGACGGCGACAAAAGTTGACAGAATTGTGAGCGTCAGTTTTTTCATGATTTCAGTTGCAGGGATTTCTGTTGCAGGAACTTCCGTTGCAGAAGGTTCAGTTGCAGCAGCATTACCGGAAAGTCAGCGGCCGGAACCGGGGTGATTCCGGCCGGTGACCTCGGTAACAGATTATCGATTCATAATAGCTGTTTTCTTTCCGTTGACGATGTAGATGCCGGGAGTCAGGGTCGAAAGGTCGTCGGCGTTGTCGAGAACGCGCACACCCATCAGGTTGTAGACACCCTTGACGGCGGGAGCGGCTGCCGCATTATCGGCTGCGATGGCGTCGATACCGGATCCGTCGACAGTGTAGACGGTCACATTGGTCATGTAGAATGTGCCGACATACTTGCCGAGGTTCATGAGCAGACGGTTGGCTTTGTGGGCGGGGTTGGTGCCTTCGGTACATTCGCCGTAGATGATTACATGGTTCCAGTCGGGAGTTACGGAGAAGTTGGTCATAGCGCCCTTGTCTTCGTAATATGCCGTACCGCCGTCGTCGCCGGCAGCCTGGAAGGAGGTGGCGATGTTCTTGGCGGCGTCACCCTTGATGTCGAAACCGAGGTAATAGGTGGTGCCGGCATTGTAGTCGTTGTTGATGGCGAGCTGCACACCCCATGCGCCGTCGGCAGCTTCGGGGTTGGTGAACTTCAGGCAGGGCTTGCCGTCCTCTGTGACGTTCTCGAAGGTGGAGGAACCGCCCCAGCCGCCGAAGGTTGCGGTGGAGTTTGCGGTGTAGTATTCAGCCACGATGTCGCCGGTGGTGGGGAGCACAACGGGGTCGCCGCCGTGGACAACCTTCACCCATTCGATTTCGATGGTGCCTTCGTGACCGCCGGGCTGCAGGACGAGGTTACAGGAAGTTCCGCCTACCTCTTCGAAAGTAGCGGTGGCTTCGGTCCAGTCGGTGGTGACGTTAATCGAGGATTTGATCTGCTCCCCTTCGCCCCATCCCCAGCCCATGTTGAGGGCAAGAGAACCGGGCTGCGAGGCCTTGATCTTGACAATTGCGGTGTAGGTTTCGCCGGCAGTAGTGGGAATTTGGTCGGCGATGAAGAACTGATACCATGAGCCGGGATATTCGGCTGTCAGGATACCGTTCTCGATTGTGGGTTCATAACCCATCACATAGTAGGGGAAGGAGGTGTACTCCGAGAAGGAGTGGTCGTAGTCAACGATTTCATCGGCAGCTGCCGAAAGGCTCATCGCAGCGACAGCAAGACTGAGTAAAAGTTTTTTCATGCAATAATTAGTTTAAGTGGTTGGTAATGAAAAAACAAAGTCCGGGGGCCGGGACGGCCGGAGCCTCCCGGGCCACCGGACTCTGCTTTTCAGATTGTTATTCCTGACCGGAGAGGCCTTCGGCTACTCCGGCGTAGGCGGGTTTGCGGTTGAAATTGCTGTCCCAGATGCCGACAGGCGAGTTGGGACGCCATCCGGAGCCCTCGGGGGAGTCGGTCTGGCACCACATTGTGATACCGAACTGCTGCTCTACGGGGACGATTTCCAGATACTTGCGGATAATGAACTTGTAGTAATCCGACATCAGCTTGTGCTGCTCCAGGGTTACCTGATCGGTGGGAACGTCGTTGCCGTTCTCATCTACCAGACCCATGTCGAACTCGGTGATACGGACGAGCTTGCCGGTGGCGGCCATGAGTTCGAGCATCTTGACCACATGCTCTTCCTTGCTCTTCTGGGTTTCGGGGTTCATGTAGTAGCTGATGTGCATCTGCGAGCCGATACCGTCGATCTTGGTGACGCCGTCGCTCTCCCACTGCTCAATCCACTGGATGAGGCTCTTGAGTTTCTGGTTGTCGTCCCAGTCGCTTTCGAGGTTGTAGTCGTTGATGAACAGCTTGAGTTCGTCGGGGTTGCCGCCGTTCTCGGCGAAGTACTGGCGGGCATACTTGATGGGCACGCGTACGTAGTCGTCGCCCAGATAGTCCTGCCAGAAGAACTTGTTGGAAGGATCGCTGGTGGTGGCGGCGTGCTGCAGGTCGTAGCGCTGTCCCCACGGGCCGCCGGAGAGGGGCTCGTTGACAACATCCCAGGCCTTCACGTAGCCCTGGGTGGCTTCCATCATACCCTTGATCCAGCGGGCCATCTCATCTTCGAGGACCTGAGCCTTCTCTTCGGGAGTCAGAGGAATGGTGTTGCCGGAACGTTCGATTTCGGCCACGATGTCGTCGATGTAGAAGTTGCCGGCGTCGGCAACCGACGAGAGGTTGAAGGCGATGGACTGGAAGCCGTCGCTGCCGGCGAAGTCAGCCGAGACGGTGCCCATCCAGGAGTGATCCTGCCACTGGGGGGTAGCGTTCAGGGTACCTATGCAAGACCAGTAGTGGTAGGAACCGGGAGCGCCGTGGGCCTGGGTGTCGATGCTGCGGGTGTCGTCGCAGCGGTAGCGGAAGCTGACGCGGATCTTGTCGCCCTCCTGCAGGGGGCTGTTGAACTTGATGAAGAACTGCGAATCCCATGCGTTGGCGGGGCTGCCGCCGATGCGGCTGACAAAGACCTTGCCGGTGCCGAGAGCATCGTCGACCACGGCAGCCTGAATGTCGGCAGCACCGGGCTCGCGGGAGATTACATTCTCGCTCTCGCCGGCGTCGGCATCGCCGCTGGTGATCAGCGACTCATAATATTTCACGGACGGAGCCTCGACGTGGGATATTTTCACCCATTCGATTTCGAGCTTGCCTTCGTAGGTTCCGGGCTGGAACACACAGAAGCCGGAGGTAACGGTCTGGGGATTCATGGTGCAGGAAGCCTCGCTCCACTCCTCGGTGAAGTCGAGCTTCTTCTCCTGGAGGGCACCCCAGCTGCCGAGCTGAACGTTCAGCGAACCGGCCTGGCTGCCCTTGATTTTGGCGGTAACCTTGTATTCGCGGCCTTCGACGAACGAAAGGCCGTCCATAACGAAGAACTGATACCATGAGCCGGGATATTCCGGCACGGTCAGTATGCCGTCGATGATTTCGGGCTTGTAGCCCATGACGTAGTAGGGGAACTCGGTGAGACCGGCGTAGGTGGTCTTGGCGTCCTCGACTTCGGTGGCGGCGTCGGGGTCGATTTCAATCTCCTTGTCGGCGATCAGCTTGTTGAGCCACTTCACGTTCTGCTGCTCATGCCAGCAGAGGGTGTGGCCGTAGACCTGCATTCCGGCGGCGCGGGCATTGTCGATGAAGGTGCCGACGGTGCCGAAATCCATCGTGCCGTCGTCGGCCACGCAGGAGGCATACTTCATTGCGTTGCCGAGGGTTACGATGTCGAAGTTGCTGTTGGAGAGCAGGAAAACCAGCCCCTTCTTGTTGTAGTCGGCGGCCGAGATTGCCGTACCTAACAGGAAGTTGGGGTGGGCGCTGCGGTCGATATAGGACTTCAGGTCGCCGTAAGCGTCGAGGTATTCGTAGTCGGCCACGCTCTGCGGCTTTTCGACGGTGAACACATCGATATCGTTGTCGGCACACCCTCCGAGCATTACTCCGGCGAGCCCCATAGCCGTTAAGATATGATATTTTTTCATTTTGAGTATCTGTTCAAAATTGTTTTCAATTTGCCGTTGTCTGTAAGGATTTTACAGACAACGGTTAATTTGAATTTCTCGGAAGGATTACTGAGCCAGGCTGAATTTGAATTCCTCGAGCTTGTTCTGACGGCTCTGCATCACCATGCGCTCCTTCGAGGAGTAGCGATAGGTAGCCTTCTCGCCGGTCATGTCGTTGTAGACATACTCGATGGTGAAGTTGTAGTCGAGCTCAAGCAGGTCGCGGTCCTTGTCGCCCCAGGCCTTGGGTTCGCCCTGACGGGTCCACTGGCCGGAACCGGCGGCGGTGCAGCCGGCGGTCTGGGTGGTGACGGTTACGGCGTTGTTGTCGTCGAAATTCAGAATCAGGTCGCAGGCGATGTTCTTCTCCGACTTCTCACCCTTGTCGTTGACCGAGGGGACGGTGAAGCTGAAGGAGTAGACCGAGGACTTCAGCGAGCGGGTGGTCAGATAGCGCAGGGTTGCTTTCTCCCAAAGCTCGACGTTGCGGTCGCGGGTGGTGGTTTCGCCGCGGTTCTCCATCACGTCGGTGCCCTTGCTGACCCAGCAGCCGTGGTAGACGTTCTTGTACTTCACGGCATAGAGGACATAATCCTTGGGCTGGATCGACCAGTCGTCGGGACGCAGGCGGTTGGGGTTTTCAATGCCATCCTTGGCCTTGCCTTCGAGAATGGAGTCGGCCGACGACACGAGTCGCAGGGGAATCACGTAGCTGACGCCGACAGTCTCGGGATCGTTGAAGAAGGCGTCGGTGAGCTGCACCTTCACGCCGCCGAGCACCTCGCCGGGCTTGATGACCATCTCGTCGCCGTTGAGCACGTAATAGTCGGCGGGCATAGCCTTGACGGGCGCACCGGTTTCGGTGAACACGAGGTTGTCGCAGAGGGAGTTGTCGACCACGAAAGCCGCCGAATGAGTGGCGGTGTTGACGTTGACGCCGCCGAGGGCTGCCTTGATGTAGAGGCGGTGGGCGTTGTCGTCGCTGGTGTCCATCTCGCCGTCATCGCCCAGGGTGATGGTGCGGACAGGCGACTGCTTGGAGAAGTACATTGTCTGGTACTCGAAGTTGTCGAACTTCACGTCGCCGTTGTGGCAGGCGGTAAGCATCGTTCCGAGAGCAGCTATTGCTAATATCGATTTTTTCATGAATCTTATCTGTTAGAATGATTTACAGAGGGGAGAGAGCCTCCGGAGCCGGGCTCCGGAGATTTACCATCCTGCGTTCTGGTGGAGTTCGCTGAATTTGAGTACTTCGCTGTAGGGGATGGGACCGTAGTACATATAGTCGCGGTAGTTGCGGGTCTCGACCTCGAAGGGGGAATACTTGCCGTCGGTGATGTTCACACCCATGGCGGATTCGTTGAGGTCGGCCTTCCAGCGGCGGAGGTCGAAGAAGCGGAAGCCTTCGAAGCAGAGTTCCAGACGGCGCTCGTTGCGGATGAGCTCACGCATGCGGGCTTTGTCGGCCTTGCACTCCTCGAGGTAGGCGTCGCCGTTCTCCAGACCGATGCCGGCGCGGAGGCGAATCTCCTTGATGACGTCGTAGGCCGAGAAACCGTTGCTTCCGGTTCCGGTGGGACCCCAGGCCTCGTTGGCAGCTTCGGCGTAGTTGAGGAAGAACTCGGTGTAGCGCAGACGGGCGGTGTAGTGTACCTGCCCCTGGGTTGAGCTGGGATCGCAGTTCACGCTCTGGTTGAGGTGCTTCTTCATGTAGTAGCCGGTGCGGGTGGAGGTGGAAATCTTGTTGAGGGCGTCATTGTCGGTGCCGTCGGCAGCGGTGGTGATCACCTTGTTGTTGATACCTGCGGTAGCTCCGTTGTAGAGGATGTAGAGCGACAGACGGGGGTCGCGGTCGGCGTAGGGATTATCCTTGCTGTAATCCGAGCGGGGGTCGCTGATAGGATAGCCGTTGGCCATCGGGAAGGCATCCACGAGGTTCTGGGTGGGGTTGATGCGGCCGTTGCCGTAGAGTGTCGGCGGGAAGTTCTCCTTCTCCAGGTCGGAGCTGGAGCCCTTGGTGGTACGCCACATCACTTCGGCGGGGGATTCGGTATCGCCGAGCTTGTCGATGTTGGGAGCGCAGTACCAGGTTGCGCCGGAGGGGTCGAGACCGTTGATGCCGCCGGCGTAGCCGATGATCTTGGCATTGAGGTTGGCGGCTTTCTCCCAGGTCACACCGGATGCTTCGTAGGCGGGGCTGGCGGCCATGAGGGCCATGCGGGCCAGATAAGCCTCCACGATTTCGCCGGAGATGCGGCCTACGAACTTGGAGCCGTAGACGCGCTCGAGCTGACCGTCGGTGATGCCGGGGTGCTTGGCGCGGACCTCATCGAAACATTCGGGGCCGTAGGTGCGGGGGAGGTTGGCAAGGGCGAATTCGGCGTCGCGCTGCATGGCTTCCATGCACTCCACGAAGGTGTTGCGGGGAACGTTGAAGTTGCTGCCGGTAGCGCTTTCGGAGGTTTCCACGATGGGCACACCGAGGAGGTTGCCCTGGGCGTCGAAGCCGGCGTGGCTCTGCAGCAGGTAGTACATGTGGATTGCGCGGAGGGCGCGGGCTTCAGCCTCGAAGCGCTCGCGGAAATACTTGTTGGCGTCGGGGTCGGCAGCCCAGGTAACGCCGTCGAGGCGCTCCAGGAAGAGGTTGCAGTACTGGATAGCCGAGCGGCTGCCCTCCCAGCGGTTGATGGGGTTGTTCTGCGCGGTCCAGCGACCCGAGGCGATGATGCGGTAGCTGTTGTCGGCGTCGTTGCTCACGGCGTCGTCAGTGGCCACCTCGCTGAAGGGGAAGGAGCCGTTGGGAAGCGCGATATATGCCACCCCGAGCAGACCCTCCGCGTAGTTGGAGTTTTCCTCGAGATAATCCAGCGGAAGATTGTTCTCGGGGGCGGGCACGAACACATCGTCGCAGGCGGTGAACCCTGCAGCCAGTGCGATCAGACCGGGAATTATATATTTTTTCATGATTTCTGTCGGTTGATAAGTAACTGAATCGTACTACTTATTAGAAATTTACTTTCACGCCGAGGTTGTAGGAGCGCATCTGGGGAGCGGCGCCGACATTGGTCTCGCGGTATTTGCGGTGGCTGCATACCGTCAGGAGGTCGTTGCCGTTGACGTATATGTCGATACCCTTGACGAACTTGTTCTTGAACCACTGCGAGGGCAAATTGTAGGTCAGCTGCACCTGGTTGAGGTAGAAGGCGTCGGAGGAATATGTCCAGAAGTCCGAGGTGACGAAGTTGAGGTCGCCGCCCTGGGTGGTCAGACGGGGATAGGTGGCGTGGTTCTCGTTGGCGGCGATGCCGAGGGCAGCGGCGGTTTCGGAGCTGACATAGCGTCCGCGGACGATATCGGAATATTTGCGGTCACCGTAAACCCAGGCGTAGTCGTTGTTCATCACGGCGTCACCGCCGGCGTTGCCGGAAGCTGCCACGAACAGTGTGAAGCCCTTGTAGTTGGCGGTGAGGTTCAGACCGTAGGTCCAGGGAGCGCTCCAGCGGCCGATGACAACCTGGTCGCGGGAGTCAATGATGCCGTCGTTGTTCATATCCTGATACTTCAGGTCGCCGGGGCGGGTGTTGTTGTTGACAACGGCCGAGGAGGCGATTTCCTCTTCGCTCTGGAAGAAGCCGAGACACTTGTAGCCGCGCATGGCGTCAGTGGCGGCACCTTCGGTGCGGAGCCAGTCATATTCGACGTTCTCGCTCACGCGGATGTTCTTCGAGGTGGAGTACATCACGTTGGCGCCCAGCGACAGGGTCACTTCGCCAAAGCTGCGGGTGGCCTGGAAGCCGAGGTCGAAACCGGTGCGGCGCTGCTTGCCGTAGTTGATCCAGGGAATGAACGAGGAATTGGGCCAGGAGGTGAGGAGGTAGCTCGGGAGGAAGTTGTTGGCCTGCACGGGGAGGCCGTCGATGTCAACGGTGAAGAAGTTGGCGTCAAACTTCAGGGAGCCGTTCCAGAGGGAGCCGTTCAGCCCGAGGTTGAACTCCTTGCGCTTCACGAAGGTGAGGTCGGGGTTGGCGCCCTGGCGCGATTCGAAGGTCTGGTTGGAGCTCAGACCGTCGTTCCATCCCCAGTAGTCGCCGTCGGCGGTGAACTTGTCGTCATAGAGGTAGTAGCCCTCGATGTCGAGGTCCTGGAGAATCCGGCCGTAAGTGGCGTTGATGCGGAGTTCGTCGACAACCGGAGAGTCCTTCAGGAAGTCCTCCTGGCTGATGCGCCAGCCGAGCGAGCCGACGGGCGAGAAGCCGTTGCGGTGGCCGGGGGCAAACTTGGCCGAGTGGTTGATGGCGCCGTTGAATTCGGCATAGTAGCGGTTGTCGTAGTTGTAAGCGGCGCGGAGAGCCAGCGACGCGTTGGTGGTGCGGTGATACTGGCCGGTGATGGTGCGCTTGTAGCCGTGGGCGATGAGGTTGGCCTCGACGCCGTGAACTTCGTTGAACTTCTGCGAGTAGTCGAACTGGCCGGCGAACATCAGGGTCTGGCGCTCGGAGGAGCCGCTGATGTTCTGCACACCGGAGCTCAGGTCGTTGCCGAACTTGGTGATTTCCACGATCTGGTCACGTCCGCCGTAGTTCGACCATGTAGGCTGGTAGGTGGCGTAGGTGTTGTTGATCGAGGTGGTGTAGGAGGTGTTGTAGTCGACAGCTCCGCGGGCAATGAAGCGCAGGCCGGGGAGAATCTTGTCGAGACCGATGCGGATACCGGCGTCGAACTGCAGCTGACGGCTGGTCCATTTGGAGTAACCGGCGGCGTACATCGCTGCGAACGGGTTGGTCTGATACTGCTGGGTGCCGCCCAGGAGGTATTTGCCGTCGACGATATAGCGGGAGTTGTTTACAAGCACCCAGGAGTTCTCGTCGCCTTCCTGAATCTCGGAGATGGGAATCAGGGGCACCAGCGGGGTTGCGCCGGGAACGGTGGGGCGCATCTTGGCCGATTCGCTCCAGAAGTTGGAGAGGTCGGAGCGGTTGTCGTAGAAGGTGGCGCTGGTGTTCACCCAGCCGGTAACCCAGTCGTTGAGGCGCAGGTCGATATTACCGCGGACATTCAGGCGGGTTGTGCCGTTGTTCTTACCTTCGCCGAAGTTCACCAGGTCGTCGGAGTGGTAGAGGCCGACCAGGGCATAGAAGGTGGCATACTTGCCGCCGCCGGTGAATTCGGCCTGACCCTCGTAGCGCCATGAGTGGTTGCGGAGGTAGTCGTCGGAGAAGAAGTTGATGTCGGGGTAACGCCAGGGATTGCGGCCCGAAGCGTAGTTGTAGATATCGGTGTCGGTGAAGGCCCGGTCAAGGCCGTCGTTGATACGGGCCTCGTTGTAGAGGCTCATGTATTCGGCGGCACCGAGATACTTGGGATAGTACTTGGGGGTGTAGAGGGTGACGTCGCCGCGCACCGACACCTGCAGGCCTGTGGAGCGGCCGCGCTTGGTGGTGATGAGGATGACACCCTTGGAGGCGGTGGAGCCGTAGAGCACCACGGCCTGGGCACCCTTCAGGAAGGTGATGGTTTCGATTTCAGCCGGGATGACGTTGTTGGCGTCGCGGGGCACACCGTCGACGAGGACGAGCGCTTCGCCCATGTCCCAGAGCTGACCGTCGTAGCCCGTGGTGAGGCTCTGCATGTTGGCGAGGCTGTAGGTGGTGTAGCTCTTCTTCTGAAGCTCGACAACATTTACCTGCGAGACACCGCCGAATACCTCCTCGGGGGCGGCGGAGCGGAAGGCCAGCTGCACGTCGTTGCCGAGGGAGTCGAGAACCGCGGTGTCCTCGTCGGCCCGTGCGATTGCCGGCGAAGCCAGCATGGCGGCTGCCAGGGCAGGATATATCAGTTTATGAAAGTCTTTCATTGATGTGATTCTTTAATAGGTTACGATCACCAGCCGGGATTCTGGCCGAATTCAACGTACATCTTAGTGTCGTTGACCTTCAGGGGGAGCCACCAGTGCTTATCGGTGAAATTACGGGTGAGGATCACTTCCTCGTGGAATCCGGAAACTTCGTTTTCCGAAGGATTCTTCGGGTTAACGCCCTTGGAGGAATCGATTTCGACTCCGGTGAGGTCGCCGACGCGGTTGAATTCCTGCGAAGTCTTGATATTGTAGGGATACTTGTTGAGCAGGAGCCAGCGGCGGAGGTCGTTGAAGCGGTGGGCCTCGAAGGAGAGCTCAACGGCGCGTTCGCGGCGCACCTCGCTCATGAAGGCGTCGAGGGAACCGGTATACTTGGCGTTGACGTTATCCACGCCGGCGCGCTGACGGATGCGGTTGATGGCGTCGACGGCCGAGAGGCTGCAGTTCGACGACTTGCCCATCGGGGCGCCGGAGGCCTGGCAGGCTGCTTCGGCATACATCAGGTAGATGTCGGCCAGACGCATGTAGGGGATGAGCATGTGGTTGTGCTGGCCCCAGTTGCCGGAACCCTGGTTGTCCCACTGGTTGAAGTCGTCGCGGACGAACTTATAGTTGAGATAGCCGGTGCGGCTGCCCTCGATGGCGTTGCGGAGCTTGCCGCCGGTGTAGAGGGGAGCGTAGCGCACGGGGTCGGCCGCGGGGTTCAGACCGAGCTCAAGCTGGCAGCCGTCGAAACGGATGTCGTGGTAGAAGCGGGGATCGCGGTCCTTCCAGGGGTGCTGCTTGTCGAAACCGGAGTCGGGATCGTCGAGGGGCAGACCGTTGGCCATGCCGTAGAAGTTGACATAGTTTGCGGTGGGCTGGAAGATCACACCGGTGTTGGTGATGGCCTTGGGAGCGTAGTCGTTGGTCTGGCCCCAGTTGGAGCGGTTCCAGTCGATGACGGGGCAGCGGAAGATAGCCTCGGTCAGGCCGGGCATGATACCCCCCTTACCGTGGGTGAGGAAGAGTTCCTTGTAATCGGCGAAGTCAACCAGCGAGTACTGGGTCTGGCCGCTCTCCACGAGTGCCAGGAGTTCGCCGAAAGCCTCGGCGGCACGCTTGCAGAAGTCAGCGTTGTAGCTCTGCGAACCGGTGGATTCCCAGTTCATCAGGGGGCTGCCGGCCCAGAGAAGATTCTTGCCGAGGTAACCGAGGGCCATGATCTTGTTGATGCGCAGGTCGTTGTTGCCGCGGGTGGGGGCGCCGGTGGTGGTGTTGTCCCAGTTGATCGGGAGTAGGTCGGCGGCCTCGCGGAGGTCGGCGGCGGCCAGTTCGGCACATTCGTGATACGACAGGCGGGGGAGGGTCAGCTTGCCGCCGGCCAGTACCTCATTGATATAAGGCAGACCGCCGAAGTACTGCATCAGGGTGAAGTGGAAGTAGCCGCGGAAGAAGAGGAGCTGGCCGCGGATGATGTTCTTCTGCTCCTGGGTAGCCTCGGTGAGGCGGTCGATGTTGGCCAGACCGATGTTGGCCTTGCGGATGCCGTACCAGCATCCCTGCCACATGGTCGGGCGGTTGGCGACGGCGTCGGGGTAGTAGTTGGTTGCGAAACTGCTGATGTCCATGAAGCCGCACTGCCAGCCGTCGAACTCTGACTGCCAGCCCCAGAAGTCACCCTGGTCGACCTTGTAGCCCATCATGTAGTCGATGCCGACATTGATGATTTCGTCGTCGCCCCAGTTGAAGGAGTTGTTCCAGTAGCCGGTGGTGAAGTTCGGTATGCAGAAGTACATCTCCTCCACGAACCCCTGGAAATTGCGGAAGTTCTTGAATGCTTCGTCGGCCGAGATTTCGCTTTCGGGGGCCTTGTCGAGGTAATCCGTGCACGACGACATGCCGCCGGCCAGAAGTGCCACGACCAGTGAAGCTGTATATTTAAAAATCTTTTTCATTTTGGATCGGGTGGATTAAATGTCAAACTTGATACCGATGTTGAAACGGCGCACGGTAGGATATGCGCCCTGGCTGGCGTTGCCGGTACCGGCGAAGTTCGATTCGCGGTCGTCGGGCATCTTCGACCATACCCAGAGGTTGTTGCCGTTGAAGTAAAGTTTGAGCGACGACAGGCCCAGATGCTTGATCCAGCTGCGGGAATCCCAGGTGTAGGCCACCTCGGCATTCTTCAGGCGGATGTAGGAGCCGTCGTAGTGGTTGTAGCGGTTGTCCCATCCGTTGTAATAGGAGGGGGTGGAGTTCCAGACGGGGAGCGGACGGTCGATGTCGGAGCCGTTGGCCGACCAGAAGTTCACACCGGCGAAGAGGGTGTTGAGCTTGCCGCGGTACGACTCGAAGACAACGGTGCGCTGCACGTTGGTGACGCCGTAGAACTGCAGGTAGACGCTGAAGCCCTTCCAGTTCCAGCCTACGGTGGCGTTGAAGGTGTTCTGCGGGGTGGAGCTGTAGCCGTAAGGTGTGGAGTCGGCCGAGTCGATGATACCGTCGCCGTTATAGTCGACCATGATGGGCTGGCCGGGGAGGCGCTGGTTGTCGTTGGAGTTGTGGGGGGTCATGGCGATGACGTCGTCCCAGGTGTTGGCGTAGCCGGCGTCGTAGATGATGTGGTCCTGACCGATCGAGAAGCCCTGAGTCTTGCGGTATGTTTCCTTGAGCTGGGGGTCGTCGAAGTCGAGGACCTTGTTCTCGGCGTGGGTCATGGAGAAGTTACCCCAGACATGCATTCCGTTGGCGAAAGTCTTGTTTACGCGGAGCTCGAGTTCATAGCCCTTGCTCGAAACGCGGCCGAGGTTGGCCGTCGGGGCGGAACCGCCGAAGTACGAGGGGATGGCGCGGCTCGCACCGGCCACGAGGATGTCGTTGCGGCGTTCCTTGAAGACCTCGACCGTACCGGCCACGAGGGCGTTGAGGAACGAGAAGTCAACACCGAGGTTCTGCTTGAGCGATTTCTCCCAGTGGATGTCGGGGTTACCGATCTGCGATTCCTTGTACCAGGTGTAGGGGGAGGTCTGCCCGGCGTTGACCGACAGGGTCAGGGGGCTGACAGTAGCCCACTGGGTGGAGTAGATCCAGCGCTGCCAGATGTTGTCGTCGCCGACCTGACCGATGGAGTAGCGCACCTTCAGGTTGTCGAGCCATCCGCGGCTGAATTTCATGAAATTCTCCTCGCTGATACGCCAGCCGATGGCGCCGGAGTTGAAGAACTCGAAGCGGTGGTTGCGGTCGAACTTCTCGGAGCCGTTGTAAGCGCCGTTGTATTCAACGAAGTAGCGTTCTGCGAAGTTATAGGTGGCGCGGAAGGCCCAGTCCTCGCGGTAGTGGGGGAACTCGGAGCCGGTGGCGCGCTGGTTGCGGTTGAACACACCCATCAGGGTAACGTCGTGTTCGCCGAACTTGCGGCCCCAGTTGATCTGCGCCTGATAGAAGATGTTGCGCTGGGTTGCCCAGTTGCGGGCTTCGCCTTCGCGGATGCTCCACTTCATATCTTCAGCGAAGTCCAGGCCGTTGGGGCGGGTCTGCTGAGCCCAGGTAGTTTCGCCGGTGGCGGGATCAATCCACTTATACTGCGGCGTGTACCAGTTCTCGCAGATACCGCGGTTGGCTTCGACGAAGACGTTGTCCCAGGAGACTGTGGCGCTGGCGCGGAGGCCCTTGGTGATGAAGGAGAGGTCCTGTTCGAGGGTGAAGTCGGTGTTGATGCGGGTGGTGGTGGTGTATTCTACACCGCCGGTTGCCAGACCCTGCATGGAGTTGGGAGCACCCTGGGTGTTAGCGGGATAGTAGCCCCAGGTGCCGTCGGAATAACGGGGGATGAAGGCGTCGGCGGGAGCGCTGTAGGCGGCCTGCCAGAGCTGGGTGGCGCCGAAGGAGTCATCGGCCACGTTGTAGGGGGATTTCTTTTCGCCGTGCGAACCGGAGATATTCATCTTGAACACCGTAGACTTGGTGATCTGGAAGTCGAGGTTCGAGCGGACGTTCACGCGGTTGAAGCCGTAACCGCCCTTGTAGCCGCGGCCGGTCTCATATTCGCGGAAAAGGTCGCCTTCATGCAGGAAGTCGATCGAGGCGAAGTATTTAACGACCTTAGTACCGCCGCTGATGTTGATGTTGGGGTTGTAGGCCATCGCGGTAGACTTGAAGAGGGCGTCGGCCCAGTCGACGTTGGGGTAACGTTCGGCTTCCTCGAGATTTGCCGGATGAGCATACTTGTCGATGACGCTCATAGGGGTGATGCTCAGCCAGGAGTCGGGGGTGAGGCCGAGCTCGCGCTCGATGATGCGGTTACGCATATAGAGGGCTTCGGGGGAACCCTCGGTGCCGGGGAGCTGCGATGCCGACTTGATGGTCATGTTGGCTCCGACGGAGATTTTTGCGCGGCCTTCGTTACCGCGCTTGGTGGTGATGAGGATTACGCCGTTGGCACCCTTAACACCGTAGACGGCGGTGGCGGAGGCGTCTTTCAGCACCGAAACGGACTGCACAGAACCGATGTCGACCGACGACATGGGGCGCTCGATACCGTCGACCAGAATCAGAGGATCACTGCCGTTCCAGGAAGTCTGGCCGCGGATCACGATTTTGGGGTCTTCGTCGCCGGGCATACCGGAGGAGGACATGGTGACCACGCCGGGGAGGTTACCGGTCAGGGCGGCGCCGATGCTGGAGACACCGCCGGCACGCTGCAGGGTTTCGCCTGTGGTCTGCGAGATAGCGCCCACAACGGAGGCTTTCTTCTGCTGGCCGTAGCCGACAACCACGACTTCTTCCATCACGTTGGCAGACGCCGTCAGGGTTACGTTAACTACCTTCCGGCCATTGACTTTGACCTTCTGGGAGTTCATGCCGATGTAGGAGAAAGAGATCACGGCCTTCTGCAGGTCGGGCACCTCGAGCCGGTATTCGCCGTCGATATTGGTGGCGACACCGACCTTGCTGCCTTCGAGCCGCACGGTGGCACCGATGAGCGGTTCGCCCGTATCATCGGAAACCGTGCCGGTCACGACAGCGGCCAGTGAAGCCGCCGTACCGCTCAGGCACACTACAATCAGCATGAGAATGTAATGAATGTTGTTCTTTACATTTTTCATTGCGTTTGATTTAAAGGTGATATTGTTATTGGTTTGTTGTTTTAGGTTCAGATATATAGAGGACGGGGGTGGAGCGGATCCGGGGGCCTGCTGCTTTTTTGCCGCGGTTCCGGAGGGGAGTGGATCCGGAGGGTCGCGCTGGGGAGCCCGGATGGCCTGCTGCTTTTTTGTTACTGTTCAGCCGGCTTGCCGGCGCCGTTATTTGGCGTTGGAGGCGTAGAGCCCCAGGGTGGTTCCGGTGAAGCCGCCGGCTTTGGCGGTGGAGAGGAAGCCGGCATCCTGGCCGCGGCTGAGGTTCTCCCAAGTCTGACCGCCGTCGGCGGAATACTGGAAGTCGAGCGTCATGCCGTTGCTGACGATGCGGAGGCCGAGGGTCTTGTTGCCGTCGGGCAGCTCGGCGGCAATCATCTCAATCGGACCGTTATCAGTGATCTTGCGGAGCACCACGCGCTGCTTGTCGGCCTTCAGGTCCTTGCCCAGGAAATACTGGTTGGTCTCATCCTTGAACAGGAGCATTCCGGCGCACTGCGTCTCATTCTCGGGCACGAAAGTCAGGTCGGTCGTGGCGGTATATTTGTGGTGATTGATGCGTCGGGCAACAAACGGGAGCACGGCCTTCTCGGTGGAGTTTACATCCGCGCATTTGATTGTCAGAAATCCGGGATTCTGAGTCAGCGAATAATAGTCGGTGGCGGGGCCGCGCAGGGTGAACCAGTGGAGCGGCAGGGTGCTGTCGGCGAACTCGTCGGTCTGGGCGAAGTTGCCGAAAGTCGGGTTTTCGCCGCGCACGGCGCCCGGGTTGGAGACAACCATCGGGATGACCTCACCCTCGCGGGTCATGTAGGGCCAGCCGTCGTCGGTCCACTTCACGGGAAGCATGAAAGTCTCACGGCCGAGGTTCTCCATATTGTTTTCGAGAGGACGGCATGCCAGGAACACACTCCACCACTGCCCGTCGGGACCCTGAACAAGGTCAGCATGGCCGGCGCAGGTGATGGGATTCTCGCGCGAATTGTCGAGGGTGCGCTGGGTCAGGATGGGATTGCCGTCCCAGGGGGTGTACGGACCCATCGGGGAGTCGCCGCGGTAAATGACCTCGCTGTGGCCGAGGCTGGTGCCCCCTTCGGCTGTCATCAGGAAATATTTGCCGTTAATCTTATAAATATGAGGACCTTCGCACCAGATCGGTTTCTCTTCGGGGCGGCAACCCTTGTTTACAATAATCTTGCGCTCGCCGACACACTTGTCGGTGGCGGGATCAAACTCAACGACGCGCACGGTGCGGTGACCGTCGTATTCGGGAGCGTTGTTGGGAGCGTCGTCGTTGTTTACGATGTAACCCTTGCCGTCCTCATCGAAGAAGAAAGCGGGGTCGATACCCTGGACCTGCGGAAGCATGATGGGGTCGCTCCACTCCCCTGCCGGATCTTTGGTCTTGACAAAGAAATTCCCGGCTCCTACATTAGTAGTAATCATGTAGTAGGTCTGGTTGGCGGGATTGTAAGCGATCGCGGGGGCAAAGATGCCGCCGCTGACATGCTGCTTCTCGAGATTCTGAAGCTGTGAGGGGCGGCTCAGCACATAGCCGATCTGCTCCCAGTTCATCAGGTCGCGGCTGTGGAACACAGGCACGCCCGGATAATATGTAAAGGTGGAAGTCACAAGGTAGTAATCACCCTTGCCGTTGGTGCAGACCGAGGGGTCGGAATACCAGCCCGGAAGCACGGGGTTGTAGAACTCGTTTTCGCTCTTCAGGGGGTTGGCCTTGTAGAAGTCATCGTTTCCCTCGAAGGTGAACGAGCCGAAAATCGCATGGGATTTCTGGGGCTCTACGGAGGCTTCGGAACCTGCGTGGGCCGAAGAACAGCTCACTGCAGTCAGCGCCAGGGCGGCAGAAACGGAAATCAGATAATTATTGGTTTTCATGGTTGATGATCGATGTTGCAAAATTAGCAGAAAGCGTTAATTCCGATATAGCTTAATTAATAAATTTTAATGCTTTTATGTATCGCAGTGTGTACAAATCCGTATCATTGAAATACCCAATTGTAACACCAAAATCGCAAGCGATTAATTATCAAGGCATTGCGTTGTTAATGTTTGTGAAATTGAGGATGGAGTGGAGAAGCTCCACTCCGGCCTCAATTCATCCTTAAACAAACCTGGGTTTTAATTTACCTAAGCTACCTTAAACTAATCACTAATCAATTTTTAATATCCTTAACATGAAATTTCGCGGGGGGGGGG
>CABUTS010000026.1 GCA_902494515.1 uncultured Muribaculaceae bacterium | reverse complement strand
TGTGTTGGCGGTTAAATGAAAAATGGCTAACTTTGTAGCAAACAATAGACTTATCATGAAAATTTCATCTGCAATCGTAGCTTTTGCGGCAGCCGCACTTCCCCTTTCGGCTGCTGCGCTGGGCGAACGCGGCATGGCTCCGGCTTTCGATGAGCCTGCTGCCACCGCCGACACCGTTTCAACCCTCCCCGCCGATTCCATCGGTTTCGGCTTCGTGGATGTCAGGATTATTCCCCACACCTCGGTCAAGGACCAGAACAAGAGCGGCACATGCTGGTGCTTCTCCACAAACTCGTTCCTCGAGGATGAAATCCTGCGTCAGGGGGGCGACACCATCGACCTGAGCGAGATGTTCGTGGTATGGCACACCTTCCGCGACAAGGCCGACCGCTTCGTGCGCCTCTATGGCGAAACCAACTTCGCTGCCGGCGGGTCGGGCATGGATGTGCCTTACGTCTGGAAACGCTACGGCATGGTGCCTGAGGAGGCTTACACCGGGCTCAACTACGGCGAAAAGAAACACAATCACGGTGAGCTCGACGCCACGCTTTCCGCCTATCTCCGGGCTATCGTCAATAAGCCCAACAAGAAACTCTCCACCGCTTGGGCCAAGGGTTTCGAGGGAATCCTCAACGCTTATCTCGGCGAGCTTCCCGAAACTTTCACATATAAAGGTAAGAGCTACACTCCGCAGAGCTTTGCCGCTTCGCTGCCGCTGAACATGGACGATTACGTGTCGATCACATCCTTCACACACCATCCTTTCTATGAGTCGTTTGCCGTCGAGGTCCCTGACAACTGGATCTGGGAGAAGTCGGTGAACCTGCCGATGGAGGAGATGAAGGCCGTGGTTGACTACGCCATTGAACACGGATTCCCCGTAGCCTGGGCTGCCGATGTCAGCGAAGGCGGTTTCAAATGGAAAGAGGGTTACGCCGTTATGCCGGCCGAAAAGGACACTCAGGACATGGACGGCACCGAACTTTCGCGCTGGGTGACTCTGAGCGACAAAGAGCGTCAGGATGCCCGTTTCGATTTCAAGGAGCCTGTCCCCGAAATGGTTATCACTCAGGAGGTCCGTCAGGAGATGTTCGACAATCAGGAGACCACCGATGACCACGGCATGGAGATTGTAGGCACTGCCCACGACAAGAAGGGCAACCGCTATTATAAGGTAAAGAATTCCTGGGACACCAACCAGGTTTACGGCGGTTACTTCTATGTTTCGGAACCCTATTTCTACGCTAAAACTCTGGATATCCTCGTTCACAAAGATGCCATCCCGAAGGCTATCGCCAAGAAAATCAAGAAATAACGCCAGTTGCCGCAGGCTGCGTCTGCGGCTTTGACCTTGAAGCTCGGAAAATGGACATCGGCCTGTGTCGGGCGTGCGTTGCTCTGCCTGACGTCCTGCGCGATTCTTGCGGCCGGTTGCCGCAAGGAGGTCGTCAGGGTTGTTGAACCTGTTGCCCATTCCAAGGCTTACGACATCTGGAAAGATTCTATTGACCTGCACAATGGGTTGATACTTAGGATATTGAACGACTCCACCGCGCAATTGCGCCGCGATGGGGCCGTTCTTGATTCTATCGTGGTCCCGGCGCTTCCCAATCTGGCGATGCGGCTGAAAACCACCCTGCCGGTGCTCGATTTCCTTTATCGGCTTGAGGCAACGCGTTCACCGTCAGCCTCTTACACTGCCCAGACCCCCTACGAGGCGTTCCTGAATCCGCTGCAGAACGATTCGGCCCGCACGGCTCTCGAAAGCCGCCTGCGCAACAATCTGGTCGTGCCTTACGATGCCCGCGGGCTCGGCTGGCCGACCATCAATTCTTCGGCTGAATGGCTCCTCGGCGCTTCGGAACTTGCGGTGGCTCAGGGCGATACGCGCTGGTTGCGGCAGGTGCGCCAGACCGCCCGACTGTCGCTCGAAAGTGATCTGCGCGTCAGCTACGACCCCAATACCGGACTGTTCAGCGGGATTCCGCATTATCTGGCCGTCGGGTCCGGGGTACTTCCCGACTGGATGGAACGCCGGGAGGTGGCCGGGTTGCAGACTTTCGCTGTCAATGCGGCTTATTGCGGCGCCCTCCGCAGGCTCGAAGGGGGCGTGGAACCATCCGGAAAGCAGTGGCAGCTGGCGCTCGGCGCCGACTCGATTCTGCAGTCGCTGAAACGGAATATGTGGCTGCCGAACCGTGGCTGGTTCTCGGCAATGAACTATGGTCCAAAGCCTTACAGCATTTCATTGCAGGCCTCCGACAATCTCGCGCAGGCGTTTGCCATCCTCTCGGGAGCCGTCCCGGAGAAGTTCGCCGGGGCGATTGTCAGCAAGACGGCGGTCAGTCCGCGGGGCGTCGGTCGCTATCAGCCTGAGCTCCCCCCGGCCAGCGGGCCGCTGCGCAATGAGATTTCGCCGCTGCTGATTCAGGCGGCCTGGACTGCGGCGGCTGCCCGAACCGGAAACGAGGCGGCATATTCGGCGGGTGTCGGGGCGCTGATTGCTTTGGCGGGGGAGGAGCTGCAGCAGAATCCTCACAGGCCGATGAGCTGCCGTTCGGCGTTTACGACCTTGATAACCAGGGGATTGCTCGGCGCGGAGTTCTCATATGACGGGATGAGCCTGAGTCCGTATGTCCCTGAAAATCTGCCGGGCGAAAAGACGATTTACAACTTCCGCTACCGCAACGCCTGTCTGGAAATACACATCACCGGAACAGGTCGTGCCATCTCGACATTTAGCCTCGACGGCCAGCCGGCTGAGCCGTTTGTTCCGGCCACACTGGAGGGAAAACATGAAATCTCAATTACCCTTGCCGGAGCGTCGGCGGATCAGGGCTCGCTGACCGAACGGCCTGAACCTCAGATGCTTCCGCTCCCTCCGGCAGTTAGCTGGAAGGGGCGGGATGCAACCCTTGGCGCCGGACATCTGCCCGTCGGTGTAACCGCCGATATCGTCCGGGAAGCTGTCGGCTGCGAGCCGCAGGCGAATCCCGATAACTGCTACGTGGTTTATATTAATGGCGTGGAAGAGGAGGAGATTTGCCGCACTGATTATCAGCTGTCTGACGCCAAATCGGTGACCTCAGTGCAATTCTGTCCTATAGCCGCGGGAGAATTCGAGGGATTCAGTGCCCGTCCGCTGCTTTACATCCCCAAGGGGGCACAGTGGTATCTTTACACCCCTCAGTTCGCCAACAGCGGTGCCAAAGTACTCGAAAACAAGAAGATAGCTGAGAAGTTCGTGGAGATGACCCGCTACAAGAACCGCCGTTTCCCCTTTGAGTTCGACGCGCCGCGTACGGGCCGATACCTCGTTGACGTGCACTATGCCGCCGGACTCGGAATCGTGAACAAACAGCGGCGAATATCCCTCAGAACGCTGAAAGTCAACGGTCTGGATGCCGGGACCTTCATCTTCGCCCAGCTGTCGGCCGCCACGGCGCAGATGCTGGAGAACGACGAGATGTGGCAGAACACCGTAGCCTGGACCAACCCGTTGGTCGTGCAGCTCAATGAAGGCCCTAACGACCTGGAACTCCGCTACTTCCAGCCATCCCCGGTTTTCGTCGACCCCCAGTCCAACACTGTGGTCGCCGACATAATCCGGATTATAGCCCTCGACTGATTCCGAAATATACTTACATCCATCAAATAATTGAAAATGAAAAGATTAGCGATGATGACACTTGGCGTGTTCGCCTCCGTGGCGAGTCTTTTCGGTGCCAAAAAGGCGCCGATGATCACAAATGTCGAGCCCCCCTACTGGTGGGCCGGAATGAATGAAACATCCCTGCAGGTTATGGTTACCGGACCCGGCATAGCCGACGCGACCGTGGCGGTCGACTACCCCGGCGTTACCCTGACCGACGCTGTCAGTCTCGATTCCCCGAACTATAAGTTCCTGTATTTCAATATCTCACCCGAGGCAAAGCCCGGTGTGATGGACCTGAATTTTAACCTCAAAGGGCGCAAGCATACCCTGAAATACGAGCTCCGCCAGCGCACCCGGAAAGGGGAGGAGTACGGCGGTTTTGATGCTTCCGATGTCCTCTATCTCCTTATGCCTGACCGCTTTGCGCAGGGCGACATCGATGCCGCGAAGGCGCTCGAAGGGCTCGACTACCCGATTGGCGCCGACCGCACCGACCCGAACGGCCGCCACGGCGGCAACATCCGCGGTATCATCGACCATCTCGATTACATTGATTCATTGGGTGTCACTGCAATCTGGAGCTGTCCGGTGCTCGAAAACGACATGCCCGGCGGCAGCTACCACGGGTACGCCACCACCGACTACTACCGCATCGACCCCCGCTTCGGCACCAACGAGGACTGGCAGATGCTTGTGGCTGAGGCCAATAAGAAGGGCATCAAGGTCGTAATGGACATGATTTTCAACCACTCCGGCATCAACCACCCATGGATCAAGGATATGCCCTCGAAGGACTGGTTCAATCATCCCGACGGCACCGTCACCACCAACTTCCGCCTCTCCACAATTCACGACCCCTACGTTTCGGACTATGACCGCGACCGCACTGTCAACGGATGGTTCGTTTACGCCATGCCCGACCTCAACCAGCGCAATCCCCACCTGATGAAGTATCTGATTCAGAACTCGATATGGTGGATTGAATCGTCGAAAATCAACGGTATCCGCATGGATACCTATCCCTACGCCGACCTCGACGGCATGGCTTCCTGGGCCGAGGCTGTGATGAAGGAATACCCAAATTTCAACATCGTCGGCGAGTGCTGGTATGCCAACGAGGGTGGTTCGGCCTTCTGGCAGAAGGGTAACCGCCTGAATCCCAAGGAGACAGACCTCCCGACCGTCATGGACTTCAAGCTCACCATCGACGGCCACAAGATGTTCGACGCCGAAACCGACCCCTGGAATGGTCTGAACCACCTCTATGACCACCTGGCTATGGATTTCATGTTCCCCGACCCGCAGCGCATCCTCACTTTCCTCGACAATCACGACACCGACCGTTTTCTGCTCGCTGAGCCCGATTCGCTCGGTTCATGGAAGCAGGC
The DNA here is from genome assembly GCA_902494515.1 of uncultured Muribaculaceae bacterium. Lineage (GTDB taxonomy): Bacteria > Bacteroidota > Bacteroidia > Bacteroidales > Muribaculaceae > UBA7173. The sequence continues at coordinate 28,334 of CABUTS010000026.1, read as the reverse complement.
AATCGCTTTCCTGCTGACTTCCAGAGGCATACCTCAGCTTTACTACGGCACGGAGCTGCTGATGAACGGCTCGAAGGAGGGTTCCGACGGCTATGTGCGCCGCGACGTTCCCGGCGGTTTCCCCGGCGATACGGTCAACGCTTTCACCCCCGAAGGACGTACCCCGATGCAGAACGAAGCCTGGAACTATCTGTCGAAGATTCTGAAATGGCGTCGCGGAGAGGCTAACCCCGTGATTGCCAAGGGGTCGCTGAAACATTTTATGCCGCAGACCGGCCTTTACGTCTACCAGCGCAAGCTCGGCGACAAGGAGGTGACGGTGCTGATGAACGGTACATCCAAACCGCTGACAGTCACCATGGAACGTACGCTCGAAATCCTCCCTTACGGCACCAGACTCCACAACATTCTCACTGACAAGGACGTTATAATCGAAGAGACTATGACCTTCGCCCCCCGCGAAGTAATGATTCTCCAGAACTTCTGAAATGAAACGTATAGGCATAATTTCCGACACCCATTCGGCGTGGGACGACCGTTTCGCAATCCACTTCAAGGACTGCGATGAAATCTGGCACGCCGGCGACATCGGCTGCGTCGATGTCATCCGCCGGCTGGAGCAAGTCTGCCCGGTCGTAAGGGCCGTACACGGCAATATCGACCATGGCGAATGTAAACGGTATTTTCCCTATTATCAGGATTTTACCGTTGAGGATGTAAATGTGTTCATGGTTCATGTAGGGGGCTACCCGGGGCGTTATGCCCCCGGTGTGCAGCAGATGATTCATGACGCGCGGACCCGGATTTTCGTCTCGGGCCACAGCCATATCCTCAAGGTAATGTTCGACCCGAAACTCGACTGCCTCCACATAAACCCCGGGGCCGCCGGTTACTCCGGCTGGCAGTCGAAGCGCACACTGGTGAAGCTCGACATCGACGGCGACACACCCAAAAACCTCGAAGTCATAGAGTTGGGTAAACCCCGCGAACAGACCGTTCCCTATTAAAATCGCCTTTCTCCTTACATAATTTGATTTATGAAGATACTGTTTAAAATACTGATTATCACCCTGATTGCCGGGGCGGTTGCCTCCTGCAAAACCACCGAGGAAAACTATAAAAAAGCCTATCAGGCCGCTGTTGAGAAGCAAAACGAGGCGTACACCGGCGATGAAGTTGTCCTGATGAACGCCGAGGAGGCCATCCCGCGCACCCTCTTCCACGGCGACTCCATCCCCCTGAAAGGAATGTATGTCAACACCTTCAAGCTGACCGACACCACCACCGTGGCGCAGCGCTACAACGTAATTGTGGCCAAATTCAAGCAGAAATTCAACGCTACATCGGTCTATAACCGCCTGATTGCCGGTGGCTACCCCAGCGCCCGCATCCTCGTTGACCGCGAACAGACCTACTACGTCGCCGCCGTCACCACCCCCTCGCTTGACACCGCCGTTGCCGCCTGGGAAACCCTCAGCAAATCCTCCCCCGTCATCCTCCGTCCCCCCTTCCCCTACATCCTCGAAAAAGGCTCCCCCACCCGCCACTAACCCCCACTTCGAGAAAGCCCCCCTAAACCCTTATTTGGTGCATTGATTTTGCGATGGACTAAAAGCCTTAATATTAATGGGTTAAGTCTGTTTGCGAGGCTTACGTGCCAAAGGCACGTCCGTACGATAATGCAACAAAGCCGGCCGGTCCGGAATTGGACGTGTCGGCTTTGTTGCTTTGTTGTGTGGGGAGGTGAAGGTTAGGGTTGCTCCTCGACGGGGGGCATGTGGTTGAAGCCTTGGGCACGGATGGGCATTTCGGCGCCGTCGCGGGTGACGAGCATGGCGCCGAGCGTGGGTTTGGTGATGTGGCCGATGACGTGGATGCCGGGGATTTTTTTGACGGCGTCGTGGGCGTGCAGGGGGACGGTGAAGAGTAGTTCGTAGTCTTCGCCGCCGTTCATGGCTGCGGTCACCAGGTTCATGTTCAGCTCTTCGGCCATTACGGCGGTCTGGTAGTCGATGGGGATGCGGTCTTCGTAGACGCGGCAGCCGCAGTCCGAGGCTTTGCAGATGTGGAGCAGTTCGGACGAGAGGCCGTCGGAGATGTCGATCATCGAGGTGGGGAGGATGTTCTCGTTGGCGAGGTTTTCGATGACGTCGCGGCGGGCTTCGGGTTTGAGCTGGCGCTCGATAAGGTATTCCTTGCCGTTGAATTCCGGCTCGAAGTCGAGTTTGCCGACCGATGCAACTTTCTCGCGTTCAAGGGCTTGCAGCCCCATGTAGGCGGCGCCGAGGTCGCCGGAGACGCAGATGAGGTCAGTGTCTTTGGCTCCCGAACGGTAGACGATCCGGTCGCGGGGAGCGTCGCCGATGACGGTGATGGAGATGACCAGGCCGGAGCGGGAAGAGGTGGTGTCGCCGCCGACCATGTCAACGCCGTAGATTTCGCAGGCTGTGCGGATGCCGTCATACAGCTCATCGATGTGCTCCACGGCGAAGCGCTTGGAGATGGCCAGGGATACGACAATCTGGCGGGGATGTCCGTTCATGGCGTATATGTCGGAGAAGTTGACGATGGCCGCCTTGTAGCCTAAGTGCTTGAGTGGCACGTAGGTGAGGTCGAAGTGGATCCCCTCGACGAGGAGGTCGGTGGAGACCAGCACGTCGGTGTCCTTATAGGTGAGCACGGCGCAGTCGTCGCCGACACCCTTGCGTGAGGCGTCGTTGCGGAGGGGGAAGTCGCGGGTGATGCGGTCAATGAGGCCGAATTCACCGAGCTGCGATATTTCGGTTGCTTGTTCTGACATAGAATATATTATTGAGGGCGCCCGCTCGCAGAGAGGGCGCCCGGAATTTGCTGAAGTGTGGGCCGGAATCAGAGGGCGGCCACGAGGTCGTGGACCAGAGCCTTTGTGGTGGGTTCGGCGGTGATGGCAGCCTGCTGCACCTCTTCGTGGGTGGGCACCTGGGTTACGTCCTTGCCGCCGAGGTCGGTGATGACCGAGAGGCCGAAGACCTCCATGCCGCCGTGGATGGCAACGATGACTTCGGGGACGGTGGACATGCCTACGGCGTCGCCGCCGATAACGCGGAAGTATTCATATTCGGCGGGAGTTTCGAATGTCGGGCCGGGGGTGCCGACATATACGCCGTGCATCAGGCGGATATTCTTTTCGGCGGCCAGACGGTCGGCGATGGCCACGAGGCGCTTGGAATATGCTTCGGTCATGGCGGGGAAGCGGGTGCCGAGTTCGTCGTAGTTTTTGCCGCGGAGCGGGTTCTCGGGGAAGAGGTTGATGTGGTCGGTGATGACCATGACGTCGCCGACACGGAATTCCTTGTTCATGCCGCCGGCGGCGTTGGAGACGATGAGGGTCTCGGCGCCGAGGGCGCGCATCACGCGCACGGGGAAGGTGACGGTTTTCATGTCGTAGCCTTCGTAGTAATGGAAGCGGCCCTGCATGGCCATCACGCGCTTGCCGGCGAGGTTGCCGAAGATGAAGTTGCCCTTGTGGCCCTGGACGGTGGACTGGGGGAAGTTGGGGATGTCGTGGTAAGGGATGACGATTTTATCCTCAATCATGTCGGCGAGGGGGCCGAGGCCTGTGCCGAGGATGATGGCGATTTTGGGCATATCGCTGACTTTGGAGCGGAGGTAGTCGGCGGTCTGGTTGATTTTTTCTAACATGGAATTCAGTAAGATTAACCGGTAAAATTGTTCTTAAGTTGAAACGCGCGGGGGAGGGGAAAAGTTCAGGCTGTGAAAGCCGCGGGCTTTCACCACGGTTGCCGAAGCTGGACGCTTCGGCCCCAATACCGAAGGTCGCTGCAAACCCGGCGGAAAGATGGGGAACTCCGAAGAGGAGGGAGGGACCCTGCGGAAAGAGAGGAGGAGCTGGGGAACGCCCGGTGGAGGGAGCTGGGGAACGCCCGGTGGAGGGAGCGGGGGGAGGCCCGGATGGATAGGGCGGGGGAAGCCGGGGAGGGGGAGGGGCGGGGTTATTTGGTGGCTTCGAGGAGGAGTTTCTGGAGCTCGTCGGGGAAGGAGTCGACGTTGTGGGGGTCGAATTTCACCCGGATGGGGACGTAGTAGGCAAATTCCTTCAGTTCCTCGGGGAAGTAGGGGTTGTTGAGCAGGCGGACGGCGTCTTTCTCGGTGGTAATCAGGAGTTTGCGTTCCCCTTCCATCTCGTCGAAGCGGCGGGCGATGCTGTCGAGGTCGCGGCGTGTGAAGTTGTGGTGGTCGGGGAATGTCTTGACCTTGACCGGGGCGGCGAAGCTCTTCAAGTATTTCAGGAACGGCTTGGGGTTGGCGATTCCGGGAATGGCGAGGATGGAATCGTTTTCGGTGAGCCAGTTCAGGAAGGGGGGCTTGGGAGCTACGTCGGGGAACAGCGGTTCGAGCGGCGCGTATTCGATGGAGGAGAAGAACAGCCCCTGATACGGGAATAGCTTCAGCGAGTTCTTGCAGATCCGGTACTCGATGGCCTTGAGCCGCTCGGGACATTTGGTAACCACCACCATGTCAGCGCGGTAGATGGCTGACAGCGGCTCGCGCAGACGCCCGTAGGGGAGTAGATTGTCGTCGAACGCCGGGGCGTTGAAATCGGTCAGGACAATCGACACCGTAGGCTTGACATAGCGGTGCTGGAAGGCGTCGTCGAGCACGATGAGGTTGATTTTCGGGTCGATCTGCAGCAGCTTTTCGATTCCGGCGCAACGGTCCTCGCAGACGGCCACCGAAATGTCGCGGTGGAACTTCTGGTAAATCTGATACGGTTCGTCGCCGATGTCGGCGGGGGTTGAACGGCGTGTGGCGAGCACGAAACCCTTGGTTTTGCGCTTGTAGCCTCGCGAAACCACACCGATGTGGTAGTTGTATTTCAGCAGGTCTACGATATATTCCACGTGCGGAGTCTTTCCGGTACCCCCGACGGCGAGGTTGCCCACAACCACCACGGGCACATCGAAGGTGCGGGACTTCAGGATGTGCCACTTGAACAGGAGGTTACGAACAGCCACCCCGATGCCGAAAATCTTCGACACCGGGAGCAGTACGAGGTTTGCGAATAGTCCGTTTCTTGCCAAATCAGTCGTTTATGCGCCGAAGCGCGGGTTAACGGGTTAAAGCCGGAGATTTGTCAATGGATTGACATCGGCATCATGCGGGCCTGAACGGGAGCCATGTTCTCGAGACGTTTGAGCTCGAGGAACACCGGGTAGTAGGCGCCGAGCTCCTCGCGGAGAGCGTCGGTGCGGATCTGATTCTCGAGATCAGCCAGCATGTCCCAGAAAGTGGGTTCGTTTTCGGGGTAGACCACCACCTGGTAGTCTTTGTATTTCATCTTCTTTGCGAGTGCGCTGATGCAGTCGTCGAGGCTGCCGAGCTCATCGACAAGTCCGATTTTCAGGGCTGTACGGCCATCCCAGACGCGTCCTTCGGCTATTGCCTTGATGGAATCCTGGGTGATATGGCGACCCTCGGCGCAGCGCGAGGTGAACAGCTCGTAGCCGCGGTTGATAGCGTTCTGGAACTTGCGGCACTGAACCTCATTGAGGGGTTCGGTGATGGTTATGGCATTGTTCGGGCTGGTGCTGACGATGCCGAAATTGATGCCGAGCTTGTCGTTGAAAAGCTCCTGGGCACAGGGAACCATGCCGAAAATGCCGATTGAGCCGGTCAGGGTCATGGGCTCGGCGTAGATGCGTTCGGCGCCGCAGGAGATATAGTAGCCGCCGGAAGCAGCATAGTCGCCCATCGACACGTAAAGGGTCTTCCCTTTGGATTTGAACACCTCGAGGGCGTGCCAGATCTGCTCGGAAGCGTAGGCTGAGCCGCCGCCGGAGTTCACGCGGAGCACCAGCGCTTTGATGTCGTCGTCATCGGCCAGATCGAGGATGTCCGGAACGACCTTTTCGGCGGTGATACCCTCGGTGCCGTTGTCGGTGATGTCGCCGCAGGCGTAGTATACAGCGATTTTGTTCTTGTTGTCCTTTTCGTGGGGAGCGTCGGCCAGGGAATTGTAGGCGGCGTAGTCAATGAGGTTTATGTCGTCGAAATCGCTGGCGCCGACCAGGCCGGTGAGCTCTTCCTTGACTTCGTCGAGGTATTTGAGACCGTCGACAATCTTGAGGTCAACGTAAGTCTTGGTGTCTGCGAAGCTGATGATGGAGTCAGCCCAGGCGTTTACGGTCTGCTCCTTGACGCCGCGGTTCTTGGCGATGGTGCCGGAAAGGTTGCTCCAGAGGCGTGTGAGGAAGTGCCGGGTCATCTCGCGGTTGGCATCGCTCATGTTGTCGAGGATGAAGGGCTCTACGGCGCTCTTGTAAGTCCCGACCTTGAACACCTGCATTTTCACTCCGACCTTGTCCATCAGCCCCTTGAAGAAGGGGATGGAGGATGTCAGTCCGGCGATGTCGACCGAGCCGATGGGGTTGAGGTAGAGGTGGTCGGCGCATGAAGCGAGGTAATATTCGCCTTGAGTATAGGAATCCGCGTAGCTCATGATCCATTTGCCCGATGATTTGAAGTCGGCTAAGGCATCGGCGAGGGCTTCGCGGGTGGCGAATCCGGCTGTGGAACCGTTACATTCCAGATAGATTCCGGCTATGTGCCTGTCCTCTTTGGCGGCGTTGATGGCGCGGACAAGGTTGGTGAGGGTCTGGGGCGCCGGCTCGTCGTAGAGCACCTGTTCCGGGGTCACCGGGGCGTAATATTCCTCAATCCGGGAGTCGAGCGAGATGTAGAGGACGGAGTCGTCCTTGAGCTCGGCGGCGGGTTGCTGGCTGTTGATAAATGCGGAGCTGATAGCGCCGACAGCCATCACTATCCCGATGATGACAATGAGCATCATGGAAATCCAGAAACCGGCGATGGCGCCGAGCATTGATATGAAAAAGTTTTTCAGCATAATGAAAGTTGATATTTTACTTTTTTAGACGCACATGGGCGCCAAAAAGTTGCTTCATTGTTTAAAGCGCTGAAACAGAATGTATTGCAGACAGTTGTAGGTGTAATCTCCCGCGAAAAACCGTTGGTTCGCGGAAATCAACTACAAAAATAGCTCAAAACTCCGTGATACACAAATATTAAGCCAACATTTTTCAATATCAGGCCAACATTTTTCAATATCAAGCCAACGTTTTTCCATAGCATTTTTAGATTATGGCGGTTAAAACGGGAAAGCGCCCCGGCGGGAGCCGGAGCGCTTGCTCGTGGAATTGCATAGGGAATCTTTCACGGAGAGAGCTTTCACGGAGAGAGCCATCTTGGAGAGCTTTCGCTGAGAGAGCTTTGAGAGAGCTTTCCGGTGAGGGAGGATAAGAGAAGATTTACCGTTGAAGAGAGGGAGAAAGGATTCCGTTTGGGGGTTAAATTTCTATCTTTGGATTGCGGTATCAGCCGTATGGAGATTACGGTATTATCCGCAGGGGGGGGATTTACGGGAGGAGCTGGAAGAGGGCGGAGGCGTTGGTGGTGTATTTCTCCTTCAGGAGGGTTTCTGCTTTCTTCTTGTCGGGCTCCAGACCGCCGTAGCCGTTCTCATAGCAGGCGGCGAGGTGCTTGGCGGCGGCTTCGGTGATGAGCTGGCCGGCAACGCGGTAGCACTCAACGGCTTTGTAGTAGTCCTGTTCGACACCGCGGCCTTCGAAGTACATGTCGCCGAGATCGCTGGCTGCGAGGGGGTTATTGAGTTCGGTGGCGGCAGTCAGGTAGCTGACAGCGAGTTCCTTGTCGGCCTTGACCTGCTTGCCCTGGTCGTAGAGGATGCCGAGGATGTAGTCGGCGGTGGCACTGCCTTTTTCGGCGCACTTGGCGAGTTCCTTCACACCCTTCTTGAGGTTGATTTTGGGATTGTCCTTGATGCAGAGGATGTAGGCTTCGAGCGATTCGCCGACGAGGGCTACAGCTTTGTCCTTGGACTTCTTGAGGGGCTTGAGAGCCTTGTTGGCTTCTTCGTATTGATCCTTTGCGAGGAGTTCGCGGACGCGGAGGTAGGTCAGGTAGGGGGATTCGGCGAGTTCGCCGTCCTTTGCGAAAAGTTTCTTGAAGGCGCCCTTGTGGCCGGCGGCAACAGCTTTGCCGAACCAGAGGGTAGCCTGATCGTAGTCGAGGGTGCAGCCGTCGCCGGCAACGAGCTTCAGAGCGGTCTGGAACATGGCGTTGGAGTTGCCGTTCTGGGCGGCGTCGCGCAGCCATTTGTAGCCCTGGGCGGGATCCTTGCGGACGCCGTTGCCTTCGTAGTAGGCCTTGCCGAGGTAGAGCTGTGCGTTGGCGAAACCGCCTTCAGCGGCTTTCTGCATCTGGATCATGCCCTGCACGGGGTCCTTCTTGGTGCCCATACCTTCGGCGGTCATCTTGCCGTAGAAGAATGTGCAGGCCAGATCGTCTTTCTTTGCGCCGTCCTTGAAGTATTTGAGGGCGTCGGTGTATTTCTTGGTGTTGAGGAGCATCACACCGAGTTCGCGGTCGGCGTCGACGGAGCCTTTGCGGGCGGCTTTAGCGTAGTATTCGGCAGCCTTTTCGGGGTTCTTCTTGACGCCTACGCCATTCTGAAGGCACTGGGCGACAAATACTTGCGAGAATACGTTCCCCTTGTTGGCGGATTCCACGAGACGCTCGAGGAGCTTCTTGTTGCCTTCCTTGATGGAACGGGTGTAGAGCCCTGCGGCGCGGACGGAGTCGGCTTCAACGCCGTTGCCGGTCTGGTAGCACAGACCGAGGTTGCCGATGGCTTTGACGTCGCCGGCTTTGGCAGCCTTTGCCCACCACTGGGCGGCGAGTTTGTAGTCCTGGTCGACGTGGCGTCCGCGGTAGTACCAGTTTCCGACGGTGTTCATTGCGGCGGGAACACCTTTCTTGGCGTCGAGGTAAACGTTTTTGATGGAGTCGGCGGCTTCTTCGAGCGTCTGCTTAGCGGAGAGGTTGGAGGGGTATGCTAATGCCGTGATGGCGAGCACGATAGCCAGAAATATCTTTTTCATTGAAAGGGATGAATGAGGATTTTGGGGAATAGAAGGAGTGGAGGGAGGCTTCTTTGGGGAGAGACGAGAGAGCCGGAGAGGTTCGGAGAGAGGCGAGAGAGGAGAAGGGGAGGGAGAACGGAATGGGGGAAGGGGAGAGGGGGAGAGAGGAGAAGGAGCGGAAGGGTTTATACGAGGGTGTCGATGTCGGAGAAGTCTTCGTCGTTGTAGGCGATATCGTCGTCGTCGAGGATGATGTCTCCGTAGGTGTCTTCGTCGAGGTTTGCGAGGCCGTCGGTGTCGTCCTGATAGCCGTCGAATTCGAGGTTGTCTTCGTCGGGGACGATGTCGAAATCTTCGTCTTCGAATACGATGTCGTCGTCGGAAATGATGTCGTCGTCGATGAGGATCTCACTGTCGTCGATGGGGATGATGTTGCCGTCTTCGTCGAGGTGCACTTCCTCTTCGTCGAGTTTGAGCTCGTTGATCTCTTCCTGGGAAGCGCCCTCTTCGGGGTCGTCGATGTTTTCATCGTTGTCGGGCTCGTGGCCGTGGTCGTCGTTGCCGGCGCCATGATAGATTGAGCCGCCGAGGTTGCCGCCTGCTGCGCTGAAGGTGTCGGCTAAGGTTGCGCCTTCGGCCATGGGGGTCTCTTCGTTGAACTGGGCGGTAGCGGCGTTGACAGCCATTGTTCCGGCAACACCGGCAGCGAGTCCGGCAGCAACTTTGGCTGCGGTGGCAGCAGCGGAGCTCTCTTTTTTCTTGTCGGCGGGAGCTTTCTTGGCTGCGGGCTGGCCGGGAGCAGCGGGGTTATAAGCGGGGTTTACGGGGTTGGCCTTGGGAGCCTGAGGGTTGGAGGGGAAGTTCTTGGTTTCCATATTCTGAAGTGTTATTGATTGTCGGAAATGTTGTTTGATTAATGATTACGTTGCAAAGTTAATGAACTTCATGCTGAATGTCAAGAGTTTTTTCCTTTCCTGTTTGAAAATATGGTTTTATTTGACGAAAACCGCGGAAAACTGCGCAATTGCAATTAACAATTAGTAATTAGAAATTGGGGGAAAACGGAGCAACCTGCCAATTCCGCCGGAGGGTGGAAAGGGCAGGTTGCTGCGGCAGGGGGGACTCGGTCGCCGGAAATTCCGGTCTGCTGCGGGTTGACCCCTGTTTATTTAAGAGTGTAGCTTAGGCTTTTATTTCAAAGCTTAATTAAGGCTTTTGTTTCAAAGCGTAGCTGCTTTATTTAAGAGCGTAGCTGATAGCTTATTTGAGAGCGTCTTTGACGGCGTCGTTGGGCACCATCTGCTCCTGGAAGGTGTAAGCGCCGGTTTTGGGCGATTTCACCATCTTGATGACTTTGGAGTAGGTGCGGCCTTCACCTTTCTGAAGAGTCGCAACGGTTTTCTTTGCCATATCTTGAAGGGGTTGAGGTGGTTAGCGGATTATTTGATTTCCTTGTGGATTGTCATGCGCTTAAGGATGGGGTTGTATTTCTTAAGCTCGAGACGTTCGGTGGTGTTCTTGCGGTTTTTGGTGGTGATATAACGGGAGGTGCCGGGCATACCGCTTGCCTTATGTTCGGTGCATTCCAGAATTACCTGGACGCGATTACCTTTAGCTTTCTTTGCCATATTAGTTTAGACGTCTAATGTTTTGATTTCAGTGAGATAACCTTTGGCGACAGCCTGCTTGATGGCGGCGTCGAGGCCCATCTTGTTGATGTCGCGGAGACCGGCGGCGGAGACGGTCAGGAGCACCCAGACGTCCTGCTCTACCCAGTAGAACTTGCGGTTGAAAAGGTTCACATTGAAGCGGCGCTTTGTATGGCGCTTCGAGTGCGATACGTTATTACCTGTGATCGCTTTTTTGCCTGTAATCTGACAAATCTTTGACATGGCTGTTAAAAAGTGGGATTTCGAAAATAGAATTGAAGTTTGGCGGCCGCCATCTCAGTTCTCATATCGCGTCAGGTTGCATCATTCCGTCCGCTTTCAAGGAGGTGCCACAAAACAGAGTGCAAAGTAAGCAATTTTTTTTGTCATGGGCAAATTTTTCGGCTAAAAATCTCATTTTTAGGCGAAACTTTCCTCAAAAGCGGGCGAAACGGGGGAGGCAGGGAAGGCAAATCGCCGATTTGCCCACAGTAACCTGCCGCCACACAGGGTCAGCCGCGCCGCCACACAGGGGACGGCGGGATTGGGCAACATGAGCGTGGATGGGGAATCAGGGCCGCGCTGCCATTATTTGTAGCGGGCCCAGCGGATGAGGTCTTTGATCGAGGGCTTTTTGCCGTACATGAAGATGCCGATGCGGTAGATCTTGGCGGCGAACCACACCATCAGCAGGAAGGAGAGGTAAAGCACGACTACCGACAGGCAGATTTCCCAGCCGCTGACCCCGAAGGGGACGCGCATGAGCATAACCATGGGGGAGGTGAAGGGGATCACCGACGACCAGAAAGCGAGGCTTGAGTTGGGGTCGGAGCCGACGGCCATGCCGATCACCAGGCCGATGACGATGGGGATGACGGCGAAGGAGGTCAGCTGCGAGGCGTCCTGAATGTTGTCGACGGCCGAGCCGATGGCGGCGAAGATCGAGGCGTAGAACAGGAATCCGCCGATGAGGAAGATCAGTATGAAGCCGAAAAGCCGGGCGATGGCTGCGGCCGAGGAGAAGAGCGACAGGGCGGTGAGCATATCGGGGTCGACCGTCGATGCTCCGGCCTGCAGTGTCCCGGCGTTCATCATGGCCACCTCCTGACCGATTTCGGCGGGCATCAGCGCCGGGAGCAGGAAGGCCGACATCAGGCAGAGCAGCACACCCCAGATGATTATCTGGACCACTGCCACGAGTCCGACGCCGAAAATCTTGCCGAGCATCAGGTGGACGGGTTTCACCGAGGATACCACTAACTCGAGCACGCGGTTGTTTTTCTCCTCGATGATGGAGGTCATCACCAGCTGGCCGTACATCAGCAGGAACATATATAATATAAAGGTCATGATGAAGCCGATGGCGAAGGAGAGCGACGAGGAGGTGCTTTCGCCTTCCCCCTCGTCGTTGATGCGGATGGTCTGGAGAGTTACGTCGACATTGGTTTCGTCGAGAATCTGCTGGAGGTTCTCGATGTCGTAGGCGCGCATGCGCTGGTCGCGCACGGCCTTTTCGATGAGGTTGCTGATGGCGCTTTCGGTTTCCATCGAGCCCCCTTCATGGAGCAGCAGGGTGGCGTCCCCGGGGTTCTCGACGATGTCGGAGGGGATGTTCAGCAGCCCGTAGTATTCCTCGTTGCCGATGATCGAGGCCTTAGGGGCGGTGGCCTCCTCGAAGGTGATGTATTCCAAAGAATCCTGCTGTAGCACGGGAAGCACTACCCCCGACTCGTCGAGGACGGCGATGTGCTTCTCGGAGGGAGAGGACAGGACGTAGATGAGCGTCGGCAGGGCCATCATGCCGAGCATCAGCAGCGGCATGAGCAGGGTGGTGATGATGAAGCTCTTCTTGCCGACACGTTCCATGAACTCGCGGCGTATGATAAGTCCGAGATTGTTTCTCATTGTTCGTTGTTTTTTACGGTGGAGATGAAGATTTCGTTCATGGAGGGGAGGGCGCGGTCGAAGCTGATGAGCTCCACGGCATCGTTGGCCAGGGCTATGGCGTCGCGGATGGGGACGTCGGGGCGCAGCAGCAGGCGGCCGTTGGTGACCGGGGAGTTGACTTCCGAGGTGAAGTCGTGCTCCAGAACCCTGTCGCCCAAGGCGCCGAGCAGCTGCGAGGGATCCCCCTCGAACGACATGCGGTAGCGTCCCCGGCCCATGTGGGTGCGGATTTCGTTGACATTCCCCGAGAGGATGTTGTGCGAGCGGTTGATGAGGGTGATGTCGTCGCAGAGGGCCTCGACGCTCTCCATGTTGTGGGTGGAGAAAATCACCGTTGCCCCCTGGCGGCGGAGCTCCAGAATTTCGTTTTTCAGCAGGTCGGCGTTTATGGGGTCGAAGCCCGAGAAGGGTTCGTCGAAAATCAGCAGCTTCGGGCGGTGGAGCACCGTTACGATGAACTGGATTTTCTGGGCCATACCTTTGGAGAGCTCCTCGACCTTGCGGTTCCACCAGTCGGAGATTCCGAACTTCTCGAACCATTCGCGCAGGGCCAGGGTGGCCTCGCGGGTACTCAGTCCTTTGAGCTGGGCGAAGAAGAGGGCCTGCTGGCCGACTTTCATTTTCTTATACAGGCCGCGCTCCTCGGGGAGATAGCCGATGTTGACCACGTCGTCGGCCTGCAGGGGGTGTCCCATGAACTCCACTGAGCCGGAATCGGGGGCCGTGATGTGGTTGATGATGCGGATAAGGGTGGTTTTGCCGGCGCCGTTGGGGCCGAGCAAGCCGTAAATCGAGCCTTCGGGAATGGAGAGCGACACATTGTCGAGGGCTGTATGGTTGGTGTAACGTTTGGTTACGTTGTTGACCTTCAGAATGTCCATTATTTATTCTTAGATGTGATGGATTGCCGGTTTTCGGGCTACAAAGTTAGCGTTTTTGCTTCATTAGATAACCGGAAAGGAGGAAAAGTTGCATAAAATGGGAAAAAACTTCCCCGGCGGCGCGAAAAAACTTGCACGGCGGCGGGAAAAAAGCTATTTTTGCGGTTGAAATTCAAGTTGAAACCGCTATGCCCCGACGTAACATATTGCTCTTGCTGTTTGTGGCTGTTGCCGTCCTGTCGCTGATGACGGGGTGCGGGAGCTCGCGCAAGTCGGCCGGCGGCGGTCAGTCCTATCCCGCGGGCAACGACCGGCAGGCGGTGGAGCTGGCCCTCAGGGATGTCGAAGACCCTATGGCGCGGGCTCTGATCGAGGCCGCCCGGGGATGGCTCGGGACGAAGTATGTCTACGGGGGCGCGACGAAGCAGGGCACCGACTGTTCGGGCTTGATAATGAGCCTGTTCCGCGACGTCTGCGAGATAAAGATTCCGCGAACCACCCGCGATCAGGTGCACTATTGTAGCCGCGTGGCGCGCAACAGGATCCGTCCCGGCGACCTGGTGTTTTTCGCCAACGGCGGGGGGGCGGACAATGTGTCGCATGTCGGGCTGTATATCGGCGACGGGCGGATGATTCATGCCTCGTCGTCGCGCGGAGTTATGGTAAGCAGCTTTGATTCAGGGTATTGGGGGGACAGATACTGCACCGGGGCGAGGGTCGACGGCGCCCCGAAGGCCTACGCCCGCCGGGTAGGCAAACTGCCGCCGGCCGGGCCAGTGGTGAGCCCGGTTGAACCGGAAAACCAGCCGTTGCAAGCCACGGCGCAGCCGGGTGCGCTGGCGCTGCCCGTCGCGGTGGATGTGGCGCAGCAGCCCACGGTGGATGCCCCGTCGGGTGCTCCGCAGCCGGCGATGACCATAGATTTGCTGGATCTGATTATAAATCAGAAGATTGACTCGATTGCTTCCGCCGACTTCGCAGATTAGTATGCGGCGCGGTATTTCCCTTCGTCGGAGTCCTGGAGGATGGAGAGATAGGAGGCATAGCGCGAGGGGGCAATCCGCTGCTCTTCAAGGGCTTGCAATACAGCGCAGCCTGGTTCGTGGGTGTGCGTGCAGTTGCTGAAGCGGCAGTGGGGGGCCAGCGCGAAGATGTCGGGGAAATAGTGCGAAACCTCCTCCGGACTCATGTCGATGGTGCCGAAACCGCGTACTCCCGGGGTGTCGATGATGCGGCCGCCGAAGGGGAGGAAAAACATCTCGGAGTAAGTTGTGGTGTGCATCCCCTGGTCGTGAACGTCGGAAATGGCGGCGGTGCGCAGGTCCAGGCCGGGGATGAGGTCGTTGATGAGGGTGGATTTCCCGACTCCGGAGTTGCCCGAAACGAGCGTCGTTTTGTCGCGCAGGGCGTTGCGCAGGGCCTCCATCCCCTCGCCCTGACGCGCCGAAACCTCCAGAACGGTGTAGCCGATTGTGCGGTATAGATAGGCCACGGCCGCCATCAGCTCCCGGTCTTCGGTGGTGTCGAGCAGGTCTATCTTGTTGATGACTAGAATGGCAGGCACGCGGTAGGCCTCGGCGGTGGCTAAGAATCGGTCGATGAAGGTCGTGGAGGTCGTCGGGTGTTTCAGCGACACCACGAGCATAGCGGCATCGAGGTTGGCCCCGAGAATCGACGCCTCCTTTGAGAGGTTGCTGGCGCGCCGGATAATGTAGTTCGAGCGGGGCTCTACGGCGGTGATGAATGCCGACCCGTCGGCGTTCTCGAGCACCTCCACGCGGTCGCCCACAGCCACCGGGTTGGTGGTGCGAATCCCCTTAAGGCGGAAATTACCCTTCACTTTGCACACCAGCGGCCCCGTACGCCCGTCGGCTAACACGTCATAGTCCGAGCCAGCGGTCTTGATTACCAGCCCTTTAAGCCGCTCCCGGGTGTCGGAGGCGCGGTCGATTGTATTCTTCGTTTTCTTGGCCATAAGCTTTATGGTTACAAAATTACCGATTTTCGGGGAATTTTGCTAACTCATTCCCCGTAAAATTGCGGCCTCGCCCATCATTTGTTTCAAAACAACGCCGAGCGGCGCAGGAACGTAGGATTCCGTCTGACATTAAAAAAATCGTAAACACCTGAACATTAATCCATTGCAGTTTGTTATATTAACGTCGGCTAAAAATAAACGCCACTTAATTAGGTTATTATCAAAAAATTACGTAATTTTGTGCCGTGAAACCGACCCGGGACCCGACTTCATGCCGTCCCGGAATGTTAAATAAGCAAACAAAACAAGTATATCTAACTAAATTCACACTGAAATGAACGCAGAAGCAATTGGTTCCTGGGCTGGTCTGGTTTGGAACGCCCTCGACAAACTCGACGTCGCTGCCGGCCTCAAACAGCTCAAGAAAGAAACCAAACTCAAAAAAGAAGAAATCTATGCAGCCATCGGCTGGCTCGCCCGCGAAGGCAAGGTAGACATTCAGGTCAACCCCGAAGACGAGAAAGACCTCCTCTTCACCCTCGTACAGGACAAGTAATCCCCGACATCAGCCGACTTCCCCCGGGAAGTCCCCCCATACAAACATCACTCCGGAAGCCGCCTTGGCAGCTCCCGGAGTGATTCTTTTGTCCGTAATTATATGATTTTATGTGATTTTAACGAAGTAATTTTTCGCGGCGGCCGATGACTTTTGCCGGGTTGCCGCCGACAATGGTCCAGGGCTCGACATCCTTGAAGACCGACGAGCGGGCTCCCACGATAGCCCCTTCTCCGATAGTAACTCCCATGCCTACGTAGGCTTGCGCGGCAACCCAGGCGTTGCGTTCGAGCACAATCGGAGCACCGACCAGCGGATTCGTGGCGTCGTTGTAGTCATGCGACGGCGTGAACAGCGCCGCTCCCTGCGACACCACAGCCCCCTCGCGGAGCGTCACCGGCGCCACATTGTAGCAGTTCACCCCCATGTCCATCTTGCTCCCGTCGAGCATCGTCAGGTTGCGCGGGCAATAAATCTTCGCGCCACTGTAAACCATCGCGCCCGGAGCAATTTTCGCGCCGAACACATTAAGTATCATGCGTTTCCAGCCGTTGCCGAGACTTCGGGGGAGCCAGCGGCAGGTCACTCCCCAGGTTAAAGTCCACACCATCCGGTAAACTTTTCCCGGCGGCGTCATCTTTACAGCTTCCGTTCTGCTCATATCTTTTGTTTAAATTTTAATCAGCTTTTCGCCCCCTCTAAATCAGCTTAAGGGACTTAAAAACTAAGTTTGCGATTGGTCTACAGCCTCTTGAAGTTCATTTAACGTTGCTATCAGCAGCCTGTCCGTCTGAAACCACAGTTTCGATTTGAGGCGCCGTTGGCTTGGGATTTTTCGGCGATACTCCAAAGAGATATTTAGCCAGAATCGGACTCATGCGCAGAAATGCGCTCGTAAGGAGTACTACCGCCGTAATCATCAGGGTCAGCACTCCCACAACAAAGAATTCCACTACATCAGAATTTGTACTCTCCCTGAAATATAATCCAATAGTTGGCAACACCGGGATGAAAAAATAATGCAGCATATAGATATCGAGCGTGCGGCGACCAATATATTCAAAGCAGCGCTGAATCACACCGCTCCTGTTCCAATACTCAGCCGAATTGCGGAACATACTGAAAATCACAACCACAAGACAGATACCGTTCACCAACTGCACCGGACCGGCCAACCCATGATTCAACGGCATATGCAGCGGGCCGTAAGCCGCCCCTAAAAGGAGGAGAGGGATAATGACACAACCGGTTATCACCCAGCGATGCATAGTTAAGGACTGAAAAACATCGTTATGTTTCTTGCAGAGAAGTCCAAAAGTAAAGAAAACGAAATAAGTGCCCAATTCGCGAAGACACAAGAATTGGAGATTAGGGAATTTGACAAACACTCCTTTAATAAAGAACAAACCGAGAGCGATTGTCACCAGAACTATCTCTTCCGTCTTACCCTTCACGCGTTTTGACAACAGAGCTATCGTGAAGTAGATAATAAACATCTCAAAGAGCACTTCAGTGAACCAAAATCCACCGGGGAAATTCCACTGAGGATGCAACTGCAAATACCACAGGATGCTAAAGAAAACTATCGTTGGAATCAATTGCACTCTCATCTTCGTTGTCAGGCGTTTCTTATACGACTCGACTGTCCAGAAACTGAAGTGCTTGTATGCTATGTATCCACTGATAAAAAAGAACATCGGCATACGGAAGGCAATAAAAAACAGTGCCAACGACGAATCCTCGACCTGTAAATCGCCTAAACCGAAGTTCCTGACATGCTGGTAGACTACCAGCAGCATCGTGAATCCCCGTAATGTGTCGAGATATTTGATTCTACCCCCCCCTATCGGTTGCAACTGATTGATACTCATTGTGTTATATTGGTTTATTCGTTATCCATATATGAATGATGGCTTTTCTCCGCCATTCAGCATCCAGCGGTAGGTGGCGAGCATCTTTTGGCCAAGAACATCCACGGAATAATTATCGCGAATCAGCTGTTTGCCGTTGAAGCCCATTTGCCGACGCCTTTCTTCGCTTGTTCCCAATGCCGCTCGGATGGTTTTGGTGACAGTTTCCTGGTCGTTATTAATCCACCAGCCACAGTCATGGGTTTCAAGTTCCTTCCACGGCATTCCCTTTGATGCGATTACCGGAATTCCTCTCACCAAAGCTTCCGTAACGATGTTTCCGAAGTTCTCGAAATCGCTGGGGACTGCCAGATACGACAGTGACCTTATCATACTGTCTTTTTCCTTCCCTGCAAGGAAACCGGTGAAGCGCACATTCGTTAATTTCAATCGTTCAACTTCCGCCTTAAGGAACTCTTCATATTGGGGATCATCGGCACCAATTATAACCAACTCGGCATCTCCGGTAATTTCGCCCAGTTCGGCAAATGCATAAATGAGTCGTTCGATGCGCTTGCGGGGATGTACACGCCCGAGATATCCGATTCTTGTTTTTTCGCAAGGCGGGTTTGGGATATCGATAATTCCCTCTGTCTCAATTGGATTTGGAAGCACGGCAACAGGGTTGGTGAATCCCATATCGCGATAGTGGCGCAGTTCTTCTACACAAGTGGCCTGAACGCATGCCGCATTCTGAAGATCCTTTTTCTGGTACAGAGCGAGCGAAACCTTTTTAATATATTTAGAATATTGGAGCGCCTGAGGATAAAGCATTCCTCTCAGGGTTATCATATAGGGGATGTTTTTCTTCCGGGCGTATGAGCTCAGTTTATGGTTAAGATATAGCCACAAGCCCTGAACATGTATCAGATCGCATTCCGGCAACGTGTCTAATGTCTTGCTCAGACCGGTAATAAAACCCGAACGGGCCTCCTTTACCGGAGATGTAAAAATGGTATCTACATCCTCTGCTATAATATCAGACGGATTTTTCAGCGATGCCATCAGCATCCGTGTTTCCACGCCATTATTTTGCAATCCCTTGATTGTGAGATATGTGCTTAGCGCAGGACCTCCGTATTTTATATCGAGCGTTCCTACTTGGAGTATTTTCATAATTGAGCGTATAAATCCTTATATTGTCGGCTTATTGACTCCGGGGTAAATCTCCGGACATTTACCTTCCCCTTTTCAATCAACTCGCATCTTAACTTATTGTCGTTCAGCAATTTTACTATGCCATCCTTTATTGCTTCCACAGAATGGGGATCCACAAATAGGGCTGCATCATTGGCTACCTCGCGTAGCACATCTATATCACCTGCCAAGATTGGCACTCCTGTCATATTTGCTTCCAGAACAGGCATCCCGAATCCCTCGTAAAAAGAGGGAAATGTCACTAAGTCAGAACTTCCATAGAGGCCAAGCACATCCTTATAGTCAAGATTGAACTGATTCTCATAGGTGATATCCAACTTTTGAGCCAACTGTTTCTGGCTTTCATCCATCCGCCCTAAAACCACAAGCCTGATCCCTTCCATCCCGGCAAGCGCTTTCAGGACACCTTCGAGATTCTTGTTAGGTTTAGTCCCCAGATGAAGAATCACTTTTTCATCCGCCCTTTTCGAGATAACCGGGGCATCATTCTGCAATGAGATCGGGTTGTGAATTATTGATATCTTCTCTTTGGCAAAAGGGCATAAATGAATAAGCTCATCACGCGTAAAAGTACTTATGACAGTTATCCGTTTTGCAATTCTCAAGGGCAGAGAGAAGAACAATAATTTCTTAATCCACCGGGATATAGCATTCCCGGTTAAAATCGAACCGACATCATGGATTGTGACAACAGTGTTGCGCCCTGTCCCTAATGCGAGATAGTGGACCTCTCCGGAAATATGGTTTATATCACCGCGATGTTTCCGTGCAAAAATGCAGTTCTTTATTATATTCAATATGCTCGAACTCCCGAATGGAAGTTCATAAAAGGTCACCTCATCGCCAAAATACTTTCTTAAGAGATTAAAAATCTCTTCCACACTGTTGGCTTCATCCCTTTTTTTACGTATGAATACGCAGACTTTCATCGAAACGGCAAAGTTTGTTCCTGATTCACTTTCCCATTTGACTTTTCCCGGTCGAGGCGCGAAATAGCTATATTGAGACCTATCATGGTGAAGTATACCATATAGGCGAACCAGTTGTAAAGACACATCTGGATATAGAAGGTCATCGGGGTAATCACTATTACAGTAGCCAGAGAAAGTGTGGAATAATAGCGGTGATGCATCGATTTCCAAAGCCGGAGCATATACATCCAGACATACACGCGGATGAATGTGATTGCAATGAATCCGATAAAGCCGAATTCAATCATGACGCGGCCTATTTCCTCCTCCCAGTCAACTTCGGAATGATGAAGCAGCATTGACTGAACGGAGGTGTTGGCAATGCCAGCACCGTTGCCGAAGGCTCCCGAGTAAGCAAACATTCGCGATATATCGAATGTGCGCCTTAAACGGGTGTCGACGTCGCCTGAAGCCTGATCAACTCGCAACAGGAAATTATCTACAGCTACAATCCCCTTCACATTATAATAAATTACTGCACCAATAGCAATTACCGTGAAGGCTAACAGCAGGCTCCAATTACCTTTATATAATCCCTGATAAATGCCTATCCCGACTATATATAGACTTCCCAACAGCACCACGCTGCGGGAACCGGTCATCACACAGCCTAATATTCCAAGCACGAGCAGAGCCATGAGAAGGACTCGCATTACCTTCTTGGATTTCAGCGAAAGAAGCAGTGCCGAGAAGGCGACCGTCACCAGACAAAAGTCGCCGAATGGAGTGATATAGGAAAAAACGCTGCAAATTCGGGCTGCATCGCCAACCTTCGCAATACCGTTTTTCATCTCCATCGCGTATTTATTGATAATCGCGTTAGGAGGGCTGGCATACTGCACTATTGCGAGGATGAGACAACCTGCTGCAATTATTGCTCCACAAATAAGGAAGCGGTTGAGTTTCTTGGGAGTATTAATCCATTGGGGGACAGTGCTGATCAGAATCAACGGACTGACATACTGTATAATTGTTATGACTCCCGGTATCAGCCCGTTATAGACTCCCGTAATTGCAATACCCGAGAGGACAACTATCAGCGCATACCATATATAAGCTCGGCTTGCCGGGGTCACAATCGCCTTCATGCCTGTTTGTTTGCGCGCTATGTAGAATATCGCAATCGCTACTAACAGCACATATTTGATGCCGTAGAGCAATGAACCTGGCACTCCGGGCATTACCCATTTTCGCAGGATGCCTTCGAGAAAAATATAGATGTAAAACAGGGTGAGAAACTGATTCATCTCTCTGCTGCTATCGACTTCAGGAACTCGTTATAACGTTTGCCGTATGCCTCCCATGAGATATTCCCCAACGCCTCCTCCGACAGATAGTTCCGGGGCTCGCCGGCAGGCTGGGAATCAGCCTTTTTAAGCGCTTTTTTCAGAGTCTCGGCAAGGGATTCTGCGGTGTATTCCGGCATTTCAAACAGATACTCTTTATCATTCACCAGCCGCTTCAGATCGGGTCCACCGGTATTATGGGAATAGACCAGCGGTAATCCGCACGCCATCGCCTGGAACAACACCAGCCCGAAGCCATCCTCACGCGAGGGAAGACATAGCACTTTGGCCCGGGCATAATACGAGGGAAGTTCCTGCTCGTTCACCGGGTCTATGTGGTGCATCGACTCACTCTCAGGAAATTTACAATCCGGGGAAATTGGTCCGACATGCAGCAAGCGCAAACCCTCTTTTCGGCATGCTTTCTCAAGAAGGTCCACACCCTTGCGCATCATCCAGATACCCACCATAATCACGTCGTATGAGTCATTCTTGGACAGAATCGTTGGCTTGAACCAGGATAGATTTACGCCGTAGGGATTCACGAAAAGTTTTTTTGCGGGGACACCATGGTCAGTGAAACTCTCCTTGGAATGTTGCGACGGTAAAGCCATATAATCGGCATGTTCATATTGCCAGAGCTCATAGGGGATATCCTTGGGAAAAACTTGCTCTGCATTTGGAGTAGCTTTGAGAATCTCATCCTGAGCCAGAATATGTTTGCAGCCGCGGTCACAAATGAAAATGGCGTTATACTTTTCCTTTGCCTTCTTGGCCGACCGCTTTGTGCATCCGCTTATCCCGATGAACACATCGCACTTTTTCAATCGCTTGGAAGCCAGAAAATCTACAATCCTGACCACTCTGTAATAGATTTCGCGGTTCCAGTCTCCGGGAAGGTGTAACTTGCGGAACAGCAGCATCAACGGTGCACAGAAGAAGAAGAAAGAAACTACATTTTTTCGGGGTAATCCGAATTTTTCGCATCGGCTCTTCGACACCATCGTATAAAATGTGACTTCATGACCATTTCGGATATGCTCCTTAGCCATGTTGAGCAGATGGGAACGCCCGGGTGTCACTACAGCTATCTTCATTAAAAATCAGGAATAAGTATAAGACAATATCTTTGCAATCAATCCCTTAGTGGAGCGCATTGAGCGAAGTAGAACAGTTTTAATTTGCTTTTTACGGGATAAAGTTGACTCCTTAACGCAATCATATGGAGTAAAGGAACGATAATGCCAGTATTCTTTCTTGAAAGGGTTCACACAATCGGAATGCCAGGGCTTTACGGCACCCGTGAAATGCGTTATTACAGCTCCTTTCCATAGTTGTTTTATATATTTTTTCTGTCCCTCGGGAACAGGAGTCGGAAAAACAAAATACGATGCTTGGGCATTATAGCGCGGATGAATTATCTTGATTGAACCTGCCAGAACATAATTGATTGTATCCTGATCCGGCAAATTTACTTTCTCTCGAGATTGCAGAAAGTCAATAAATTTCTGCTGTATATTGTTTTTGCGCCAATAATCGAGATTAATCAGCAACATTCCACTGTTGATATATTCTCCCTTGAAGTCGAAATTAAGCGATCTGGAAGCTTTTTCAATTCCCATTTTTGTATCTGGAACGCCCGCCAGAGAGAATCCTTCAATAGGCATTTCCCAAAGTTCCCGTATGCCGGAGCGCACAATCATGTCGCAATCAAGATATAGGACTTTGCTAAGAGTTGGAAGCAGAGATGCTATAAAGAGTCTGGAATAACAGGCAAGGGAATAAATGCCCGTTGGAGGAAAACCATTGAATAATTCTTGCTTGAGTGGTATATAATCATAATCCGCCCCTAACTTCTTACATTGATGCCCGATAAGACTTACACTATCTTCCTCCAGCTCCACTCCGAGCAGATGAATCCTAATTTTTGTGTTTTTATTGTTTAGCAGTAACGACGTTATCGCGACGCAGCAATGTTGGGCGAAGGCTTCGTTAGTTGAGAAAACTACATCTATCATCTTTTACGAAATATCATCATAAAACGGTGGGCGAATGGGATTGGAAAGGAGAAAAGGAGGAGGAAGATACGGCGTTTAGGGGTGGGACGCCAATAGACGCGGGCGATGCGGCGGAGTGCCGGGTGTTCGGCGGATAGGATGGCACGACATTCGGCAGAGGGACGCTCGGTGTGGAGGTAGAGGTTGTAGATGGCGAGAACTCGCTGGGAGTAGCCGGTGCGGGTCAGTACTTTACGACGATAGTCGGGATCGGTGATGTCGAAATGCTCGAAAAGACGAGGCGCCTGCTCCAGAAAGACATCGGAGGCTTTCAGCAACCCCTCCACAGCTTTTTTACCGGCATTGGAGAGCGAGGCGGAAGATGCCTCCCCATAGTGCATATAATGGTAGCCGTTGAACTTCGATAGGATAATGGTATCGGCCTGCAGGTAGTAGGCATAAACGAACGTGTGGTCCTCATGATAGCGGAGGTCGCTCCGGAACTTCAGACCAGCGCGTTTAATTAAACCGAGGTCAAACAACTTGTTTACCGGTCCTCCATCGGCAAAGAGGTCATATCGCACAATCAAGTTTGCGGCAGGCGTCATCGCGGAAGACCTCTCATCGGCATATCCGAAGGCTACATAACTGCGCTGGGGGTCGTCGGAAATCAGACCGCTCACCACAATAGACCCATCAACAGGTTCATGTCGCATAAAGTCAGCGAGATACTCCGGCTCAACCCAGTCATCGCTGTCGATAAACGTAATCCAGCGGCCGTGGGCCTCCTCAATGCCGCGATTACGCGCTTCGCTCACCCCGGCATTTTCCGTGTGAATTACGCGAATACGCTCATCTTCAGCCGCGTAGCGGTCGCAAATCGCCCCGCTACCGTCGGGCGACCCGTCGTCAACGAGAATCAGCTCCCAGTCGCGGAAGGTCTGATTCCGTATGCTCCCGATGCACTTAGCGATATACTTCTCGACCTTATATACCGGCACCACAACGGAAATCACCACCTCACTCATCTGCTTTTCATCTTTTGACATAATGAACGCAGTTTCAGGAATTTATTAAGTCCAATGATATTAGAAATCAGGGCGGCTCGAGATGTCGGGTGAGGATGCTTCGGACTCAGCCCAAGAGCCCGTATCATAGCTTTAGCTTCGTTATAAACGGCGGAATGATAAGGCGCTTTGCACATCACGAGTGCATAATTTCTTGCAAGGCCACATCTTATCTCCGGTAGGAGATTTGAATGGTTTGCGCCGACTGTAAGTAGAATTTTTTGGATTTCTTCATAGGAATCCAGCAATGCCCGGAGTTTTCGTTCGGCGTATATGTCCGAAGTGCTGAGCGATTCATGTCCACGACGATAATATACTATTTCGCCACCACAAAAAATCACTTTCGAGGCTATGGAGAGTATCTTTGCGAAAAATGCTCCGTCGTCATTAATAGATAATCGAGAATTCCATCCTCCAGAGGATTCTATTAGATGACGGGGGACCATCCAGCATGATGTCTGCATATATTCTCCGCTGTTGAGCATCTCGGTCTCAAGGTTTAAAGGGGAAAGGTAATCCTTATGGATTTTCAGAGGATATGAACTTGAAGGCAAAATATCAGTAAATTCAACCCATGCGCACGAAGCAATAGCGGAGGCATCTTCTTCTCTCAAACATTCTACCTGCCTACTGATTTTGTTTGGGGAAATCAAATCGTCGCAATCCATATACATACAGTATTCACCTGCAGATTCATGAAAAGCACGATTTCGGGCAGCTCCTGCGCCGGCGTTTTCCTGCTGGAAAACTTTTACTTTGCTGTTGGACTGTGAATAACGAGATGCTATTTTGAAAGAATCATCTGTAGAGCCATCATCAACTATTATAATTTCGATATTATCGTAGGATGACTTCAGAAGGTTTTCAATAGTCTGTCCCATGAACTTTGCCCCATTATAGACGGGCATAAGAATTGAGACGAGAGGTTTCAGGCTGTTTTGCATTTGCTGAAGACTTTTTTCCGGATTATATCGACGAACTTGCTGCGTTCAGTTTTTTTCAGGCCTAAAAGCAGGCATGATGAAATACATATTATTTCAGCAAGAATTGCTCCCCAGATCACACTCCAGCCTTCGAAAACAAGGTATCGGGTAACGAGGAAATAGCCGATTGCCATTGGAACAAGGACTTTGAATATGGGAAAGAGTACATCCCGGGAATACGCTCGGAATGGCATGTTGACGTATGGCAGAACGATCCAGATACGGGTCGCCTGAGCTAAATATTCGATAAAGAGATATGTCAGCATCACATCTCTTAAAGACATATTGAAAAACTTGAGCTCAAGGTATATTACAGGGACAGCCATAAGAAGGGTGGTACCCTCAATTATCTGAAATCGCTTGATTTTTCCTGTTGCATTTATTGTCTGAATCATTGGAGCCCGCAATGGGGTTGCAAAACATACCAGAAGAATTATCTTAACCAGAAGGGATGTGTCAGCCGGCACGTCAACAAGCCAAAGACTTAGGATTTGGTCGGTGAACATCAAAATGGGATAGGCCACAAGCAACATCAGGAAAAATCCGTATTTCGAGCATATTACAATCAAATATTGTAAATACGAAATATCTCCGGAAGCGTATGATTTTACAATCTGTGGCTGGACCGCAAGCTGGTAATTCTGGATAAAGGTAGTTGTAATGTTCTGAATCTGAACCGAAATGCCACGGGCTGCGTTCACCACGGGACCGAAAAACATATTGAGGACTATGTTGATGCCCTGTCCGCAGCCGACGAATGCAAGATCGCCGTTGATTTTCCATCCGACAAAAGAGGCAATCTCTCGTGTAAGGCCTTTGTCGAACTTGCCCTTTCCCCGGGATGAAGGAATTGTTCGGTTGCAAAATATGCTGTAAATGATTCTGACCGTAATCTGAACTACACATATCAGGATGGCATAGATAATCAGTCGGTCCGCATCCCCGAAAAGAAGCAGAGCGTAGACAATGGCAAGTTTTGCCACCGCTTCAAATACCGAGATGAACGCAAAGGCATCCATGCGTTCATGGGCTATTATCAGAGAGTTATAAGGTACGCTTAAAATTGATACAACGCTGGTGAGGACCGAGCATTGAAGCACCCAGAAAGCGGCCATCATTCGGTCGGGCGGGATGTTCATCTTGTTGAACAGGAACCAGACACCGACAATCTCCACAAGAAGCGTCAAAGCAACTGCAACCCATCGGTGGATGACTAACAAGGTGCGGAAAGTAGAGACTTCTTTATCGAAATCCCCCTCACCCAGCGCGTATGTGATAAAGCGGGTGGATGCTCCCGCCAAGGAGCCGCTCAGGAAGCCAAGGACAACGACAATTCCCCCGACTACGTTGTAGATACCGAAGTCTGTAATGCCTAAAATTTCCAGTATGGCACGTGAGGTATATACCGATAACCCCATGGTTATCAGCATTCTGACGTAGAGCATAATGGAATTTTTAGCTATCCTTTTGGTGTTGGAAGCCACAGGGAAACAAAGGAAGGGGATTCGACCGGGAGAAGGAGAGGCGGGGAGAGAGGGGATCAGTCGCGGGAGAAGAGGTCGCGGGTGTAGACTTTGGGGGCGACGTCTGCGAGGTCGGGGGAGTTGCGGTTGGCGAGGATGGCCTGCGAGAGGCGTTTGAAGGCAGCGAGGTCGTTGACTACGCGGCTGCCGAAGAAGGTGGTGCCGTCGGCGAGGGTGGGTTCGTAGATGATGACTGTGGCGCCTTTGGCTTTGATGCGTTTCATCACGCCCTGGATCGAGGACTGGCGGAAGTTGTCGGAGTTGGATTTCATCGTCAGTCGGTATACGCCGATCACACATTCGTGTTCGGGGGCTTTGCCGTAGGTGTTGGCGTTGGAGTAATCGTAGTATCCGGCCATGCGGAGGACCTGGTCGGCGATGAAGTCCTTGCGGGTGCGGTTGCTTTCGACGATTGCGGTCATCATCTGCTGGGGTACGTCGGCGTAGTTGGCCAGGAGCTGTTTGGTGTCCTTGGGGAGGCAATATCCGCCGTAGCCGAAGGAGGGGTTGTTGTAGTGGGTGCCGATGCGGGGGTCGAGGCCGATGCCTTCGATGATGGCCTGGGAGTCGAGACCCTTGACCTCGGCGTAGGTATCGAGTTCGTTGAAGTAGCTGACGCGGAGGGCCAGGTAGGTGTTGGCGAAGAGTTTGACGGCTTCGGCTTCCTTCATGCCCATGAAGAGGGTGGGAATCTCCTGCTTGATAGCTCCCTGCTGGAGGAGGGAGGCGAACTGGTGGGCCTTGGCTTCGAGGAAGTTGATGTCGGTTACTGAGCGGATTGCCTGGTTTTCTTCGGCGAATTCCGGTTTGTCGATGATCTTGGGGTAGCCGAGGATGATGCGCGAGGGGTAGAGGTTGTCGTAGAGGGCTTTGCTTTCGCGCAGGAACTCGGGGGAGAAGAGGAGGTTGAACTTCGTCGCCCCTTTTGCGGCGTATTTCACATAGAGGCTGCGGCAGTAGCCGACGGGGATGGTGGATTTGATCACCATCACGGCGTCGGGGTTGACGCTGAGCACGAGGTCGATGACGTCCTCGATGCAGTGGGTGTCGAAGTAGTTTTTGACCGGGTCGTAGTTGGTTGGAGCGGCGATGACCACGAAATCGGCTGAGCGATATGCTTCGCGGCCGTCGAGGGTGGCGGTGAGGTCGAGCTGCTTTTCAGCGAGATATTTTTCGATGTATTCGTCCTGAATGGGTGACTTCCGGCGGTTGATCAGCTCCACCTTTTCGGGGATGACGTCAACTGCGGTGACGTGGTTGTGCTGAGCTAAGAGTGTGGCGATGCTCAGGCCAACGTAACCGGTTCCGGCAACTGCGATGTTCATTTTATCGGTTTGATTTGATTGAGATTGCATGATTGGGTCCTACTTTGTTGGAGGGGGAAGGGATTCACCGGGAGAGGGAGGGAGAGAGGGATGCGGAGGGGAGGGAGGCGAGGAGGGAGTGGATGCGGGAGGCGGTGGGGGC
Organism: uncultured Muribaculaceae bacterium; assembly: GCA_902494515.1. GTDB lineage: Bacteria > Bacteroidota > Bacteroidia > Bacteroidales > Muribaculaceae > UBA7173. The sequence continues at coordinate 1 of CABUTS010000026.1, read as the reverse complement.
G
>CABUTS010000025.1 GCA_902494515.1 uncultured Muribaculaceae bacterium | reverse complement strand
TAATGAAAACCAACATCGGCGTTTTCTTCGGCGGTCGATCCACCGAACACGAAATTTCGGTCATCTCCGCCAATCAGGCCATCAACGCAATCGACAAAACAAAATACGACGTAACCCCGGTCTACGTCACCAAGGAGGGACGCTGGTTCACCGGCGACGCCCTGCTCAATCTCCGTAACTACCGCGACATGAAGGGGTTGGAGAAACTGGCCGACGAGGTCTACATGCGCCCCGTTTTCGGCGACAGCAACCTCTACTACACCAATCCCAAAGGCTTCATGGGGAAGAAAAACATCGCCGCCCACATCGACGTCGTCATCCCCGTGTTCCACGGCGCCAACGGCGAGGACGGCACCTTTCAGGGTCTCCTCCAGGAAATCGACGTTCCCTTCGCCGGCTGCGACACCCTCTCATCGGCCAACGGTATGGATAAAATCACCATGAAGATGATTCTCCGCGAGAGCGACATCCCCGTGGTCGACTACGTATGGTTCACCGACAAGGAGTGGTTCAGCCGTCAGGACGCCCTCATCGAGAAAATCGAGAAGCAGATTGGCTACCCCGTTATCGTGAAACCCGCCAACCTCGGCTCCTCAATCGGCATCGGCTGTGCCCGCAATCGCGAGCAACTCCTTGAAAAAGTGGAAGATGCAGCCCGCTATGCCTCCCGAATTATCGTCGAGGATATGGTCGAGGAGCTTCAGGAAATCAACTGCTCGGTGCTCGGCGACTGCGACGAATACCAGATGTCGGTGCTCGAGGAACCGATCAAGACCAAGGATATCCTCTCCTACACCGACAAATACATGGGGGGCTCCAAGGGCACCGAGGGGATGCAGGCTTCGCAGAAGAAGATTCCCGCCGACCTCCCCGCCGACATGACCGCTGAAATCCAGCGACTTGCCGGCGAAACCTTCCGCGTGCTCTCATGCCACGGCGTTTCGCGCGTCGACGTCATCGTAGACCGGGCAACCAAAAAGATTTACGTCAACGAAATCAACACTATCCCCGGCTCGCTGTCGTTCTACCTCTGGGAAGCGACCGGTCTCTCTTTCCCCGCCCTGATGGACCGTCTGGTGCAGCTCGCCGTCAAGCGCAAGAACGCCCAGGACCGCAAGACAACCTCCTTCTCGCAGAACATCTTCGCCCTCGGCGGCGGCACAAAGGGTGGCGTCAAAGGGGCGAAAGGGGTAAAGGCATAATCCCCTCCCGGCACTCTGAAAACTCCATTTCAATGAAAGAAGCCCGTATTCAATGAAAGAAGTCGAAGCCCGCAAGTTTCTGGCCCGCAACGTGATGGACGCCCGGAGCGAGAATCTACCGCTCCGCTTGGTCGACATGACCGGCGAGCGGCTGAAAGTCACCGCTTTCGAGCGGGAGACCGCCGGAACGGTGTTCATCGACAACACTGTTGTGCTGAAGCTACGCTCCACGGGCGAGCTTGCCTATCCCGGCTGCCCCAGCGACGACACTATCGCCTTGCTGCTTTATTAGGCGCGGCCCACGTGCTCTTTCAGCGAGGTTAACGTGCTCTTTCAGCGAGGTTAACGTGCTCTTTCAGCGAGGTTAACGTGCCAAAGGCACGTCCGTACGTTTTTTCCTTAAATCTCTATATACCATGAAGTTAAAGACCGCTCTGGCAGCCTTGTGCCTGATTGGCGCCGCCGGCGTGCAGGCCGGAGACCTTGTGATGAAATACGATCGGCCGGCATCCTTTTTCGAGGAAGCGCTGGTGATCGGCAATGGCAAACTCGGCGCAATAATCTACGGCGGCGTCGAGTGTGACAGTCTGTCGCTCAACGATATAACCCTCTGGACCGGTGAACCGGACAACTACAAGCTGCCCGATGGCCGCAATGCCCTCGCCGAGGTCCGCTCGCTGCTCGATCAGGGGAAATATCGCGAAGCCAACGAGGCAAACAAGCAGCTTCAGGGGCATTACAGCGAGAACTACCAGCCCCTCGGCCGCCTGTACATCCGCCGGAACATCAGCAACGCCGACGCCACGGCTTACAGTCGCAGCCTCGACCTGAACCAGGCCATCGCCTCCACCGGTTTCACAGCCGGGGGCGGTCGCGAGCAGGTCAGCTACTTCGCCTCATCCCCCGACTCTGTGATTGTTGTAAAGGTCACCAGCGACAAGGGGCTCGATTTCAGTCTCAGTTACTCCTCGCAGCTCCCTGCCGAAATTTCGGCCGAGGATAACGAGCTGACCGTCAACGGCTATGCCGCTTATCATTCCTATCCCGGATATTACGATGGACTCCGAAACGAGGAGAAGCATCTCTACGACCCTGCCCGGGGTACCCGTTTCCGCACCCTCGTGAAGGTCGTCGCCCCCGACTCCAAGGTTACCGGCAACGGCAACTCCCTGAATGTCAAGGGCGGAAAGGAAGCGGTCATACTTGTTTCCAACGAGACGAGCTTCAATGGCTTCGACCGGAATCCCGCCACCGAAGGGAAGGATTACCCCGCAATCGTGGCCCGCAACATCGCCGGCGCCTCAGCCAAGGATTACGACACCCTGCTGAACCGCCATATCGCTGATTACCGGAACCTTTTCAGCCGTGTATCCCTCGATTTGGGCACCACCGCCCCGGAAATCGCCGCCCTCCCCACCGACCTCCAGCTCCGCAACTACACCGACTTCGGTCAGACCAACCCCGACCTGGAGGAGCTGTACTTCCAGTTCGGCCGCTACCTGCTGATTTCCTGCTCCCGCACACCCGGCGTCCCGGCCAATCTGCAGGGGCTCTGGAACGAATCCATGCTCCCGCCGTGGAGCTCGAACTACACCTCCAACATCAATCTCGAGGAGAATTACTGGCCCGCTGAGGTATTGAATCTCAGCGAGTTGCATCAACCGCGGCTGGATGCTGGGCCACAACACCGACATCTGGGCCATGACCTGCCCCGTAGGTCTGCAGAAAGCCGACCCGCAGTGGGCATGCTGGAACATGGGGGGCACATGGGTCGCCACCCACATATGGGAACACTACGATTTCACCCGCGACATAGCTTTCCTGCGCGAATATTACCCCGTGCTGAAGGGGGCGGCTGAATTCTGCCTCGACTGGCTTGTGGAGAAGGACGGCAAGCTGATTACCTATCCCGGCACCTCCCCCGAGAATTCCTTCATGCTCCCGGACGGGTCAGCGACCTCCACCGCAATCTGCCCGACTTCGGACCTCGCCATGATCCGCGAGTGTCTGACCGATGCTGTCAGGGCTGCTGAAGCGCTTGAGGCTGCCGGCGATTCAGCTGATACAGAGTTCGTTGCCGAGGCCAATGCCGCGCTTGCCAAGCTTTACCCCTATCAGGTCGGCGCCAACGGCGGCCTTCAGGAATGGATTACCGACTGGCAGGAACAGGACCACCATCACCGTCATCAGTCGCACCTTTTCGGGCTATATCCCGGCCATCACATCACCCCCGCCGCCACCCCGGAGCTGGCCAAGGCCTGCCATCAGACTCTCGTGCTCCGCGGTCCGGAATCCACCGGCTGGAGCACCGGCTGGCGCGTGAACCTCTACGCCCGTCTGCACGACCCCGATATGTCCTACGCCACTTACCGCAAACTCCTCCGCTACGTCAGCCCCGACAAATACAAGGGTGACGACGCCCGTCGCGGCGGCGGCACATACCCCAACCTTCTCGACGCCCACGCCCCGTTCCAGATCGACGGAAACTTCGGCGGCGCCGCCGGTGTAGGTGAAATGCTCATCCAGTCGACCGATTCCACCATCACCCTGCTCCCGGCAGCTCCCTCAGTCTGGGCCTCCGGCTCGGTCAAAGGTCTCCGCGCCCGCGGCGGCTACACCGTGGACTTCACCTGGCGCGACGGCCGCGTAACCGCCGCCACCATCACCCCGACAACCCCCTCCGCTGCCTCACCAGCCTCCAGCTCCAAAGAGCTGAAAACCAGCCTCGTAGTCAACGGAGCCACCCACCATCTTTCCTTCCCCGACTCCGGCCCCGTCACCCTCTGCTTCTGACGACTCACTGCCACCTAAACTAAACAGACACATAAAATTCATCACTCTCCGAGAGGTCACACTGCCACCGCGGACGGTTGTACGTCACACTCTTCTCGGAGAGTTTTCTTTATTGTTTCATCGCTCTTCAAAGTTTCATCGCTCTTCAAAAAATCCGGGAGGATTTCAACCAAAGTTTGTTTTCGCTTGTTCTATTACTAAAATTCAAGCAGCCTGCCGATAAATCCGCAGGAATTGTCTTTCGCTAACAAATCCTATTAATCTTTTACATTATGTGGCACGAACACATTGTCCCGTTTTTCGTCGATAATCCGGCGATGGCTATATTCCTCACATTGTGTGTGGGATATCTTGTCGGCAAGCTCAAGTATAAGATGCTCACCCTCGGCACCGTAACCAGTGTGCTCTTGGTGGGTGTTGTGCTGGGAATCCTGATGCCCGACATCAAAATCCTTCCTCCCCTCAAAAACGTATTTTTCCAGCTGTTCCTCTTCGCAATCGGCTACAGCGTGGGGCCGCAGTTCTTCCGCAGCTTCAAGAAAACGGGGCTGCCGCAGGTGTTTTTTGCCTGCGTGGTCTGTGTGATCTGCCTGGTAGTGACCTGGATTTGCGCCAAGTTCGCCGGATACAATGCCGGTGAGGCCGTGGGGCTCTTCTCCGGCGCGCAGACTATCTCGGCCGTGATCGGCGTAGGTCAGGAGACCATCAACGGCCTTTCGATTGACGCCGCCCAGAAGACTTCGATGGACAACATCATCCCGGTGATGTACGCCGTGACATACCTCTTCGGTACCGCCGGCTCAGCCTGGATCATCGCCTTCCTCGGCCCGGCTCTGATGGGCGGCATGGACAAGTGCCGCAAGGACTGCCAGCTTGAGGAAGCCCAGATGGGCGAAACCCTCACCGACCAGCCCGGCTACGCATCGTCGCTCCGCGAAGTCGCTTTCCGTACCTACAAGGCAACCAACGACTGGTTCGGCACGGGTCGCAAGGTCAGCGAACTCGAGGAGTGCGTGGCCTCGCAGGGACGCCGCCTGTTCGTGGACCGTATCCGCCACAACGGCACGATGATTGACACTCCGACTCCCACGCAGATGATCTACAACGGCGACGAGGTAGTGCTCAGCGGCCGCCGCGAGTTCATCATCGGCGAGGAATCATGGATAGGTCCCGAGGTCACCGACCCCGAGCTGCTCGACTTCGCAATCCGTGTGATGCCCGTTCGCGTCAGCAGCAAGGCTGTCGACGGCAAGACCGTCAAGGAGTTGCTCTCGCAGCCCTTCATGCACGGCGTCAGCGTCCGCGAAATCAAGCGTCAGCAATCCATCAAGGTGCCTGTCCGCGAGAACAACGTGATTGACGGCGGCGATATGATTACTCTCGTCGGTCTCCCCTACGATGTGGTCAGCGCAGCCAAGGCAATCGGACGCGCCGAACGGCAGACAACCGCCACCGACATCATCTTTGTAACCCTCGGCATCATCATCGGCGGCATCATCGGTGTGCTCAGCTTCAAGGCCGGCAATGTGCCGGTTTCGCTCACCACTTCGGGGGGCGCCCTCATCATGGGTCTGATCTTCGGCTGGTGGCACAGCCGACGTCCCAACTACGGTCAGGTGCCCTCAGCGGCCGTATGGATTTTCAAAGATCTGGGTCTGAATGTGTTCATCGCCTGCGTGGGACTGCAATGCGGACCGCACTTCATCAGCGGATTCGAGCAGGCCGGCTGGATGCTCTTCGTCTGGGGCGCCCTGGCAACCACTATCCCTCTGATCATCGCCATCCTGCTGGCACGCTACGCCTTCAAGTTCCGCCCGGGCACAGCCCTGGGTTGCGTGGCCGGCTCCCGCACTACCACCGCCGCCCTCGGCGCCGTGGAGGAATCGCTCCGCAGCTCCGTACCCGGCATGGGTTACGCAATCACCTACGCCGTGGGCAACACGCTGCTGATTCTTTCGGGCGTGATAATGGTGATACTTTTCGCATAAACATTAACCGATTATAACCAAATTCAAACTGATATGGACACTAAAAACAGCGCTACCCTCGATGCCGAACTGTCGAAACTTTCACCCTTCGAGCTTAAAGGACGCATCATAGCTGCCGCCGACGAAAAGGTCAAAAACGCAGCCTACACCCTGCTGAACGCCGGCCGCGGCAACCCCAACTGGCTGGCCATCGAATCCCGTAAAGCATTCTTCGCCATCGGCATGTTCGCCGTCGAAGAATCCGAACGCGACTTCTGTCTTCCCGAGGGAATCTCCGGCGTTCCGCAGAAAGCCGGAATCTCCGTCCGCTTCGAGGACTGGATGCGCAAGCATGCCGGCGAACCGGGCGTCGACTTCCTCAAGGGGGCCTACGAATATGCCCTGACCGAACTTTCGGCCGATGCCGACTCCCTAATCGAAGAATGGGCCGGCGGCATCATGGGCCACAACTACCCTACCCCGCCCCGCATCCTCAACTACACCGAGCGGATCGTGCAGAAGTATCTCGACTGGGCTCTCTGCGCCGGGAATCCCCCGAAGGACACTACCTTCGACCTCTTCGCCGTCGAAGGCTCCACCGCCGGCATGTGCTACTGCTTCGATGTGCTCAAGCACAACTTCCTGCTCAGCGCCGGCGACTCGGTGGCCCTGATGGTTCCCGTCTTCACCCCCTACATCGAAATCCCCGAACTCAGCGAGTTCCAGTATGATGTGTTCAACGTCAAAGCCGACGTGATGACCCCCGACGGGCTGCACACCTGGCAGTACGACCCGGCCGACATCGCCAAGCTCAAGGACCACAAATACAAGATGTTGTTCGTCACCAACCCCTCGAACCCGCCGAGCTACGCCATCGACCGCGCTACCGTCGAGGCCCTACAGGAGGTTGTCAAGGAGAATCCCGACCTTATGATCCTCACCGACGACGTCTACGGCACCTTCGTGCGCGGCTACCGTTCGCTCATCGCCGATCTGCCGTTCAACGCCATGTCGTGCTACTCCTTCTCGAAATACTTCGGCGCCACCGGCTGGCGCATCGCCGTGACCGCCTTAAGCCAGAACAACGTGTTCGACAAACTCATTTCGGAACTTCCCGACGACAAGAAAGCCACCCTGAACCTCCGCTACCAGTCGCTGACCCTCGACGTTCCCGGCCTGAAGTTCATTGACCGCATGGTTGCCGAGAGCCGTCTGATCGCCCTCAACCACACCGCCGGACTCTCCACTCCGCAGCAGATCCAGATGTCGTTCATGGCCCTGGGCTCCCTCATGGACAAGCAGGGCGCCTACCACGAACGGATGCTGAAACTGATCCACGACCGTTACGACGCCATGTGGAGCAACTTCGGCTTCAAGATACCCGACGATCCCCTGCGCGCCGACTACTACTCGGAAATCGACCTCATGGTCTGGGCCCGCAAGCTCTACGGCAAGGAGTTCGCCGACTACATCAACAAGAACTACAACCCGTTGTCGGCAGTATTCCGTCTGGCAAGTGAAACCGGTGCCGTGGTCCTCAACGGCGATGGCTTCGACGGACCTCGCTGGAGCATCCGCGTATCGCTGGCCAACCTCAACGAAAGCGACTACGTGAAGATCGGCAAATACATCCGCGAGATCCTCGAGCAGTACGCCGCCGAGTGGAAATCCGCCACCTCCGCCAAGTAACCCATTGGACCTAACCATCCATGTAATCCGATGGCCTACACCTTCGCCAAGCGAATCGGGGCGCCCTCAAATCCACCAGCTAACACACTGGTAACCAAACAAAAATGTCAGGTTTTCACACACGAAAGCCTGACATTTTTATTTTCCTGACAGTATTGAAAAGCAGAAATGAGCTCCGCGACCGCGCCTAAGGATGTTTTTTGAACAAATTTTGAGCAAACACAACCGTTAAGTTGTATAATTGAAAAAGATGATTACCTTTGCTGCAGTAATTCGGTAAGTTTTTAAATTTTTCGGCAGGAACGGTTACCGAATAACCACTAAAAATTACTGATATAAGAATGTAAATCAAATGAAACTGCGGAATTTTTCTCTGATTCCGGCTGCATTGAGTGCCGCGATGGTGGTGATGCTCGTTTGCGGGTGCAGCCAAACGCCGCCTACCGGCACACTGCTTCTTGACTATGACCCTTCTTCACACAATTATGGATATATTGATTCTGTGGGAAATGTAATACTCCCTTATAAGTATGTGGAAGCTTATGAGTTCGACGGCTCTCATGCCATTGTTTTCTCAAGCGAAGCAAACGCTTACTCCGTTATTGACAAGAATGGTAAAGAAGTGCTTGAAAATCTGACAAGTATAGGTGATTTCGTCAACGGCTTTGCTAAGGTAACGATGGACTTCACTAAAGTCGGCATTGTCAACCGACAATATGAAGCCGTGGTACCTATTGGCAAATACCAACGCCTTGATGTTCCACATTCAGGTATCATTCGCGCCTGGGTCGAGACCGATCATTACTTCAGCGATGGCTATTATGTATTTCTCGACACATTGGGCAATGAGCTTTTCCACAATAAGTATGATGGTATCTTCGAGTATTCAGACAGCATGTTGCTTGTGAAGTCGCAAGGTGGCTATGGCTTCATCGACACCGAAGGTCGCGAGGTGATTCCCTGCCGCTACAGCCGTGCTGAAGACTTCCACGAAGGGCGCGCCGCAGTACGTTTCAACCCCTCCAAATTTAACCAGTGGGGTATCATTGACAAGACAGGCAGAACCATTGTCGGTCCAACTTACTCTGAGATTAAGCCTTTCAGCGATGGGTTAGCTGCTGTCTGTGACGGTGATAACTTCGGGTTTATCGACAAGGAGGGCAACATGGTCATTGAGCCCAAATACCTTGACCCAGAAGGATTTGAGAATGGCCTCGCCATCGTTGCAATCTTTAATCCCATGGGATCTAATCCCTACGGCGTGATTGACAAGCAGGGCAATGAAATTATACCTATAAAGAATCACTATATCAAACGTTTGCCTGGCGACTATTTTGTAGTAGAGAAAAATCAATATGATGATTTTAGCCTCTACGACTCAACCGGCCATGAAATATTTCATGAGGCATTTAGCGGTCTGCCTAAAATTGGTTCAGACGGTCTAATTTATGCTTACAGCGAACATGATGGAAATAATGGCTACGGTGTGGTTACAAGCTCAGGTAAAACCATCGTTCCAATGCAATATCCACGAATCCGACCGTTTAAAAACGGCTTTGCACATGTAACTTCAAGTCATGACGCTCATATAGGATTTGTAGATATGCAGGGTAAGTTATGGACTACCCGTCGCGAGGCAATCCTCTCCACCCAAAACGTCAAATAACCTATCTCAGACCACAATCTCTCCAGCGGCTATCCATTCTAATGACCACATAGCATCCATATTTCGGTAAGTTTAAAAACTTACCGAGCTATTGTTGCAGAAAAGGACTATGAAAACGAAAGAAGAAATTATAAATAATCTCAAACGGCATCAGAGTGCGACCCCTTCCGGATGCAGGGAGAATGCTGAGTGGCGCATCGCCAACAAGGAATGGCTCCGCTATTCCCAGCACATAGCAATGATGATGCTCGATAAGATGGAAGAACTCGGACTGACACAGAAGTCAGTAGCGGAACGTATGGGTTGCTCTCAACAGTACATTTCACGAGTATTGAAAGGCTCTGAAAACCTCTCGATAGAGACAATATCAAAGATAGAAAGTGCTCTCAATCTCTCCATTCTTGACCCGGTTTTTGTCAGCAAATAATTATGAAGTCTCCGAAGGCAATCAATTTAGAGTAATAATGAAAAGAGAATTATGGTAGTCAGACCGGAACGAGAATCTGATTTCAGCGAAATCCAATCGCTTGTGGAAACTGCATTTACCGGGACGAAGCATACCGACGGCGACGAGCACAATTTAGTGAATCGGCTGCGTGGCAGCAATGAATATATCCCCGGGCTTTCGCTTGTAGCCGAAGTTAATGGCAGGATCGCAGGGTATGCGATGTTTTCAAGAATCTATATCGGGAATACCGAGGCTATAGCACTGGCACCATTGGCTGTGCTTCCGGATTTTCAGAATCGCGGAATCGGCATGGCTCTTATTGCATACGGACATCGCAAAGCAAAAGAGTATGGTTATAATTGCTCGGTCGTGCTCGGGTCTCCGGAGTATTATTCCAAGAGCGGTTATCTTACAGCATCGGCATTTGGAATAATTGCACCGTTCGAGATTCAGCCTGAATTCTACATGGTATTTCCGTTTAAGGCCGAACTACCGCAGGGGACCGTAAGATATTCACCGGCTTTTGGTTTGAATAGTTGAGCAATAAGCTAAGAGTACGCTTAAACATAAACTTATGAAGCCGGGCCGACGAGGAAGTCTTAAAATACATAGCCACACTCTATACACTGTAGGAAAACCTCAAAAACGCAAATGCCAGTCGGCTTTTTTCGGATGGATACAGATTATGAAAAAGACGATGCAAAACTATGATGATTGTTTTGCATCGTCTTATTGAATTATAGCTTACCGTCTCTGTTGAATTGTAGCTTGAATGTCACAGAGCCTCCGCTACGCTTGTAAGTCATGCCTTTATATTCGACTTCTTCAAGAGTGATGGAGCCGCCAAATGTTGCCGGAGGTCGATTGGCGATATCTTTAGAAAGCATCTAAGGGATGCTTTCTGCTTACCGAACTTGACGGTCATCTTTGAGATGCCCGTAGCCTCACTTCTGTCTTTAGACCACTTCATATCGTCTTGGTCGGGAAGGTCTGCCTCAAAACAAAGGCGATTGTTATTGACCGTGAACTTGATGTCGGAGTGAGAGTTCGCGCCCTCGATTTTGATTTTGTCGGTGAAGGATTTGTCTGCGAGAAGATTTTCTCCTGACGCTCCGACACATTCAATCTCGATGTTGCAGGACTTTGAACTGACTGGTACGGGTACGTACTCTTCTTTGCTGCAAGAAGACAACAAGAGGGCTGAGATAAGCGCGATAACGCTTATCCCGAATAAGGAATATTTCATTGGTTATTCTGTTATTTGATTGTTTTGTCGAATGTTACTGAAACCTGCTCGGCTCGGTTCGTCGGGTCAATACGCATAGTGGCGCAGGAAGATACAAGCACCGCAAGCACAATGCTTATGATGAAAAAGAGAGATTTCTTATTTCTTTTCATTGACGCGAACGATTGACATATTTGTTGAGCCAGATTCTTTGCCATTTGTCCCTGTAATAGCGACAAACTCGGATATCTCTTTTTTGTCAGCCGGAAGAGTTACGGGAGTGAATGTGACTTTAACCGTGTTCGCATTTACCTTAATAATGGTGAAACCACATTCCTTATTGACAATCGTATTGTCAGTACCCCATGACAGGAAAGTAACGGTCGGGAAGTTCGTGCATTTAAGAGTGATTTCACCGGTATAGTCCGGCTTAGCCTTGATTTGCACCTGATTGTAGAAGTCGGGAGCATATACGGCGGAGATTTCTTTCGCATCGTAGTCTGAGAACTCCCATATCATGGGTGTAGCGGGTTCATCCTCCTTGCAGGAGGTGAATGAGAGTACCGCAATCAATGCGGTGAGAATGAATTGTAAGACTTTCATAAGATTACAGTTTTGCTATTTTGTTAAGATCTATTTTTAATGAAGTTTCAAGTACCTGCCAATCTTTCACTTCAACCGGGAAACTGTCAAGGACTATATTGGCATGGTTTGAGCCCGATGCGATATATTCGGCACTTACGACATATTTTCCCGGTGATACCGTTGCAATGAACGTATTTTCTTGGATTTCATTCGCATTACAGCTAATGAAATTGTCGTCCGTGTCGGTTACGAACACCACGATGCGGGACATATCGCCTTTGAACTCGTCAAGTCCGATATATTCTGTTCGGATGATTATATCTGCCGTTGGTCGTGGAGGGTCAGGACCATCAACACTTTCACAGGAATGAAAAACTGATGACAACAACATTACGACAAATGCCGTTATCAATTGTCTGATTTCTTTCATTTTGTATATTGATTAGAATTTAATGTCTGTTGAATGAAATCTTTAAGATTTAGAGTATAGGTTGAGAAAGAACGTGCGGCAACAATGCCGGCTCCTGAGGACACGTTGCTATAACCCCAGATTGGTTCTGCAAAACCGAGATCTCCCAAGTCTCCTATTATACCTGAATCCCGTTGCCATACATAAATTGCACGGTCATAGTAACTGCGAGAAACGGTTGCGAGATAGAAAGTAATGCTGCAATCATAAAGTTCGGAGTCATATTCCGGCGATTCAACAAGATATGAGGCGTTGTTGAATTGCAGTCTCAGAGTATAGTCTTTCCGGGAAAACTGCCGGTCGGAGAAAATAAGCAAAGCATCATCATAATCATTCCCCATGACGGATTCAAACATACCGATGTATTCCTCGAAAATAGGCTCGGCCTTATATTCAAAGGTACCAAAGGAAAAGAATGTATAAGGAGCGTGAGGAGCATTATAATCGACTCCGTCGTCGTCATCTCCTGTCGGGGATGCCCAGTTGTAATCCAATTTGAAATAGTCATCATAACTGTGGGTATCGACAATCTTCATGGAAATCTTCATATTGAATGTAAGTCCTTCGGACATTGGCAGATCGCTGTTCTTAAAGACATTCAATACCACGGGAGAAAAGTCAGCAGAATTTATAGGCACTGCTTCCGGTACGGTAACGGACGCCTCGGCGCTACCGTATTTCTTACTTTCAGCCACAATGCGGATATTGTCACCTTCCTTTGGTATATAGTTTTCTGTCTGTAACATCCCATTGGCGTATATCGAAATCTTTGCATCTTCAACACTATGGTTCTTTTCACCATTTTCATTGTTGAACATCCAAGAGTGGGAAACCATGACTTCAATCGGTTCCCCGGCTGTTATCATGGAATTTATACAGAGGACCGGCTCAGTTTCTATATTTGGTTCAATGTCCTCATAACACCCTGTCAACAGCAGGCTGAATGCAAGAGCAAGTAGATATTTTAGAATTGCCATGTGTACGATATTGAGGGGATTATTGGAAGCATTTTTACTTTCTGAAACACCGGACGATTATAGTCAGTATAATTTCGACGGATTGCCACTGTATTCATGTGGCAATATGCGTTGTATAGACTGAAATTCCAGAAACCGCGCTTGTTCCTTACCGTGCAAGAAAGGTCAAGACGATGATACAATGGCAGCTGGTAATTGTTAATTCCGGCCTTCAACGGAGAGTTCTCGGAAAAGCCGGTAACATCGAAATCAGGTGATTCCCACATCTGGGGCAACAATGTGAAACGATTGCCTGAATGTCCTGTCCACGCGGCATTGAGCTGTACCTTATCACTGATTTTCCAGTTAAGCAAGATATTTACAGTATGGCGGTGGTCAAATCGAGCCGGAAAGGTATGACCGCCATTCTTTTCCGGGAAAGTTCGGTCGGCCCATGCAAGAGAATAAGCGATATGACCTGAAAATCGCCCTATTATTTTCTCAACTTTTATATCCACACCTTTTGCAGTCCCGTTACCGCTGCATAGCCGGGCATTCCACATTCCCATTGGAGGCTGGAGATAATACTCGTCGCGGTAATCCACAAGATTACGCATATATTTGTAGAAGCCTTCTGCTGAAATAGCATACATTCCATTCTCAGACTGCCAGTATCCTCCCACGGAAATCTTGTCTGCCGTCTGTGGCTTTAGATTTCCAGTTATCGGCACCCATTGGTCGGTCGGAAGTGCAAGATAAGTCTGGCAAAGCTGGTGAACGTACTGGTTTGTACGGCTGTAAGCCGCCTTGACCGCCCAGTTTTCAGCAGGATTATAACTTATCGACAAGCGGGGCCCAAGACCATAACGTGTCTTGCCGCTTATATTGAAAAGAGAGCCGTGAAAACCAGAATTGATATGGAATCTATCCGATATACGAAAATCATCCTCTATATAGATATTGGCTTCGTTGGCTGTATATGATTGAGTGGAATCGCGGGATGACACTATTGTTGTTCCGTTTGAATAGTTGCGGGAGGTGCGACCCGGCAGGAAAGAATGCAACGTGTATCCGGCACCGAAACGTACCCGGTGGCTGTCATTCGGATGCCAGTCAAAATCGCCTCTGAATATCCAGTCGTTGATGTTATTGTCGGAATTGGTAATGGTTCTTGATTCATCAATTACGGATGCGGCTTTGTCTTTGGTATAATAATTATGCTTCATACCTGAAAAGAACCGGGTATAGGCTGCCGTAAACTCAGCGGACAGCGAAGGGCGTAGCCTATAGTTGAATCCGGTCTGTGCCACAAGATTACCCCAGTGCATATCAAACCTGTCATCCTCGTACCACCCGTAATCACTTTCATTCTTATCCATACTTCCGGTCTTGAGAATGTCGTCTCCGAAATAAACACTGACAAATCCGGTAGCCCGGTTGTTGAATCTATGCGTAATTTTACCGTTCAGATCCATAAACGCATAACGGAATCGTATTTTATCTTCATCCGATGAAGAATTGGCTATCGCCACAATCGGAATTGACAGGACATCGAACCATGAGCGGCGTAATGCCACCGAATAGGTTGTCTTTCTACCGATCGGGCCGTCGATGTTCAACGCGCCTGAAGTGAGTCCGAGTTTGAATGACCCATGATGCCCTTCCCGTGAACCATTTTTAGTGCGAACATCGAGATAGGAAGACAATCGTCCGTCATACTTGGCCGGTATCGAAGACTTGAAGAAGTCAATATAACGAATTGCATCGACATTGAATGCCGAGAACAATCCGGCAAAATGATTTACCTGATAGATCGGCACATTGTCAAGCATGAAAAGTTTTCATCGGAATTGCCTCCATGCACATGCATCTCAGCCATTCCTTCGGAGCCGCCGGTAATTCCGGGCTGCATCTGCAATGCTTTAAGGACATCGCTCTCTCCGAACATTACGGGAGTATTGACAATCTCTGTCGCCGACAATTTCTTGGCACCGATTTCTGAAGTCCGAACTGCCGGGGCTTCAAGGCGGGATACAACAATCACTTCCTCAAGCATTTTCGGGACTTCGGCATTATGTACGGGCATTCTCGGAGGTGTTACGGATACAGCCGGTTTGCTCTCTTTCTTTTTAGGCTTTGGCTTTCGTTTGAGAATGATGTTCCTGCCCTTGATTTCATATTCAATGTCCGAACCCTTGAAAATAATGGAGAGAGTATATTCCAAAGATTTGTTTTTGACATTAACGGATACTCGCATATCTTTCAGCAGCTCGGATGAATACACGAAATTCTTGCCGGTCTGCTCGACTATGCTTCGGAACACAGCAGCCGCAGGTTCGTTGATAGCTCTTATCGTGACCTTCTGGGCCATACACACGGCACTGACGCACAGCATTATGAATAATACAAGCTGTTTCATTTCTCAGACACGGACATTTGTGTTTCAAGAATATCGTTGATTACTGATATGAGGTCGGTCGGCGTACCTTCGTAGTGCAGGGAAAGCACGTATTCTTCAGGAGATGCCGGAATGCCCTCTACCTTGACATTGTAAACCGCCTCGATTTTTTTAACGACATCAGGCAACGGTGCGTTCTCAAAATCTATGACCTTGACCTCAGCCAACGGGCTTATTGTCTGCGGAGTGACAGGCATGGTCTGCTGCGGCGTGTCATCCATATGATATTCTCTATATAGTATCGTTGCTGTCGCAGACAGGATGACAGTGGCGGCCACAGCTGCAGCAACCCTGTATTTTCTCCATTTCGATACCGGAACTATTCCGAGACGACGCCAGCCGGCATCCGTTGAGAATTTTCCTTTTTTATAGCGACACGCTATATAATCTACTTCCTTGTTTTTCATGACATTCAGAAATCTATGCCTAAGCGAAATGAAAAATATGGGCGAATATGATTTTTGGTGCCAACAAATTGAATTTCATACGAATCCGGACCCGTCATGGTGCCTTCATAATGATCGGCTCTATATCCGGCAAGAGTAAGACCGGCTCCAAGATTGACACCCATTTTGCGACCCCAGTTGAATCGGTAGCCTATGGTCGGTGAAATATATATGCCGGTTCCTTCGGCAACATTGATGCCGAGTCGCAAATCTCCAAACGGTGTGAATTTGCCAAACTTCAAGTCAATCCTCCCTTGAATAAAAATAGGAGCAACCCAGTTGTCAAGTTTTCCACACCGCTCCATTCCGAGACCAGCACCGATAAAAAACATCGGATTGATCTGATACCCGTGAGAGGTTGAAAAACCGGTATAGAAAGACCCCTGACGTTCCATACTGAGATTTCCATGTATGTCGAAAACACCGAAATTATCGGAACGGACGCTGCTGCTCCATTCCAGAAAGCCACGGTAGCCGCGCTTTGGCTGACGGGCTTCCGAAACATGGGCGAAGGCTATTACTGCCAGTACAAGAAATATTATCCTTTTCATTATGATGAATGATTCGCTCACTCTTATGATCCATCATTGTTGAAAAGGTCCTACGCTTAAATAAATTTTTTGAGAAATTTACAGAAAAGGCAAAAAGAAAGGTTTATGGCCGTCGGACAACGCATCGCGCAGACGGCTGAAAGCCTTTGTCATCTGGTTCTTTACAGTCTTGATAGATATGCCTAATTCTTCGGCGATTTCCTCGTTGGTTAGACCGTCTCGTTTGCTCATCAGGAATACCTCACGGCATTTTTCCGGTAAGCTGTCAATGGCTTTCCATATTCTCGCATCTCTGAACGAAGTGTCGATTTCTTCTTCCCCCACATCGGGAATATTGCTCTCGTCAAGCGTTTCGTGTCTATTACGCAGATATGAGAGACATATATTTCTGACAGTCCTATACATGAATGATGAAAAATTCTCAATCTCGCCTCCGTTCTCGCTATATAGCCATGCCTTCATAAAGGCATCCTGCACTAAATCCTCGGCAACATCCGCATCATCGACAATACGAAGGGCGTACATACCAAGCGGCAGGTACAGCCTCCTGAAGAATATTTCAAATTCTTTGGATGTCATCATATCATAGTATTGCCGAGGATTTTTGCAAGGAATTTGATATATATGATTCAGGCGACCATTGCTGAGTGATCGCCTGAATAACTGTAGTCTTTGAAACATTCGCGTTTCATCGGTTCCTTATCCCGAACTCGCGTTATCAGGTAGTTCAGGAGCTGATGTTCAGAATGGTGGTTCCTCAGCCGACCTTCAGAAGGGAAGGTCGTCGTTGGGGGTGGCGGCGGGAGCTGCCGGGAAGCCCTGGGGGGCGGCGGGAGCAGCGGGGGCGGCATAGCCGGGAGATGCAGGGGCAGCGTAACCGGGAGCGGCGGGAGCAGCAGGGGCGGCGGGAGACGAGGGGAATCCCTGAGGAGCACCGGGGGTGGGGAAACCCTGGGCGGGAGCGGCGGGGGCAGCCTGCGAGGCGTCCTCGGCCTTCCATGCGTTGATGCTGGTGAACCAGCGGCCGTTGTATTCGCGGCTGTCGATGTCAAAGCTCAGACGGATAACCTGACCTACGCTCAGGGGGTACTGGTCGGCTTTGTCGCCGAAAAAGCTGAAAAATATTTTGCGGGGGAAGTTCTCCTGAGTCTCGAGAACATATTCGCGTTTGTGCCAGTTGTTGCCGCTTTTCGATACGCCCGACTGTTCGGGCAGGGCAAGGATGATTTTACCGGTTACTTCCATTTATTATTGTGTTAATTGTTTTTCTTTGGAATTTCAGGCACAAATTTAGTGAAACATTACGGGGGGTGCAAATTTTTTCGGTCGATTTTTTATGAAAACCCGGAAATTTTCGCTAATTTCGCAGGGTAAAAATTGCCAGTTCAACATGTCGTCCGGAACATTAAGGAATTCGTCGTCGCATAAGAGCTTACTCATTTGTCACTTGGCCGCACTGCTGGTCGTGACGATGTGGGGCGGCTCATTCGTATCCACCAAAGTGCTGATCAACCACGGCCTCGGTCCGGTGGAAATCTACATCTACCGTTTCATTCTGGCCTACGTGCTGGTGCTGATCGGCTGTCACAAGAAAATCCTGGCGAACTCGTGGCGCGACGAGCTGCT
Organism: uncultured Muribaculaceae bacterium; assembly: GCA_902494515.1. Taxonomy (GTDB): domain Bacteria; phylum Bacteroidota; class Bacteroidia; order Bacteroidales; family Muribaculaceae; genus UBA7173. The sequence goes on along the minus strand of CABUTS010000025.1, from coordinate 16,051 downwards.
GTTTCTGGTCACCGGTCTCTGCGGCTCCTCGATTTATTTCATTGCCGAAAACAATGCCGTCAACTATACCCGCGTGTCGGATGTGTCGATGATCACCACCCTCTCGCCGCTGCTGACCACCCTGCTCATCGGCGCGCTCTACAAAACGGAACGCCCGGGGAAATGGACCTACATCGGCTCGGCAATCGCCTTCCTCGGGGTCGGCTTCATAGTTTTCAAGGACGGCTTTTCCGGCACCGCCCCCGAGGCCGGGCCTGACGCCCTCTCCACCACCATCGGCGACCTCCTGGCCCTCGCAGCCGCCCTGTCCTGGGCCATATATTCGCTGGTACTCAGGAAGTTGAACGCCGTCTACACCGCCCAGTTCATCACCCGCAAGACATTCTTCTACGGACTTGTCACGGCCATACCCTTCTGGCTGATTTCAAAGGAACCGATGTCGCCGCTGTCGGAACTGGTCGTGCCGGAAGTGCTGGTGAACCTGCTCTTCCTCGGCATTGTCTGCTCCATGCTCTCCTACCTCCTCTGGGCATGGACCATGAGCAAGCTCGGCGCCATCACCACCAACAACTACCTCTACGTGCAGCCGATCGCCACCATGATTATCGCCGCGATTCTCTTCGGCAAAGAGGACCCCATCACCGTTGTCGGCTGTCTGGGCTGCGTGCTCATCATCGGCGGCCTATGGCTGGGCGACTACATGAACCGCGTAACCCTCCGGAAATAGCCCTTTTGTGTAATTTTGCAGCAAAAAGACTGAATGGCACTATCGAATACATATATTATAATAGTGGCGGCGGGAAGCGGCAGCCGTTTCGGCGGAGACCTCCCCAAGCAGTTCTGCACGATGGCCGGACGCCCCGTGCTGATGCACACCATCGACAATCTGCGGCTTGCCCGGGAGGGCGCCGAGCTGATCCTCGTGCTGTCGGAAAGCGGCGCGGAAATCTGGCGCGAACTTTGCAGCCGATATGACTTCGACTCCCCGACGATTGTTTCCGGAGGCGCAACCCGCTGGGAATCGGTGCGCAACGGACTGCAGGCAATCCCCGCCGACGCAGCGCCCCACTCCACAGTGCTGATTCACGACGGAGCCCGGCCGCTCATCGACAAGGCCACCGTCTCGAGGGTCTGCGGCGCCACGCTCAACACCGACGGCGCCATCCCCGTGGTACCCGTCAGCGACTCCCTGCGGCAGCTCGACGACGACGAAGTCAGCTCCGAGCCGGTGGACCGCAGCCGTTTCCGCGCCGTGCAGACCCCCCAGGGATTCTCGCTCTGGCGCCTCCGCGAAGCCTACACCCTCCCCTACGAAGACTCCTTCACCGACGACGCCTCGGTCCTGGCCGCCGCCGGATTCCATAACATCACCCTGGTGAAAGGCTCCGTCGACAACATAAAAATCACCAATCCCCGCGACATCCTTTTCGCCGAAGCCATCCTCGCCTCCCGCAACCCGGAGAAGTAACCGCGATTCGCGAGAAGCAATCCCGCAACCCGGAGAAGTAAACCAACCAATGCCCCCGTCACCGCGCGAATACGACATAAAGTTCATCAAGGGAATCGGTCCGTCGAGAGCCAAACTACTTGAGAGTGAACTGCATATCAGCTCGCTCCACGACCTCGTGCACCATTTTCCGTCGCATTATGTCGACCGCTCGCAGGTCTACTCGGTCCGCTCCTTCGCCGGGGATATGCCCTACGTTCAGGTGCGCGGACGGTTCGTAACCTTCAACGTCATCGGCGAAGGGGCGAAAATGCGCCTGAACGGACTCTTCACCGACGGCACCGCCACGCTGGATATAGTCTGGTTCAAGCGCATCAAGGCAATCCGGGAGGCCTACAACCCGGGAGTGGAATACATCCTTTTCGGCAAACCGAAGGAATTCAACGGCCACTGGAGCATGGTGCATCCGGAGGTCGACCTGCCGGATTCAGCCGGCGCCTCCGGAGGCCTGCGCGGTGTATATCCGCTGACCGAGAAGCTCCGGAACCGCGGCATCACCTCGCGCAGCATCTTCCAGTGGGTCAGCAACGCCTTAGTGGCAGTCCGTCATTTTCCCGAAACGCTCCCCGCAGAAATCATTGCGCAGCGCGGACTGATGGAGCGCGACAGGGCCATCCGCACCATCCACAATCCCCCGAACACCGACGAGTTGAACCGTGCCCGGCTCCGCCTGAAGTTCGAGGAGCTCTTCTACCTCCAGCTGAATATCCGGCGGTATGCCGACAAGCGCGCAGCCTCGGTGCAGGGGCGCCGGTTCCCGCGTATCGGTCTGTTTTTCAACAACTTCTACTCTCAGGTTCTCCCCTTTCCGCTGACCGGCGCCCAGAAGCGCGTGCTCCGCGAAATCCGCGCCGACGTCGGCTCCGGCAAGCAGATGAACCGCCTGGTTCAGGGGGATGTCGGCTCCGGCAAGACCATCGTGGCGCTCATGGCGATGCTCATGGCGCTTGACAATGGCTGCCAGGCCTGCCTCATGGCCCCGACCGAAATCCTCGCCACGCAGCACTACGAGTCGCTCCGCTCCATGGCCGCCCAGCTCGGAATCAACATACGTCTGCTCACCGGTTCAACCCGCAAAAAGGAGCGCGAACAGATTTCCCGCGAGCTGCTCGACGGCTCGCTGCACATCCTGATCGGCACACACGCACTGATTGAGGATAACGTGAAATTCAAGGACTTAGGGATAGCCGTAATCGACGAACAGCACCGCTTCGGCGTGCTCCAGCGCGCCCGTCTGTGGGCCAAGAACGTGATTCCGCCGCACATCCTGGTGATGACCGCGACGCCGATTCCCCGCACTCTGGCGATGACCGTATACGGCGACCTCGACGTGTCGGTGATCGACGAACTTCCCCCGGGCCGCAAGCCCATCACCACCCTCCTGCGCTTCGACGACCAGCGGCAGCAGGTTTACCGCTCCATCGGCCGCGAACTGGCCAAAGGACGGCAGGTCTACATCGTCTACCCCCTGATCGAGGAGAACGAAAAGCTCGACCTGAAGTGCCTCGAGGAGGGTTACGAGATTATCCGCGAAACCTTCCCGAGCTACCGTACGGCCTATTGCCACGGCAAGATGAAGCCCTCGGAGAAGGACCATCAGATGACAATTTTCGCCGAAAACAAGGCCCAGATACTGGTCGCCACGACCGTTATCGAGGTCGGTGTGAATGTGCCGAACGCCTCGGTCATGGTAATCGAGAACGCCGAGCGGTTCGGTCTCTCGCAGCTGCATCAGCTGCGCGGACGCGTCGGCCGCGGCGCTGATCAGAGCTACTGCGTGCTGATGTCGAAGCGTAAAATCGGCGGCGACACCCGCAAGCGTCTGGAGCTCATGACCTCCACCACCGACGGTTTCCTCATAGCCGAAGCCGACCTCCGGACGCGCGGTCCCGGCGACCTCGAGGGGACCATGCAGAGCGGTATGCCGATGGAGCTGCATGTGGCGAATCTGGCTACCGACGGACAGATCGTGCAGATTGCCCGCGACAGCGTCGACGCCCTCATCGCCGCCGACCCGGCCCTCTCGGCGCCGGGCCATGAGATGCTCCTGCCGGAACTTTCCCAGCTCTTCGCCCGCAAGTCCGATATGTCGCGTATATCCTGATTCTGAGCGAATTGTTTGAAAATATGTTGTAAAACATATTTTCATAACCAGTTATCTATCAGCAAATTATAGGTGTTTAAAGGTAAACGCAGGTTTTTTTAGTGAAATTTAATACTGATTTTTTTAGTTAATTGCGTTATTTTTAGTAACTTTGGCAAAAGAAAATCAAACCAATCCCAAAAATGGAAACTACTCTCGTCATCATAAAACCCTCCGGAGTCCAGAGAGGTCTGGCCGGTGAAATCATCTCCCGCTTCGAAAAAAAAGGTCTCGTAATCGCCGGCATGAAACTCATGCAGCTCGATGAACCCATTCTCCGCGAGCACTATGCTCACCTGGTCGACAAACCTTTCTTCCCCTCGCTGCTCCGCTCCATGATGTCGTCGCCCGTGATCGCGATGGCAATCAAAGGCCTTGACGCAGTGACAGTTGTCCGCGCCATGATCGGTGTAACCAACGCCCGCAAGGCTGCCCCCGGCACCATCCGCGGCGACTTCGGCATGAGCGGTCAGGAGAACATCATCCACGCCTCCGACTCCCCCGAGAACGCTGAAATCGAGGTTAAACGATTCTTCAAACCCGGCGAAGTTCTGGAATACTGGCCCTGCACCGTCACCTCCATCTACTCTCCCGACGAACTCAACTCCTAATACCCTCTCTTCCTCAACCCTCCACCGTCTAATGTCCTTCACTTTCAGCATAAACCGACTCCTAATATCAGCCGCAGTGGCCGCAGCAGCTTTCGCCGCGGCCGCGCAATCATACAAACTCCCCTCCGCCCACAACGCCGAGCACCAGGATCTCATCGCCAAACAGGAAAACATCCAGCAGCAGATTTCCGTAAAGGAAACTCAGGACTTCGTCGACAACCTCTTCAAAGAGGAGGAAGAACCCGAACTGGATATCTACACCGAAGGATGGAACTCCCGCAGCGTCAACGCTTACGTTGGCAAGGAAGTGCCTGACACCAAGGTCATTGACGTCAGCGGGTTCGCCATGCCGACCCCCGGCTACGTGACATCCCCCTACGGTTACCGTCCCCGTTTCCGCCGCGTCCACAAGGGCATTGACCTGAAACTGCAGACCGGCGACACCGTCCGCGCTGCCTTCGACGGCCGCGTACGTCTGACCAACTTCGAGCGCAAAGGCTACGGCTACTACGTAATCCTCCGTCACCCCAACGGCCTCGAAACCGTATACGGTCACCTCTCGAAATTCCTTGTGAAAGACGATCAGGATGTGAAAGCCGGCGAACCCATCGCCCTCGGCGGCAACACCGGCCGCTCCTTCGGCTCCCACCTCCACTTCGAAACCCGCTTCATGGGATACCCCATCAACCCCGCGGCAATTTTCGACTTCGCCAACCAGACCGTCCACACCGACGAATACACCTTCGACAAGAACACCTACACCCGGACTCGTAACTTCGACCCCGACGCCAACGCCGAATACACCCGCAAGTATCTGGCCGACGCCGCCAACCATCCCAAAGCCAAGAGCAGCTCGAAAAAGGCCTCCAAGCCCACGACCTACGTGGTTAAGCGCGGCGACTCCCTGAGCCGCATTGCCTCGCGCAACGGCACTACCGTCAAAGCCCTCTGCCGCCTCAACGGCCTGACCACCAGCTCCAAGCTCACCCCCGGCACCCGCCTCCGCCTCCGCTAATCCCGGGCCCCGCCCTCTGCCGCTCCCTCTTTTGTAAGGACATTTCTATAATTCGCAAGAACATCTCCCCATATAAGGCTTCGCTCTCTCAGCGCAGCCTTTTTTTTGAGATAATCACACAAAATCGTCACAAAATCGTCTCTTACCCGAAACTTTCCTTCAGTCCATAGGTTAATAAATCAAATAATTTCATTAACTTTGCGGAATAACATCTGATATAGTTATATGTGTCGAATAAAAGAATACAGCAAAATGATGCAGAGCCATTTAGGCTCAATACTCCTGCGGTTTGATACTTATCTGCTGTATGATGATTTCAACAAGTGCGCCACCAAACTAAAAGAGATTTCCAACGGAATCCCTTCAGACGTACCTTTTGATGAAATTAACGAGCAACTGATTGATATTGACAGCGTAGCTGAATTACGAGACACATATATCAACAAAGTTATCGAAACAGATCTGGTGAGCCTCACTGGTGCCAGATTGAATGAGATAAAGTGTGATATTTATGTAAATCCCTACTTTATTGCGTTCAGCATATCTTCTGACGGCGCTTCAATCGAAACATCAGTAGAAAACATAACCGCAACCGCCATAAATGTATTTCAAGAGCTCGGGATTCATGTTAATGACATTTACCTGAGACTCAACTATTTTGTGGATAAAAGGACAGACGCGGACTTATGGAACATTTGTGATAAGTCTGCATTCCCTGTGATGGAAGGAAACGGTTATAACGGTCAGTACACCGATTCTATCATACGTGACGGCATATTTCTGGATTTGACCCGAACCATATCTCCCTCCGACGAGAAAATAAACCCGGAATTGTCAGATGTAATCATACAGACAAAAGCAGTTCTCACGGTTTCTGCCTCGGAGAACATTGCCGAATGTATCAAAAATGTTGTAAAACTTTCAAAGGACGAGGTTACCCGTTGCTTCACGAATTAAATTATGGCATACACATCCGCATCGAAAAGAGCCGCCATGGCAAAAGCCGGGGTGAACAGGGCGAAAGGCTGTCGTGTTATACCGACGGTCAGAAATCGCTCCACAATGGTCTTTGTGCCAGCTTCAGGAAACAAGACAGCAAATGTGAAACCCGCACCTCGATTTAAATGATTCCTCCAGTGAAGGTGGATGATTTTGACAATCTCCATTTGCGTATTCGGACTTTAGGATATCCCGACCAAGGCGAGTCGATAATGATATCGTTAATGAATGAGGAAGACATTCTATATAATATCTTCGCCGATAATTATGAAGTCAAGGGATATCAATACTGGCTCTCGGAACTACCGTCAGACACAAGAATAGACGCATTGATCTGGACTCATCCGGACGATGATCATTCTTGTGGGATTGACCGGTTAATGGCAAAATTTGATCCTGAGAAGAAAGCGTCAATCTACTTGCCGACTTCACTGACAAAGGAAACGCTTCGGAATAACAGAAAAATTTCCGCGTTAAACTCATTCAAATACTTACAGGACAATTACAACCACGGTCGCAAGTATAACTGGAATGAGATTTCATTATGCCAAGATGAAGATGATGGAATCCGTTTCATCGGTGGCCGGAAGATTATCAACCGGACAAACAACGATTCCGTTAAATTTCGGATTGGATTCATGTTACCATACAGCTCCGTGGTCAATCGGCGCGTAGACAGGAAAATAATGAACAGCGGGGAAATGAATGATCTTTCATTATTTTTCATTATCGAACTGAACAAGGTCCGTTATATTTTTGCCGGTGATTTATCGGAAAACAACTTGAAATTTCTTGACAAAGACAATCTGAGCGCCTGCAGATTCATCAAAATACCACACCACGGAGCAAAAGATGTCCAGAGTCTGGCTGACATAATTCAAGGGCTTCCAGCCCTCAAACCACATTCAGTAACAACGGTTTTCAGAACTGAACATCCTTACGATGAAACTCTCGACAGATATGGGAAAAAGTGTGACGCTGTTTTTTCCACCGGTCGTGGCGCACACCCCTTCGGACTCGTGGAATTCGACTATAACATTAAGAATCTGAGCAACTACAGCATCAGTTTAACTGGTAATGCAGTAAAGGTCAGACCTTGATTACTATTGTTAAAGGAGTTACAACGATCTATTTCCCCTGAGGGGCGATCGATTTCACTTTAGTCACGAGCGGTCAGAAGGTGGCGTGGAGGGCGATGCGGAGGCCGGAGCGCGAGGAGGAGGGGATGCCGGAGCGGTAGGTCAGGCGCCAGACGTAGTCGACGCGGAGGCATTTGAAGAGATTGTCGAGGCCGGCGGAGATTTCCATGTAGGGGCGGCCGTTCATCGGCTGATAGGCGCTCTCGACCGGGAAGCGATATAGTTCGGGATTCTTCAGCGGGTTGTTCTTGTCGCTGAGACCGCCGAGCCAGCCGCGGAAGGCGAAGGCCTCACGGAGTTTCAGTTTTTTGAGCAGAGGGATGTAGTTCAGGATGGCGCCGTTGGCCCAGTATGTGAGATCCCAGCTGACGTAGCTGTCGTTGATGAACTCCATCGGACTCATCAGCGCGAAGCTCTCCGGCTGAATAGTATATGAAAGGTTCGCATTGGGCATCAGCAAGTTAAGGTAGGGTGCCTGACTCCAGACATGGCCGCCGCGAACGATAATATCGGTGAATCCGAAGGCCGAAAACCAGAAACGCTTCGACACGCTGAGTTCCGTTTTGTTGATGGTGAACGGCGCTCCGAACAGCTTTTTCGGCGCGAAAGTATGGGTCAGCTGGAACACCGGCGCATCGAGATTCACGGGGATTCGCTGCGTCTTGGTCTGGAAAAACTTCTCGCCGGGGGCATAGCGGAGCTCCACTGCGAAAAACATCTCCTGATAGTGGCCGAAAGTCTGACCATATCCGTTGGTAAACGGCACATACTCAGTGGCTTCCTGCCGCTCGAGATTCGCGGAAGCCTTCACCGAGAAGTTATTGGGAAGCTCGAGAGTATAGTCCAGACGGGTCTGCCGGCGGTAGGTCATCAGCACATTCTTCATTCGTTTCCAGGCCAGGAAAACGTTGTCGGCGTTGGTGAAAAGATAATGCTGGCCGAGTTGATCCATGTCGTATTTCTCCGAAACAGCGATGGAATGAACCGGAAATTCACGCTGATGTTCCCGCTTTGGGATGAAGGAATATTCCAGCTCGGCTCCATACTTGAACTTCCTGTCTTTGAAGCCGTAGGCGACGTAACCCTTTGCAAACCAGTGCGGCGAGAGGGCCGCGGTGGTGGTTCCGCCGAAACGCATGCGCGCCCCCTCGATGGTGTTGCCGCTGACAAACGTGTTCACCGGACCGATGTCGAACTTCGAGGGATTACCGGTCTGAATATAGCCCGTGAACATGATTTTCAGGAACTTCTCGGCGTAATAATATAGACTCACACTGCGTAACTGCTTCATCAGCTGCGCTATGCGGTTCTCGTTTCCGCTGGCTGCCACCTGCCGCTCCCGCTGCCAGTACGCCTCGTCGCGGGCATAAATCGCCGGGTCCTGAAACGTCGTGCCGAGCTTGTCGAACACCTCCGCGTCGGGCGAAGGCTCGAAGCTGTGGTCCTTGTAGGCCGTAGCGCGATGGACATAAAGCCCCTGCGAGCCGCGCGTAATGGAGATTTCGGCGTTGAAATCGTCGAGCAGCTTCAGGCGCGCCCCGCTCGGCGCCTGCTTGAATTCTTGGGTAATCTGCAGATGCTCAATGAAATTGAGGTTGATCGAGGGGGGCACATTCATGCGCACGCGGCGCACGAACATCGTGGAATCGCCCAACGCAACGTACAGGCGGCCGGTGAAACCGAAAGTCGCCGGATTTCGCGGCGCGAAACTAAGCTCGATCAGCGGCGGCTCCCCGTTGTTGGCCGGAAGAGTGTCGGTGAGGTAGAACTTGTAAAAGTCCGGAGCGATACGCGAAAGCGGACTTACGAACCTGTTTTGCAGGATGTTGACGTTCTCGTCATAGAGGTCGATATCGCGGAAAATGTCCTCGACAAGCACCGTCATGCTCGACATGTTCATCTCCTCGTCGACCCCCTCGGAACGCAGCGCGCGGACAATCTGTTTCTCGGACTTCGGGTCGCGGCGGTAGATGAAGTCGGTGACCTTCTCCTTGACCGAAAGGGGCAGAATCGGGCGTCCGGTGACAGCCGAGGTGTCGACATGCTCGCGCAGGAAGTCAAATTTTCCCTTCTTCGCGCCGGGCTTAATCGAGTCGAGATGAAACTGGAAGTTATTGAGGCCGAAGGTGATACGCTCGTAACGGGTGAAGTTGTAGTAGGGCTGACGGCGCGGATTCGTGATGCTGTCGGCACTGCGGATGCGCTGCATGAAGGCAACCGCCGGGTTGTTTTTCTTGGAATAGTGCTCGCGGCCGCGGCGCACCGTGACCTCGTCGAGCCTATACCCCGTCGGGGACAGTTCCACCACCACAAGGGGCATACGGGAATCGACCTTGACAATCTTTTTATCGTAACCCATGGCCGAAAATTCCAGCTCGGCGGTCTGCTGATTGATGTTCAGAACGGCGCGGCCATTGTCGCCGGCGAGTTCCCCCTGCTGCGTACCGCGCACATATACAGCGACGTATGGCACCGGTTCCAGTGTCACCGAATCCCGCACCTCAACTGTGAGTTTGGCAGCTCTGGCGCTGACTGCACCGACCAGAGCCAGGAGTATGAATATGAATAGTTTTGCTTTTTCCAATTTTATTGAATAACTTTGCAAAGTTACTACAATTTTCGGTATCCCGCAAAACATTGCCCTTAGCGGACAAATATTCACTCCAACCCGACAATCCCCATACAAGAATCATGGCGCACGAAATCGAACGTAAATTTCTGGTTATCAACGAATCATATAAACAGATGGCAGTGAGGAGCCACAAAATCGCCCAGGGCTACATTTCGCGGCAGAAAGAGGGCACGGTCCGCGTCCGTGTCCGCGACGACAAGGCGTTTCTGACCATCAAAGGGGTCAACCACGGCATTAGCCGAAGCGAATGGGAATACCCGGTTCCTGAGGCCGACGCCCGCGAGATGCTCCGCGAAGTCTGCGGCGGAGCCGTTCTCGAGAAAACCCGATGGATAGTTGAATATCAGGGCTTTACATGGGAGGTTGACGAATTTCACGGCCGGCTTGCGCCTCTGGTCGTGGCCGAAGTGGAGCTTCCCGACGCCTGCCTCGAGCCCCCGCTGCCCCCCTTCGTCGGCCGCGAAGTCAGCGATGACCCGCAATATTACAATTCCGTTTTAATTGAAAAACTCACAGCCGCTAAGTAAGCGCAAAACAAACCGAATCAACTGTTTTCAGGAATAGACAAAACAAGCTTTTTAAGGTGTTTTGCGGAGGGATTTCATTGAATTTTCCGAGATTTTTCGTAACTTTGCAGTAACTTACAGAAGTAGGCTCTGAGGCGTAAGTCTTTAAGGAGTACACGTCTGTAAACCAACATTGTACATCGTTTTAACGAATTATAAAACAATCTACCATATTTCTGCTATGTTACGCAAAATCAGAGTCACCCTTGCCGTGCTGTTCTGGCTTGCCATCACGGCCATGATTCTTGACTTCACCGGCACACTGCACCACTGGTTCGGCTGGATGGCCAAAATCCAGGCCGTTCCCGCCATCATGGCACTCAACCTCGCCATAATCATCGGCCTGGTAGTTGTCACACTGCTCTTCGGCCGAATTTACTGCTCAATAATCTGTCCCTTAGGCGTTTATCAGGATTTCATCAGCCACCTGTCGGCCATGCGCCGCAAGAAAAAGAAACGCTTCCACCACACGAAGCCGCTGACGGCGCTCCGCCTGTCGGTGTTCGTGCTGTTCGTCATAGCAATCATTAGAGGCTTCACCGCATTCGCCTCGCTGATAGCGCCTTACAGCGCCTACACCCGCATGGTCCAGAACCTGCTGCAGCCCGTGGCTCTCTGGTTCAACAACCTTCTGGCTCCCATCGCCGAACACTACGACAGCTACGCCATCTATCCGCGCGAAGTATGGGTCGGCACCCTGCCGATGCTGATTGTTGCCGGGGTTACATTCCTGGTTATCACCGTATTGGCATGGCGCGGAGGCCGTATCTACTGCAACTCCATCTGTCCGGTCGGCACTCTGCTCGGCGCCCTCTCGCGCTACAGCTTCCTGCGTCCGGTTATCAATACCGACAAGTGCATTAACTGCGGAGCCTGCGCCCGCCGCTGCAAAAGTTCCTGCATCGACCCCAAAGCCCATCAGATCGACCTGAGCCGCTGCGTGGTATGCTTCGACTGCATCGACGAGTGCTCCACCGGCGCCATCAGCTTCACCCGCAAGCCGAAGCTGATTGAAAAGACGGATGCCCCGGAAGCAAAAAAAGCTGCGGAAGCCAAGGCTGCTACAGCTACTGAAGCCAACGACGCCAAGGGCGCCAAGGGCGCCGACTCATCACGCCGCTCCTTCATGATCATCGGCGCGGCAACCGCCGGAGCCGCAATGCTGAAAGGCGCCGACAAAACCGTTGACGGCGGTCTGGCCGAAATCGAGGAGAAACAGCGCCCCAACCGCTCGACCCGCATCGTGCCCGCCGGCGCCGTCTCACTGAAGAACTTCTCGCAGCACTGCACCGCCTGTCAGCTCTGCGTCTCGAAGTGCCCTGAAGGTATTCTCCGCCCCGAGGCCACCCTCGACGGCTTCATGCAGCCCCGCATCGACTACGACCGCGGCTACTGCCGTCCGGAATGCACCACCTGCTCCGACGTCTGCCCCACCGGCGCCATCAAGCCGATTTCGTGGGAGGACAAGAGTTCGACCCAGATCGGCCACGCCGTCTGGATTGCCAAAAACTGTATCGTCAACACCGACGGCGTGGAGTGCGGCAACTGCGCGCGCCACTGCCTGCCCGGCGCCATCACTATGGTTCCCTCGGATCCCGACAACCCCGAATCGCCCAAGATTCCGGCCGTCGACGAGAGCCGCTGCATAGGCTGCGGCGCCTGCGAGAACCTCTGCCCCGCCCGTCCGTTCTCGGCCATCTACGTCGAAGGCCACGAAGTTCACCGCACGGTGTGATTCCACAGTTCCCGCTCCAATAAGCTAACTCACAGTAAATCAGCAAGCTTTATGCAATTCGATATATCCCGCCGCAAATTCTTCAAGACAGCCTCCCTGGCATCGCTGGCTGTTGCTCCGGCGCTCGTCGGCTGTTCCGGCAAAAAGGAATCCGAGGCTTACGGCGACCTGCCGCAGACCGACATTCCCACCGACAAAATGACCTACCGCGAGAATCCCACCACCAAGGACAAGGTCTCGCTGCTCGGCTACGGCTGCATGCGCTGGCCGACCATCCCCGATTCCAACGACCCGACTCAGGACATGATCGACCAGGAGGAGGTCAACCGTCTGGTTGACTTCGCGTTGGCTCATGGCGTCAACTACTTCGACACATCGCCCGCCTACTGCAAGGGGCGCTCCGAGGAAGCCACCGGCATTGCCCTCAGCCGCCATCCCCGCGACAGCTATTTCATCGCCACCAAGCTCTCGAACTTCGCTCCGCAGACCTGGTCGCGCGAGGAGTCGATCAAGATGTTCGAGAACTCGCTGAAGTACCTGCAGACCGACCACATCGACTACCTGCTGCTTCACGGCGTAGGCATGGGCGACGACTCCCTCGACAACTTCAACAAGCGCTACATCGACAACGGCATCCTCGATTTCCTCATGGCCCAGCGCGAAGCCGGTAGAATCCGCAACCTCGGATTCTCGTATCACGGCGACGTTGCAATCTTCGATATGCTTCTGAATCAGCATGATAAGTATAAATGGGACTTCGTGCAGATTCAGATGAACTATCTCGACTGGGAACACGCCAAGGAGATCAACCCGCGCAACACCAACGCCGACTATCTATACTCCGAGCTCCAGAAACGCGGCATCCCCGTGGTAATCATGGAACCGCTTCTCGGCGGCCGTCTGGCAAACCTCCCCGAACATGTGATCGCCCAGATGAAACAGCGCGAGCCCGAGAAATCCGCCGCCTCGTGGGCTTTCCGTTATTGCGGCACCTACCCCGGCGTGCTGACGGTGCTCTCCGGCATGACCTACATGGACCATCTCCAGGACAACCTCCGCTCCTTCTGTCCGCTGAAACCGCTGACCGACGATGAAATCGCCATGCTCCACAGCGCCGCCGGTGTCATCGCCAACTACCCGACCGTCGGCTGCACCGACTGCAAATACTGCATGCCCTGCCCCTACGGCCTCGACATCCCCGGAATTTTCGCCCATTATAATAAATGTGTAAATCAGGGGAACGTGCCCGACTCCCCGGAGGCCGAAAACTACGCCAAAGCGCGCCGCGCATTCCTCGTCGGATACGACAAGGCCGTGCCCAAGCTGCGTCAGGCCCAGCACTGCGTCGGCTGCCGGAAATGCACCGAGCATTGCCCGCAAAAAATCAACATTCCCCGCGAACTGGCTCGCATAGACGTCATCGCCGAGTCGCTCCGCCGCGGCACTCCCCCCGACATGAGCCGCGTGGTGGCGGCCCTCCAGAAGGAGGGGGTAACCCTCGCCGTCGACAACGGTCGCCTGAACACTTACTCCGAGCACGGCGTTAAAACACTGATGGACCTCATCGACAAACACCCGCGCGTGCTCCAGGAAGCCCGTGTCGCCGACAAGGTTGTCGGGAAAGCCGCCGCCGCGCTCATGGTGCTCGGCGGTGTCAAGGAGGTTTACGCCGAAACCATCAGCAAACCCGGCAAACTGATGCTCGACAAATTCGGCGTCAGGAACTCCGCCGGAACCACAGTCGACAACATTCTGAACGCCGACAAGTCCGACCTCTGCCCCCTGGAGAAGGCCGTCGCCTCCCACTATGAACCCTGGGCCTGCCTCCAGGCACTCCGAGAGGTCACCGCATAGGCTTATTCCTCAGGGATTTAGCCCCCAAGTACGTCTGAATTTGAAATGAAAAATATCCGAAACTTCTGCATCATCGCCCATATCGACCACGGCAAAAGCACCCTGGCCGACCGTCTGCTTGAATTCACCAAAACCATCGACTCCAAGGACCTTCAGGCTCAGGTGCTCGACGACATGGACCTCGAACGCGAGCGTGGCATCACCATCAAGAGCCACGCCATCCAGATGAACTATCGCCTTGACGGCCAGGACTATGTGCTCAACCTCATCGACACCCCGGGACACGTCGACTTCTCCTACGAAGTCTCCCGCTCCATCGCCGCCTGCGAGGGGGCGCTCTTAGTTGTCGACGCCACCCAAGGCGTTCAGGCTCAGACCATCTCGAACCTCTACATGGCTATCGACTCCGACCTCGAAATCATCCCCGTGATCAACAAGGTAGACCTCGAGAGCGCCAATCCCGACGAAGTCGAGGACGAAATCGTGGACCTGCTCGGCTGCAAACGCGAGGATATTCTCCGCGCCAGCGGCAAAACCGGCATCGGCATCGAAGAGGTCCTCCGCGCCATCGTCGAACGCGTCCCGGCCCCGAAGGGCGACCCCGACGCCCCGCTCCAGGCCCTGATATTCGACTCCGTTTTCAACCCCTTCCGCGGCATCATCGCATACTTCAAGATCGAAAACGGCACAATCCACAAGGACGACTTCGTGAAGTTCGTGGCTACCGGCAAGGAGTATCACGCCGACGAAATCGGTGTCCTGAAAATGAACCTATCCCCCCGTCAGGAGCTCTCAGCCGGCAATGTGGGCTACATCATCTCCGGCATCAAGACCTCCACGGAGGTTAAAGTCGGCGACACCATCACCCACGTAGACCGTCCGGCTCCCGCCATCGAAGGATTCGAGGAGGTAAAACCGATGGTATTCGCCGGCGTATATCCGATTGAAGCCGAGGACTTTGAGAACCTCCGCGCGTCGCTCGAAAAGCTCCAGCTCAACGACGCCTCGCTCACCTTCCAGCCCGAATCCTCCATGGCCCTCGGCTTCGGTTTCCGCTGCGGCTTCCTCGGTCTGCTGCACATGGAAATCATTCAGGAACGCCTCTCGCGCGAGTTCAACATGGAGGTCATCACCACGGTGCCGAACGTTTCCTACAAGGTTTTCGACAAGAAAGGGAACGTCACCGAGGTCCACAACCCCTCCGGTCTCCCCGACATCACCCTGATCGACCACATCGAAGAGCCCTACATCCGCGCCTCCATCATCACCACCGCCGAGTTCATCGGCCCGATCATGACCCTCTGCCTCGGCAAACGCGGCGAGCTTCTGAAACAGGAATTCATCTCCGGCAACCGCGTAGAACTCCATTTCGACCTCCCGTTGGGCGAAATCGTCATCGACTTCTACGACAAACTGAAATCCATATCAAAGGGCTACGCATCGTTTGACTACCACATCCACGACTTCCGCCCCTCGCGTCTGGTGAAACTCGACGTGCTGCTCAACGGCGAATCGGTCGACGCCCTGTCGACCCTGACCCATGCCGACAACGCCGTGCAGTTCGGCCGCCGCATGTGCGAGAAACTTAAGGAACTGATTCCCCGCCATCAGTTCGACATCGCCATCCAGGCCGCCATCGGCGCCAAAATCATTGCCCGCGAAACCATCAAGGCCGTCCGCAAGGACGTGACCGCCAAGTGCTACGGCGGCGACGTCTCCCGAAAGCGCAAGCTCCTCGAAAAACAGAAAGCCGGCAAGAAGCGCATGAAGCAGATCGGCTCCGTCCAGGTCCCCCAGAAAGCCTTCCTCGCCGTCCTCAAACTCGACTGATCCCCCTTCTCTCCCCCCCT
>CABUTS010000024.1 GCA_902494515.1 uncultured Muribaculaceae bacterium | reverse complement strand
GGCAGTCGCCGCCACCGCCAAGACCTACGAACTGACTCCGCCGCAGTCGTGGGAGCCGATCCGCAGCGAACACCTGCAGATGGGTGGCACCGCTCCCGACGGCGGCACAATCGACGTCAACAATTTCTACATCATCCGCGACGGAAAACCTACCGTGGCCGTCTGCGGTGAGTTTCACTACACCCGATACCCGGCCGACCAGTGGGAGCAGGAAATCCTGAAGATGAAGGCCGGCGGCATAAATATCCTCCCCTCCTACGTTTTCTGGAGTCTCCATGAACCCAACGAGGGTGAATGGGTCTGGACCGGCAACCGCGATCTCCGCCGTTTCATAGAGCTTTGCAAGAAGCACAACATGGATGTGATCATACGCATCGGCCCGTTCGGTCACGGCGAAATCCGCAACGGCGCAATCCCCGACTGGATTTTCGCAAAGAATCTCGATATACGCTCCAAAGACCCTAAGTATCTCGAATATGCCGACAAGCTCTACCGTCAGATTGCACGGCAGCTCGACGGCCTCTACTACAAGGACGGCGGCCCCATCATCGGCTGCCAGATCGAGAATGAACACCAGCACTCCGCCGCCCCTATGGCCGTGGAATATAACGGCGAACCGGTCCGCGACTTCACCGCTGCAAGCTACGACAAGGGGATAACCAAGCTCGGTGTCTCCGTGCAGGATTCCGCCATTTCCACCGCCAAGCTCGGCGAGGAACACATGAAGACGCTGCTGAAAATGGCGCAGGACGCCGGCATCGTCACTCCCTTCTACACCGCCACCGGATGGGGCAACGCCGCTGTTATCGAGGGAAAAGCTATCCCCGTGACTTCGGCCTACACTTATCCCACATGGTTCCCCGACCAGCGCAAGAGCGAGTTCTGCATGTTCAAGGACCTATGGCACAACCCCGACTACAGCCCCGTGCGCTATAATCCCGTCGATTATCCCTCGGCAGCCGCCGAGATGGGCGTCGGCATCCAGATGGTCTACGACAAGCGCCCCATCTGCACCCCCGAAGCTGCCGAAGCGCTCATGACCCCCGCCGGCGAAGGTTTCCTTTTCCTCATCAACACCCAGGATCATGATCTCGGCCGCCACGACCAGACCGACCTGCAGGTGAAGCTCAACCTACCCGGCGGAACTGTCACCATCCCCGCTACCGGCGGTTTCACACTCCCGAAGAACACCTCCGCCATTCTGCCGTTCAACTTCGACATGGAGGGTGCCAGGCTGCAGTATGCCGTGGCTCAGCCCCTTATGGAAATTGACGACAACGGCACACCGCACTTCTTCTTCACCGTTCACGACGGAATGAAACCCGAATATGTCTTCGACAAAAACACTGTAAAAGGTCGCAGCGAATTCAAGGATGTAGTTCCCGGTTACAAGAGCACATTCACCGTCAAGGCCCGCAACGGCAAGAAAATCAAGATCACTACCCTCCCGTATCACGAGGCGCTCAACGCCATGAAAGTGAACGGCAAACTGCTGGTGACCGACGCCACTGTCGTGCCTGAAAAGGACGGTGTGAAGCTCCTCTCGCTCGGCTCCCCGACATTCCGTTATGTCGCGTACCCCTCGAAGCAGGGCTTCCGCGAGCAGACCGTGACTGTCGATTCCGTAGCTTCCGAGCTCAAAGTTGACAAGAGTGTCCCCTGCCGTATGGAGGTTACCTTCACCGGCAATGCCAAGGTTCTTCCGCAGGTCAACGAATTTTTCCTGAATGTTCCCTATACCGGCGACCTGGCCATGGCCTACCTCGACAACGCCATGATTCTCGACCATTTCTGGCAGGGTGAACCCTGGCGCATCGGTCTGAACCGTTTCGCCGAGAAGATGAGCGCCGGCAAGCCGATGGGCTTCTACTTCCGCCCGCTGCGCCACAACGTTCCCTTCCTTCAGGACATACCGGCCGACCGCATCCCCTCCTTCGCCGACGGCCCCGTCCTCGAAATCGGCACCCCCGCCATTATCCCCGAATACACCATCTCCCTCCCCCTCTGATATCCCATTCCCCTACAAATAGTCCGAAACAAGCCGGTCATCCGAAACAAGCCGGGTTGTTTCGGACTATTTCCCCCCGAGCAGCTCGCGGCGGATGACGGTGAGCACTCCGTCCTCGTTGTTCGAGGGGGCGAATAGCTTCGCCACACGTTTGAGCTCCGCCGAGGAGTTCGCCATGGCGTAGCCGTAGCCCACGGCGCTGAGCATCTCGGCGTCGTTCATCTGGTCGCCGAACGCCATGCACTCCTTCGGCTTCAACCCGAGGCTGTGCATGACAAGCTCCAGCGCATTCCCTTTGTTAGCCTCCTGGACGCTGACATCCAGCCAGTTCTGACCCGAGACCACAACCTTCAGCGTGTCGTCGAAATGGCGCAGCAGCGGATAGGCGTGCACCGACGACCCGCCGAAATCGTAGACCGCAATCTTCAGGAATCGGTCGTCGGAGATATCCATCAGGTCCGGCACTGTCACGCACCGCTCGTAATAGGTCTGCGCCTGCTTCACGAAATCAGGCCTCATATCTTCGATATAAGCGCTCTTACGCCCGCACAGCACCGGGTATGCCCCTTCGATTTCCCGAACCTCACGGAGCACCTCACGGGCCTTCTCGGCCGGGATATCCTCGATCAGCAGCTCCTCAGAGCGCCGCACCACATACGTGCCGTTTTCAGCAATGAAAACAATCTCATCCCTGATGCTGTCGAACAGCTTCAGCAGATTGTAATACTGTCGGCCGCTGGCAGCCACAAACTGAATCCCCCGGGCCTTCAGCTCCCCGTACACATCGAAAAACTCCGGGTTCAACATCCCCCGGCCATCCAGCAACGTCCCGTCCAGGTCCGCCGCCACCAGCTTTATCTCCTTATTTATCTCCTTACCAATCTTCTTTATCTCATTCATATTCACAATCTTCATCACAGATTCATCTCTCATCTGAATTCTGCTGCAAAGTTACCACAAAAACCTCATATTTCCATCCCTCCCCCGATTTTTACCAGCTGTTTTGACAACAACGTACGGACGTGCCCTCCGCAAATGTTTTTTTAACACGGAACTACCCGGAACTAACGGAAGCAAATTTGTCTCCGGAACGTAAAACCGAACCATGGCGGAGCTTACGCTCCTGAACGTTAACGGAAGCCTACGGAGGGTCAAACCATGATGCCCGTCAGTGTCAAAGCTTAACGGAAGCCTGCGGAGTGGCAAACTTGGGAGTACCGTCAGGCTTCCGTTGACGTTCCGGGCCAGGCCTTTAGGCCTCCGTTGACGTTCATCATGCTGGTTCCGTTAGTTCCGTGTAGCTCCGTGTTAAAAAGCATATTTCGTAGCGAATACCGGCTATCTTGCTGACCATGAAGACATTCGGCCTTCACCCGATGTTACCTAACAGGGACCGGATGGCCACCAAGAAGCCCCCGGCAGGGGAAGGCTGAAAGCCTTCTTGTTCATGTAACCCCGGCTTAAAAATGGAGCGCAGCGGAATTTTTTAGCCGGGGATCCCCCCCGAAGCAAACCGGGTGAAGGCCGAAGGTCTTCATGATCAACGACTTTCGCAATTCTCCAGCGGCCTTTTTTAACGCGCTGTACGGGCAGTCCCTCCGACACGTTGCCCCTGCGGCGGGCTCTTTTAACGCGGAACTACCCGGAACTAACTTACTGATCATGAAGACCTTCGGATTTCCACAGCGGGTTGATAACTCCACGTGCCGGAAGTTTTTTACACGGAGCTGCACTGAACTAACGGAACTATTTTATTGGACGGGAACGTAAAACCGAACTGCTGCGGAGCTTACGCTCCTGAACGTTAACGGAAGCCTGCGGAGTGTCAAACCATGATGCCCGTCAGTGTCAAAGCTTAACGGAAGCCTGACGGGGCCTGCTTGCTCCACCAATCTGCTCCGCAACCTCCTCACTCAGAAAGGGTGTGCCGTAGGCTTCCGTTGACGTTCTGGGTCAGGCCTTTAGGCCTCCGTTTGAAGTTCAAAATGATAGTTCTGTTGGTTTCGTGTAGTTCCGTGTAAATAGCTGATTTAGTGAGATATAAAGGCTATCTTGCCGGGGATACGTGCCCAAGGCTCGTCCGTACGTTGCGGAGCGGGAGGAGGGATTTTCATGCACTCGCGGACAATGCACTCGCTAATATGCACACGGTGTATATGTGCGATTTTTGGGGAGAAAATTTGGAGGAATGGGGAATTTGTGGTAAATTTGCGGCAGAATGGGGATTGGCACCTGAGGGTGCATTTTTTCCAAAGCTGGTTTTCATACAGTTTTTATACTGTTTTCATACAGCTTTCATACAGTTTTATCGTTTAATTATTTCATTTTCAGCTATGAAGCCTCTATGCTACAACATCAGTCGGTGTGGCGGGGTCGCTCCTCCGGGCGGCGCTCAGATGAGGTGTGCATAGTTTTTCCACCAACTTTTTCAAACATCAAAAATTAGCGGCAGCCCTTGGTGCGTCCTTACGTATCCTTTCGCAGGCTTCCGCGTCAGTGATTCGTACGTCCTGACGCAACGCTTGCAGGCTTCCGCAACGGTGATTCGCGTGTCCCGACGCAAGGCTTGCAGGCTTATCGCAAGGCTTGCAGGCTGCCGTACCGAGATCTTTGAAATGTTGGTGAAGTCGATTCGGATTCCATCCGATCCCCGATTGGAATTAATGAAAATGAAATATTAACTCTGGGGAGGGCCTGCGCGGCTCTCCCCCACTAAAACTGTATGATTATGAAATTTTTCAGTGACTGCTTTTACAACTTCCGTCATGTCATGAGCTCCGACGATGACCAGCCGATCGTCATGGAGATCTTCGCGGGTATCAACTACCGCGGCAACCTGGCTGTGTCGGTCGATCTCCACGACTACGACGACCCGCGCTATAGCTGTTCGACGGCTGCCATCGTCAACTCCGACGATGCCCGCCGGATGGCCCGGCGCCACGGCATCCGCTTCGAGCAGCTCCCCTCGCTCATCGCCGACAGCATGGATGGCTGGCGCAGGATTGTCAACGCCGACTTCCGGCAGGTCCGGGCCTGCTTCAAGGAGATTACCGAATGTCTGCTCGACGAGGGGTGCCGGTTCCGCATCGAGCGCATCTATGGCAAGAACGAGCAGATGTGCTGCTGAGCCGCGGTCTTACACCCCTGCTGCGGCACGTACCCGCCTCAGCAGGGGGAGACAGCGGTCTTCGCCCGCCTGAAAGGCCCGTTCAAGATAATCCAGCGACCTGTAAAGGTCGCGCGGAACGGCTGCTCCGAAGCCGTTGAAATACATCTCCCCCACCACAGCCATCGACGGCGGATAACCCGCCTCGGCGGCTGCGGAATAAAGCCTCCAGACCTCCCGGAGGCGTCTGTACTGGAACATTTTGCCCATGGACTGCACGTTGATGTAGTAGCCGTGCTGATGCATGGCCGGAGCATATCCGGCCTGCGAGGCGGGCTTCACAGTCTCGATGGCAAGGTCGATTTTCCGGCGCTTCAGGCAGTAGTCTCCGAGGATGGCAAAAGCCGGGAGAAACCCCTCGTCGACAGCTTGCAGCAACAGCGGCGCGGCTTCATCAGGGAGCCCCTTCCCCTCGAAGAGCACAACCCCCTCCACAAACTTTTCCCATGTCGCGGGCTTCACCGCCGCAAGGTTTCCGAGGTAATACTCCGCGGCATAGCGCATCGGCCACCGCATCGGCGAGTCGAGCTCCCGCAGGCGGCGCTCCACGTCAGGGGCGTCGGCGGGATGCGCGGCGATGTCGCGGTACAGCCCGAGGACCTCCGCCTCGCCGGGAATCGTGATTACCTGCCGGGTG
Source organism: uncultured Muribaculaceae bacterium (assembly GCA_902494515.1). Lineage (GTDB taxonomy): Bacteria > Bacteroidota > Bacteroidia > Bacteroidales > Muribaculaceae > UBA7173. Next base: position 28,960 of record CABUTS010000024.1, on the reverse strand, counting down.
ACATTCTTACGGACCTGCGCGCCAGAGAATGAAAACAGCGCGATGAGCCCGGTTTTCACCGCAATTTTCTGCATCAGTCCCTGCACAAAGCCGACCGACGGCCCCGGCATGTGGACAATCAGTTTCTCAAGCGCATACGACTTCCCGGCCCCGGGCATACGGAGCTTCGGAGCATCGGGGCTTGATGGGATTCGGGAATCGGAGGGTTCTGGTTTTTTCATGATATCTCGTAATCGCTTGTATTGCCATATAGACTGTAGAAACGACACAACGCCTGCGGGTTTGAGCTGCAGGCGTTGTATGTTATCGGAGAACATCCCTCAGCATGAGGGGTGGAGTTTCGGAATTATTCAGCTTTGGGAGCTTCTTCGGCGGGAGCTTCGGGAGCTGCTGCTTCGGGAGCTGCGGGGGCTTCGGCTGCGGGAGCTTCGGCCTTCTTGCTGCGACGGGAGCGGCGGGTGCGGCCCTTCTTGGCGTCGTCCTTGGACTTGAGCATGTTCTCGTTGTAGTCAACGAGTTCGATGAAGCAGGTCTTGGCGTTGTCGCCCAGACGGTTGCCGGTCTTGAGGATGCGGGTGTAGCCACCGGGACGGTCAGCGATCTTCTCGGAGATGTTGCGGAAGAGTTCGTTGACGGCTTCTTTGTTCTGGAGGTAGGAGAAGACCAGACGGCGGTTTGCCATGGAGTCGGCTTTAGCGCGGTTGATCAGGGGCTCGCAGTACATGCGGAGGGCCTTGGCCTTGGCCAGAGTGGTGAAGATTCGCTTGTGCTTGATAAGCGAAATGGTCATGTTGGCAAGGAGGGCGTCGCGATGTGCTTTCTTGCGCGAGAGGTGGTTGAAAGATTTATTGTGTCTCATCGTTGAATTTCTGTTTTACTCTTTGTCGAGTTTGTATTTGGAAATATCCATGCCGAACGACAAACCGAGTTCTGCAAGGAGGTCATCGAGCTCCGTGAGCGATTTCTTACCGAAGTTGCGGAACTTCAGCAGGTCGGTCTTGTTGAAGACCACGAGCTCGCCGAGGGTTTCGACTTCGGCGCTCTTGAGGCAGTTGAGCGCGCGGACGGAGAGGTTCATGTCGACCAGCTTTGTCTTGAGGAGCTGGCGCATGTGCAGAGCGTCTTCATCGAACTCTTCGGTGCCGTCGGTTTCGGTAGTCTCGATAGTGATCTTATCGTCGGAGAACAGCATCAGGTGGTAGATGAGGATCTTTGCAGCCTCCTTGAGGGCGTCCTTGGGGAGGATGGAACCGTTGGTGGTGATCTCTATGATAAGTTTCTCGTAGTCGGTCTTCTGGTCTACGCGGAAGTTTTCGACGGCATATTTGACGTTCTTGATCGGGGTGTAGATGGAGTCGATGGCCAGGGTGTGGATATCGGAGATTTCCAGCTGGTTTTCATCGGCGGGGACCCATCCGCGTCCTTTGTTGATGTTGACCTCGATGTTGAAGCTTGCGTCGGGATCCAGGTGACAGATGACTTCATCGGGGTTGAGAACCTCGAAGCCCGAGAGGGCTTTGCCGATGTCACCGGCTTTGAACACTTCCTGACCCGACACATGGATCGAAGCTTTTTCGGTCTCGGCGTCTTCATGAAGTTGTTTGAGGTCAACCTTCTTGAGGTTGAGGATGATGTTGGTTACATCCTCTTTGACCCCGGGGATGGTATCGAACTCGTGTTTGACGCCATCGATTTTGATGGCGGAAATGGCGTAGCCTTCGAGCGAAGAGAGAAGTACTCGACGGAGGGCGTTGCCCACGGTGATGCCATAGCCGGGCTCCAAAGGCTTGAACTCGAACTTGCCGTAGAAGCTGTTAGCTTCGAGCATTACGACTTTGTCAGGTTTTTGGAATGCTAAAATAGCCATGGATCTGGGTTTATGGATTACTTGGAATAGAGTTCGACGATGAGCTGCTCCTTGATGTTCTCGGGGATGTCCTCACGGGTGGGGACATGGAGCAGTTTGCCGCTCTTGGTTGACTCGTCCCATTCGAGCCAGGGGTATTTGCTGTGGTTGAAGCCTGCGAGGCAGACGGCGATGACTTCGAGGGATTTGGATTTCTCGCGGACACCGATTACCATGCCGGGCTGCACGGCGAAGGAGGGGATGTTTACGACCTGACCGTTTACGGTCACGTGTTTGTGGAGCACGAGCTGGCGGGCAGCTGCGCGGGTCTTGGCGATGCCGAGGCGGTAAACCACGTTGTCCAGACGGCCCTCGAGGAGCTGGAGAAGGATTTCACCGGTGATACCCTTCATCGAGGAAGCTTTCTCAAAGAGGTTGCGGAACTGACGTTCGAGCACGCCGTAGGTGTATTTAGCCTTCTGCTTTTCGCGGAGCTGTGTGCCGTATTCCGAGGTTTTGCGGCGACGGTTCTGACCGTGCTGGCCGGGGGGGAAGTTGCGGCGGCTCAGAATTTTATCTTCGCCGAAAATGGGTTCACCGAATTTGCGGGAGATTTTGGTCTTGGGACCTGTGTATCTAGCCATTGTTGTGTAAGCGTTTTTGGGGTTGAACAGATAGGATTATACGCGACGGCGCTTGGGAGGACGGCAACCGTTGTGGGGCAGGGGAGTAACGTCGATGATTTCGGTTACTTCGATACCCATGCCGTGGACGGTGCGGATTGCGGATTCACGGCCGTTGCCGGGACCCTTTACGTAAGCCTTCACCTTGCGGAGACCGAGGTCGTAAGCGACCTTGCCGCAGTCCTGGGCAGCCATCTGGGCTGCGTAGGGGGTGTTTTTCTTGCTGCCGCGGAAGCCCATCTTACCTGCGGAGGACCAGGAGATTACCTGACCCTCGCTGTTGGCTAAGCACACGATGATGTTGTTGAACGAGGAGTGAACGTGAAGCTGGCCGGCGGCGTCAACCTTAACGTTGCGCTTTTTGGCTGCGACTGTTTTCTTTGCCATATTGCGTTAGATGGGTTTTTGTTATTTAGTAGCTTTCTTCTTGTTGGCGACTGTTTTCTTGCGTCCCTTGCGGGTGCGGGCGTTGTTCTTTGTCGACTGACCGCGTACGGGGAGGCCGTTGCGGTGGCGGATACCGCGGTAGCAGCCGATGTCCATCAGGCGCTTGATGTTGAGCTGGATTTCGGAGCGGAGGTCACCTTCTACCTTGTAGTTTTCGGAGATGACTTCGCGGACATTAGCTGCTTCAGCATCGGTCCAGTCCTTCACTTGTTTGTTCACGTCTACACCGGCTTTTTCCAGGATGGTTTTGGCCGCGGAGCGGCCGATGCCGAAGATGTAGGTCAGGGCGATTTCGCCCCGTTTGTTCTGGGGGAGGTCAACTCCCACGATTCTTACTGCCATAAAAACTTTTGGTTGAGTAATTTGTGGTTTACACCGGGGACTGCGCTTGCCCGGGGCAGGGGGGATGAAACGGTCAGTTGGGTTTCATTAACCGCGGCCATCCGAAGCCTTGCGGGGCGTCCTTTGGGGGAGCCGCCGGCCGGGCCGGGTCAATATCCTGACAAACCCCTTGAGGGTTTCAGCCGCAGGCTGGCGCAGAGAGCTTTCTGTTATCCCTGGCGCTGTTTGTTTTTGGGATTCTTTTTGTTGATCACATAGAGGCGGCCCTTGCGGCGGACAATCTTGTCCTCGGCGGAACGCTTCTTGATGGAAGCTCTTACTTTCATTGTGAAACGAGGTTGGTGGGGTTATTTGGATGTTCGGTGAGATTTACTTGTATCGGAACGCGATTCGTCCTTTCGAGAGGTCGTAGGGCGACATTTCAACCTTTACTTTATCGCCGGGGAGGATTCTGATGTAGTGCATGCGCATCTTGCCGGAGATATGGGCGGTGATTTCGTGGCCGTTTTCCAGCTCTACGCGGAACATAGCGTTGGAAAGGGCTTCAAGGATAACGCCGTCCTGTTCGATTGCCGATTGTTTTGACATAAATTGAGGTCTCTCTGTTGGTTTCGAATTGTGTTGTTAAGTAAATTGCCTTTGAGCGGAGTTGCCGCCCCCTGCTGCTCAGAAGAAGCGGTCGCCGAGCACCTCCCTGACGGGGTCGAAGGAGGTGAGGATTTCGGTCTGGCCGTCGTGGATGGCGACGGTGTGCTCGAAGTGGGCCGAAGGTTTGCGGTCGCGGGTGCGGCATGTCCATCCGTCGTCTTCGATGACGATGTTGCGTGAGCCCATGTTGATCATAGGTTCGATGCAGAGGCACATACCGTTGCGGAGCAGGGGACCTGTGCCGCGGCGTCCGTAGTTGGGGATTTCGGGGTCTTCGTGCATTTTCCGGCCGATGCCGTGGCCGCACATTTCGCGGACCACGGTGTAGCCGCGCTTCTCGCAGTAGGTCTGGACGGCGTTGCAGACGTCGCCCAGGCGGTGTCCTTCTTTGCAGGCTTCGATGCCGCGGTAGAGCGATTCCTTGGTGGTGGTCAGGAGTTTCATCACTTCGGGGTCGACGTCACCGACGGGGAATGTGAAGCACATGTCGCCGTTGTAACCGTCGAGCTCAGCCACGAGGTCGATGCCCACGATGTCGCCTTCGCGAAGGGTATAGTTCGAGGGGAACCCGTGAACTACCGTTTCGTTGACTTCCACGCAGATGGTTCCGGGGAAGCCTCCGTAGCCCAGGCAGGCGGGTCGTCCGCCGTTTGCGACGATAAATTCGCGGGCTGCGGTGTCGAGGCGATGGGTCGGCACACCCGGCTCTATCAGTCGGGCCACCTGGCCCAGCGTAAGGCTCGCCAGCTGGCAGGCCTTACGCATTTTTTTGATTTCATCGGGTGTCTTGAGGTAAATCATAGGGGCTTGGGGTTGTTAACTTTTATGTTAACCGGGGTTTTACCCAGCCAATTACTAATTGCTAATTGCTAATTACTAATTGCCTCGGGGGATCAGTAGGCGGAGCCGGTGGTACGGCCTTTGATTTTGCCGTCCTTCATCAGACCGTCGTAGTGGTGCATCATCAGGTGGGATTCGATCTGCTGGAGGGTGTCGAGGACAACACCGACCATAATCAGCAGCGATGTGCCGCCGAAGAACTGAGCGAAGTTCTGGCTGATGCCGAAGAGGCGGGCGAAGGCGGGGAGGATTGCCACGATTCCAAGGAAGATGGAGCCGGGCAGGGTGATGCGCGACATGATCGAGTCGAGGTATTCGGCCGTCTTCTTGCCGGGCTTGACGCCGGGGATGAATCCGTTGTTGCGCTTCATGTCTTCAGCCATCTGGGTGGGACGCACGGTGATGGCGGTGTAGAAGTATGTGAAGGCCACAATGAGGATGAAGTAGACGAAGTTATACCAGAAGCCGTTGATGTCGGCGAAGGTGGCGAAGAAACCGGTGGCTCCTTCGCGGGCGCCGAAGCCCGAGAGGGTCAGGGGGATGAACATGATGGCCTGGGCGAAGATGATGGGCATCACGCCGGCGGCGTTCACCTTCAGGGGGATGTACTGGCGTACGCCTCCGACCTGCTTGTTACCGACAACACGCTTGGCGTACTGTACGGGCACCTTGCGGGTTCCCTGGACCAGCAGCACTGCGCCGATGGTAACGGCGAAGAGCAGCACGATTTCCACGATGAACATGATCAGACCGCCCTGATTACCGGTGGAGCCGGGAAGGCGCGAGGTGAACTCGTAGAAGAGGGCCATGGGGAGGCGGGCGATGATACCCACCAGAATGATGAAGGAGATACCGTTGCCGATACCGCGGTCAGTGATGCGCTCGCCGAGCCACATGATGAACATGGAGCCGGCTGCGAGCACAATCGTCAGGAATACCACCATCCAGAATCCCATATCGGAGGTTCCGCCGGCGTTTACAATCTGAGCGCGCAGATTGTAGAGGTAGGCGGGGCCCTGGACCAGAAGGATCAGCACGGTAAGGTAGCGGGTGTACTGATTGAGTTTCTGGCGGCCGCTTTCTCCTTCGCGCTGCATCTTCTGGAACGAGGGGAGAACCATGCCGGCCAGCTGGATCACGATGGATGCAGTGATGTAAGGCATGATACCCAGGGCGAAGATGGAGGCCTGGGAGAAGGCACCTCCGGAGAACATGTCGAGGAGCTGCATCAGGCCGGTCTTGTTGGTGAAGTTAGTCATGGCCTCGAGGTCGGCGGGGTTGATGCCCGGCAGGACAACGTAGCAGCCAAGACGGTAGACCAGCACCAGAAGCACCGTGATCGTAAGACGCTGGCGCAGTTCCTGGATAGTCCAGATGTTTTTGAGGGTTTGAATGAATTTCATTACGGGGGAAAGCTTGGTGGCTTAAGAAAGCCGGTGGAAGGGGGAGAGGGGTTTTACTTCACCTTGGTGGCGGAGCCGCCGGCCTCGGTGATTGCTTTCTCGGCGGCTGCGGAGAAGGCGTTGGCTTCAACTGCCAGGGGGCGGGTGAGGGCACCTACGGCGAGGATCTTCACGAGCTGCTTGGAGTTGATGAAGCCGGCTGCGCGGAGCTCTTCGAGGCCGATCTTCTGGAGGTTGCGCTCGGCGGCGAGAGCCTCGAGTACAGTCAGATTGATGGCTTTGTAATCCACACGGTTGATGTTCTTGAAGCCGAACTTGGGAAGACGGCGCTGCAGAGGCATCTGACCGCCTTCGAAGCCGATTTTACGTTTGTAGCCGGAGCGCGACTTTGCGCCCTTGTGTCCGCGGGTAGATGTACCACCCTTGCCGGAGCCGGGACCGCGACCGATGCGGGTGGAGCGGGTAGTTGCGCCGACGGCGGGTTTTAAGTTACTTAAATCCATAGTTGCTTTTGAGTTTTGCGATATTGATTAAGCGTTGGTCACTTCTACCAAATGACGAACACGGTTTACCATACCCATCACGGAGGGGGTGTCCTCTTTGAGGACCTCGTGATTCATTTTCTTGAGGCCGAGGGCGTCGAGAGTGCGTTTCTGCACTGCGGGGGCGCCGATGCGGCTCTTTATCTGTTTGATCTTGATCTGTGCCATTTCTGAAGCGAGGTTTAGCCGTTGAATACCTGATTTACGGAGATGCCGCGGTTCTGGGCTACCTGGGCGGGGGAACGCATTTCGCCGAGGGCGGCGATGGTGGCCTTCACCAGGTTGTGGGGGTTGGAGGAACCCTTTGACTTGGCCAGCACGTCGGTGATGCCGACGCTCTCGAGCACGGCACGCATGGCGCCGCCGGCCTTCACGCCGGTACCGTGGCTGGCGGGCTTGAGCAGAACTCGGGAGCCGCCGAATTTAGCGTACTGTTCGTGAGGAATCGTACCTTTGTGAACGGGGACGCGGATGAGGTTCTTTTTGGCAGATTCTACGCCCTTGGCGATGGCAGCGGTGACTTCGTTGGCTTTGCCGAGGCCCCAGCCGATGATGCCGTCTTCATTCCCGACCACCACGATGGCGGCGAAGGTGAATGTGCGGCCGCCCTTGGTCACTTTGGTGACGCGGTTGATGGCCACCAGGCGGTCTTTGAGCTCGATGTCGTTGGTCGACTTTACGCGGTTATTTTTATTTGCCATAGCTGTGTTTAGAATTTAAGTCCGCCTTCGCGAGCTGCGTCGGCAAGTGATTTAACGCGGCCGTGGAAGAGATAACCGTTGCGGTCGAACACCACGGTGTCGAAGCCGGCGGCGATAGCCTTGCCGGCGATGTCCTTGCCCACTTTGGCGGCGATTTCGGTCTTGGTGCCTTCCGTGATGCCCTTGGAGGAGGCGCTCACCAGGGTCTTGCCCTGAAGGTCGTCGACAAGCTGCACGTAGATTTGCTTGTTCGAGCGGAAGACGGTCATGCGGGGACGGGCGGCGGTGCCGGAGATACGTCCGCGGATGCGTGCTTTGATTTTATTTCTTCTATCCTGTTTTGAGATCATTGTGTTTGGAGTCTGAAGGGATTCGACGTTTTGGATTACTTGGCGCCGGCAGTCTTACCGCTCTTGCGACGGATGACTTCGCCAACAAACTTGATACCTTTGCCCTTGTAGGGTTCGGGCTTGCGGAAGGAGCGGATCTTTGCGCATACCTGACCCAGGAGCTGCTTGTCGTCGCTCTCGAGGATGATCAGGGGGTTCTTGTTGCGCTCCGACTTGGCTTCGACTTTGATCTCGGGGGGAAGCTTGAGGTAGATGGCGTGGGAGTAACCCAGCGAGAGTTCGAGCACCTGACCGGTGGCGGCGGCGCGGTAACCTACGCCGACGAGCTCCAGCTCCTTGCGGTAACCGGTGGAAACGCCTACGACCATGTTGTGGAGCAGCGCGCGGTACAGACCGTGCTGGGCGCGGTGCTCGCGGTCATCGGTGGGGCGGATTACGTGTAGGTGTCCGTCTTCGACCTTAACCTCGAATTCGGGGTTTACGGTCTGGCTAAGTGTGCCTTTCGGACCCTTTACGGTAACGTGGTTGTCTTTGGCGATATCAATGGTTACGCCTGCGGGGATTTCGATGGGGGCTTTACCTATACGTGACATATTGCTTTTTCCTCCTTTCGATTAATAAACGTAACACAGAACTTCGCCGCCGACTTTCTCCTGGGCGGCTTTTTTGTTTGTCATCACACCTTTGGAGGTGGAAAGGATGGCGATACCCAGGCCGTTGAGCACGCGGGGAATCGACTTGTAGCCGCAGTACTGGCGCAGGCCGGGACGGCTGACGCGGCGGAGGCCCTTGATGGCGTTGACGCGGTCAACGGGATCGTACTTGAGGGCGACCTTGATGGTACCGGGGGTGTTTTCGCCTTCGATAAACTTGTAGTTGAGGATGTAACCCTGCTCGAAGAGAATCTTGGTGATCTCTTTCTTGAGGTTGGAAGCCGGAATCTCCACAACGCGGTGGTTGGCTTTGATGGCATTCCTCAATCTGGTCAGATAATCTGCTATTGGATCTGTCATTTCTGTTGAGAAGTTAAAAAATTGATAATTGGCGGCAGGACGGGATTGCCTCACCGGGGGGTCCCGCAGAATTGGGCTTACCCGGGGGATGAACCGTCCGCTCAGAGGCCGCGGAGCTTACCAGCTTGCTTTCTTGACACCGGGGATAAGGCCTGCAGATGCCATCTCGCGGAACTGGATACGGGAGATGCCGAACTGACGGATGTAGCCTTTGGGACGGCCGGTGATGGAGCAGCGGTTGTGGAGGCGCACGCTGGATGCGTTCTTGGGGAGAAGCTGCAGTGCCTCATAGTCGCCGGCAGCCTTGAGGGCGGCCTTCTTGGCGGCGTACTTAGCCACGAGCTTTGCGCGCTTCACTTCGCGGGCTTTCATTGATTCTTTTGCCATGTCCTGAAGTTAACGGTTAATAATATAGGTTGATAATTAAGTTTCTGAGTTTAGGAGTTTAGGAGTTCCTGAGTTTATGAGTTTCTGAGTTTAGGCAGTCGCAGCTCCACTCTGCCGGGTGAGGCAACCGCCTGCGGCTCAGAAAGTTGAGGTATGTTCAACGACAAAACTTCCGACTCCGCACTGCTCCCTGCAAAAAACGTGTCGCTCCCGGAGGAGAAGCAGGAAGTACCTTGGAATCGCAAGTGTCCTGAAAACCAGTTGCAAAGTTCGGAATTTTTTCCGACATAGCCAAACATCCCGCCCCGCCAGCGGCCCCTCGCCGCCTAAATTCCGCGTTAAATAATCATAATAAATGTTAATCAAAGAATTTCAGCACCCTGAGCGCATAACTTTTGTCAATTAAAAAAATTTTTCTTACCTTTGCCGCCGATACGGGACTGCAGAGACAGCCTCCATTCTTTTTAACCGGCGAACTATCGCCAAGGGTGTTATAGAAATTTTCTTCTAAGTTCAAATCTCGCAAATTTGTTACTACAGCATGAAGAAAACGGATGTAGCACCCGCATCGGTTGCTATGACTGTGCCCGAGAGGGTATCGCCATATGTTATCGGTGTGGGGCTGTCATCTCTTCCATGCTGTGGGCAATGCGAGAGCCTGAACTTAGGAAGAGAATGAGCAAATCCTCACACCTTTTTTATGTCTCAACTTTTCGTCCGGAATATTTTGAGGATTGACTTCCGGCACGGACACAAATGAATCTCGCATTCCTCGATTTTCTTACAAACGCAATGCCGGCCATCCTGTGCATGGCCGCAGCTTTCTGTATCTCATCTCCGTCACGCGGCATACTGGTGTCAGTAGCCGGCGCCGCAGCACTCTGCCTTTCGTTCCTCGGGAAACACCTTTTCAGACGCCTCCACCCGGCAATCGGCCTGTGGGGGCTGCTTTTGCTTTTAGCCGCAGAGTGTACCCTCGTCCTGTCGATGGGACTGACAGCAGTCGCAGTCCTTGTTTTCGCGGCGCTTCTCACCGTCAGCTATGCGCCGATATCAGGGCAAGCTGAGGATTCATCGGTGCAGCGGACCATTACCGCATCTTACGGTATAACAGGAGTAGCCCTTGTCCTGTGGGGAATTTGTCTGCTGATGTTCACCCGATACCACAATATGGCCGGCTTAATTCCGGCCATCGGAGCCGCCGTATGCGCCATTACGACAATCATTATCAACCATTACCATAAAAGATGGAATATGTAATTCTTGCAGCCGGGCAAGGTTCCCGGTTCGTCAAAGAGGGGGAAACCGCGCCCAAACCGATGGTCGACTTCCTCGGACGTCCCATGATCGGACGTCTCATCAGCGTACTCGGTCAGTGCGGAGCCTCCCGCATCCACATCGTCACCAATCCAGCAATGGAATCTCTCAACTCCTACCTTGCCGCGTGCGCCGAATCAGATTCCCGAATCAATTTCCGTACTATCGTTTCGGACAATTCCTTCTACAGTCTCCAGCAGGCTTGCGCCGAGGTCAGCGGCCGCTTTGTAGCTATGACCGTCGACGCGATATTCCCGACCGATGAGTTCCGGGAGTATGTCAGACGCGTTGAGGAGATGCCCTCACGCACCGTGCTGATGGGCCTCACCCGCTTCGTCGACGACGAAAGCCCCCTTTATGCCCGGCTGAACGGCGCAGAGGACGAAGTGACTGACTATCGCTACGGCGGCGAGCCGTTTCCGGGCAAACCAATCGTGTCAGCCGGACTCTACGGGCTTACCCCCGATACTCTCCCCTACGCCTGCGAAGAGCGCTATCCCGAGTCTTTGAGCGACTTCCAGAGGATTCTCGCCGTAAGTCCCCGCTACAAGGTCGTCCCCTTCGAATTCTCAAAAGCCTTCGACGTAGACTGCGGACACGACCGGGTTGAGGCCGAGAAATTTCTAACGGAGGTCAACGGCGAGCACCCCCTGACCCCGGCAATATAAACCGTAACACCGAACCATGCTGGAATCAATCCGTAAAGAGTACCGTCAGTCGCTGAAATCCACTGACACCGAAGAGCATATCGATCTGGCGTTCTACCGCCCCGTAGGCTTCGCCTGGGCATTGCTGTTCAGGAAACTGCACGTCACCCCCAATGCTGTGACCATAGCATCTGTCTTCATCGGAGTGGGTGCCGGAATCTGCTTTTATCCCACGCAACTGTCGGTCAATATTCTCGGCATGCTTTTGCTAATACTGGCCAACTCATTCGACAGCGCCGACGGGCAGCTCGCACGTCTGACCGGACAATACAGCCGGATAGGCCGCATCCTCGACGGCATGGCCGGCGACCTTTGGTTCATATCCATCTACGTCGCCATCTGTCTGCGCTCAAACCTCACCGTTCCCTTCTTCAGCGCCCATCCGTGGATAATATGGGTTGTGGCATCGCTTGCCGGAATCTGCCATGCCCGGCAGGCCGCCATGGCCGATCGGCTGCGCCAGTTCCACCTCTGCTTCGTGAAAAAGAGCTTTCCTTCGGAACTCGAGGACTCGGCTTCGATTCTTCGCCGGTTCCGCTCGCTGTCATGGCGCAAATTCCCGGAGAAGATTGTCCTATGGTTTTACTACACATATACCCGTACGCAGGAGCAGTCCACCCCCGCCATGCAGATTCTTCTCTACAAACTCCGGGGCGACGGCTCCTCAAACACCATCGACACTGATTCAGCCGAAAATATCCGGATAGCCACACTCCCCCTGTGCAAGTGGGAAAACTTCCTGACATTCAACTGGAGGTCAATAACATTGTTCATCACACTTTTTGCCGGAGCCCCATACTGGTACTTTATAATCGAGCTGACTGTTTTCAACGGCGTAATGGTCTATATGCTCCGGCGTCATGAGCGGATTTGCCGCGAATTCGCGTTATGGAGAAGTTAAGACTCCGTCAGGCATATAAATACGCGAAAGAGCATATCTGGATTGTCAAGGCAACGGTGACTTCCTGGATTTCAGCCTGCGCCGACTTCGGCATTTCGTTCCTGTCCTTCGCGGCATTGGGACTGGGGAGCGCCACGTCAGCCGCTCTCGGCGCCATCGGGGGCGGCATCACGAACTGCACCATCAACTACTGCTGGACCTTCCGCTCCGGCGGCTCACCCCCCTTATGTGTCATCGTGAAGTACATCCTGGTCTGGACAGGTTCACTGCTTCTCAACACCTACGGCACCGAACTTCTGACCCACCTGCTGCTGAGCAGTGATGTTCTGGACAGCCTCGGAATATCGCGCAACCTCCGCTTCACGGCGGCACGACTGCTGATATCCCTGCTTGTTTCCCTGCTGTGGAATCTGCGGCTCCAGAAAAAATTCGTATTCCGCCAGGTTGCAGCCGACGCCGTCATCCTCCGTATCAGCCATGGGCTCTCCCGCTCCCGCCGCTAACCCTCAGCTATCGGAGGGGCTTTTCAGCGGCCTTCGGTAACTTTCGTTCTGTTATCGCGCGTGCTCGCGCGATAGCGTTACGTGTGCTCGCGCGATAAGGTGTTCCGCGCTTGCGCCGGTCGGGCCGGGAGGAGGAAGGCGGGGCGCGAAGCCGGGAAGGCGAGGCGCGAAGCCGGGCTGGCGAGGTCCAGATTCAGCCGGAAGGGAGAAAACAGACTCCCGGACGCTGGCCCTTGGTGGGGCCGGCGTCCGGGAGCGGAATAGGGGGCTGAAGCTCGGGGCTTCGGCGTTTTCAGGAAGTGGGGCTGCCGGGGGTTGGATGCCGGGCGGTCCGGGGTTTGGATGCCGGGCGGTCCGGGGTTTGGATGCCTGAATGTCCGGGGGTTGGAGTCCGAAGAAACCAGACGATCCGGGGAAGCCGGGCTGCCGGGGGGGGCAGGGGGATTACTTCTTGAAGGGGAGGCCGAAGTGCTTGAGCAGAGCGTAGCCTTCTTCGTCGGTGTTGGCCGAGGTTACGAAGGTGATGTTCATGCCCATGAGCTTGGAGATGTTGTCGATGTTGATTTCGGGGAAGATGATCTGCTCGGTGATGCCGAGGGTGTAGTTGCCGCGGCCGTCGAGCTTGCCTTCGATGCCTTTGAAGTCACGGATTCGGGGGAGTGCGACGCGGACGAGGCGCTCAAGGAATTCGTACATTTTCTCGCGACGGAGGGTGACGCGGGCGCCGATGGGCATCTTCTTACGAACTTTGAAGTTGGAGATGTCTTTCTTCGAGAGGGTCTGGACGGCTTTCTGGCCGGTGATGGCGGTGAGCTCGTTGATGGCGGTCTCGATGATCTTCTTGTCCTGGGTGGCTTCGCCGAGGCCCTGGTTGATGACGATCTTTTTCAGACGGGGCACCTGCATGGGAGTTGTGTAGTTGAACTCCTTGGTCATAGCGGGAGCGATGGTCTCCTGATATTTCTTTTCAAGTGTTGTCTGGCTCATTTGATTTCTTCTCCGGATTTTTTAGCGTAACGAACTTTCTTGCCGTCGACGACACGGATGCCGACGCGAGTGGGCTTGCCGGACTTGGGGTCGAGGAGCGACAGATTGGAGATATTGATGGGGGCTTCCATTTTTACGATGCCTCCCTGGGGGTACTTGGCGGTGGGCTTTGTGCTCTTGGAGATGACGTTGATGCCTTCTACGACAGCGCGGTTTTTGGAGGCGTCAACCGAGAGCACGCGTCCCTGCTTTCCGCGGTCCTCGCCTGAGAGAACGTAAACGGTGTCGCCCTTTTTGATATGCATTTTAGCCATAAGAGTGGGATGACGTGTTAGGTTGGGTTGTTTACGGTTGATTGACAGAAATTAGAGGACCTCGGGGGCGAGGGATACAATCTTCATGTTGGTGGCACGGAGCTCGCGGGCAACGGGGCCGAAGATGCGGGTACCGCGGAGTTCGCCGGCGTTGTTGAGCAGCACGCATGCGTTGTCGTCGAAGCGGATGTAGGAGCCGTCGGGGCGGCGGATTTCCTTCTTGGTGCGGACGACCACAGCCTTGGAGACGGTACCCTTCTTGACGTCGGAGGAGGGGATGACGCTTTTGACGGAGACGACGATGATGTCGCCTACAGAGGCATAGCGACGTCCGGTACCACCGAGTACGTGGATGCAGAGGGCCTCTTTAGCACCGCTGTTGTCGGCAACGGTCAGTCGGGATTCGGTCTGGATCATGGCTTACTTAACTTTTTCGATGATTTCAACTAATCTCCATCGCTTTGTCTTGGACAGAGGACGGGTTTCCATGAGGCGCACTTTGTCGCCGACGCTGCAGACGTTGTTTTCGTCGTGTGCGTGGTATTTCTTGGTTTTGTTGACGAACTTGCCGTAGATAGGGTGTTTCTCCTTCCATTTCACCGTAACGGTGATCGACTTGTCGCCCTTGTTGCTCGACACGATGCCGATGCGCTCTTTGCGCAGGTTTCTTTTTTCTTCCATAGGGATGAAAAATTTAAGGGGTTATTACGGTTGATAGATGGGATTACTTGGCGGCGAGCTCGCGTGCGCGGAGCTCGGTTTTTACGCGTGCGATCATCTTGCGGTCAGCTGTGATCTTGGCGGGGTTGTCCAGGGGGGAGACGGCGTGGTTAGCCTTCATCTGAAGGTACTCCTTCTCCATCTGGGCGAGGCGCTCTTTGAGATCGGCCGTAGAGAGCTCTTTGATTTCTTCTTTTGTCATAGCTTTCTTTGTGGGCTTTTAAAGATTACTGCTTTGGGATGATCAGAGGGTCAGTGAGGGGTCGTAGTCGCGGGAAACGACGAACTTGGTGGTGACGGGGAGTTTCTGAGCGCCCAGGCGGAGGGCTTCCTTGGCTACGTCGAAGGGTACGCCGTCGATTTCGATGATCATGCGGCCCGGGGTGACGGAGGCAACGAAGCCTTCGGGGTTACCTTTACCTTTACCCATACGTACGTCAAGAGGCTTCTTGGTGATGGGTTTGTCGGGGAAGATGCGGATCCAGAGCTGTCCCTGGCGCTGCATATAACGTGTCACAGCGATACGCGCTGCCTCGATCTGTCGGCCGGTGATCCACTTGGTCTCGAGGGTCTTGATGCCGAAGGAACCGAAGGCGAGCTGATTGCCGCGCTGGGCGTTGCCCTTTGCGCGGCCTTTCTGTACTCTGCGAAATTTAGTTTTTTTCGGTTGTAACATTTTATCAGGATGTTATTGTCGGGTTGGCCGCTGCCTGTCGTTGCGGGGTTCCGGAGTCCGGGGCCGGAGGCTTGTCGATCGTTCCGGCGGGGGGCTTTTGAGGATTCGGGCGGGGCGGGCGCCATAGAGGAAGGGGGCGGCGCCGTCCCCGGCCCGGTCCCGGGGCCCCGAAGGGGGCTGGGCGGGCGGTCTTGTTCCCTGTGAGAGAATTAGCGGGAGGTGGGGGTGTTGGAGGAGGCGTTGCGGGGTTTGTTGCGGAAACCGCCGCGGCGCTGGCCGGAGCGTTCGCCGCCGGCGGGACGGCCTTCCTTGGCAGTAGCTGTGAAGTTGGGGGCGAGGTCGCGCTTGCCGTAGACTTCGCCGCGGCAGATCCATACTTTCACGCCTACGACGCCGACCTTGGTGTGGGCCTCGACCAGAGCGTAGTCGATGTCGGCGCGGAGGGTGTGGAGGGGTGTGCGGCCTTCCTTGAACATTTCGGAGCGGGCCATTTCAGCGCCGTTCAGACGGCCGCTGACCTGGACCTTGATGCCTTCGGCGCCGGAACGCATGGTGGCTGCGACGGCCATCTTGACGGCACGACGGTAGGCGATTTTGCCTTCGATCTGGCGGGCGATGGTGGAGGCTACGATCTGAGCGTCGAGTTCGGGGCGCTTCACCTCAAAGATGTTGATCTGAACGTCCTTGTCGGTGATTTTCTTGAGCTCTTCCTTGAGTTTGTCGACTTCCTGGCCGCCCTTGCCGATGATGAGGCCGGGACGGGAGGTGCAGACGGTGATGGTGATGAGCTTGAGGGTGCGCTCGATTACGATGCGGGAAACGCTGGATTTAGCCAGTCGGACGTTGAGATACTTACGGAGCTTAGAGTCTTCCAGAAGGGTATCGCCGTACTTTTTGCCGCCGAACCAGTTGGAATCCCAGCCGCGGATTACGCCGAGGCGATTGCTGATAGGATTTACTTTCTGTCCCATAGGTTATTCGTTGTCCTTGTTGTTGTCTTTGTTGATGGTGTCAACGATGAGTGTCACATGGTTGGCACGTTTGCGGATGCGGTAGCCGCGGCCCTGGGGTGCTGTGCGGAGGCGCTTGAGCATGGGGGCGGGGTTAACGCAGATAGTGGAGATATAGAGCATGCCGGCTTCGGCTTTGCTTTCGTTTTTGGCTTCCCAGTTGGCAATGGCGGAGCGGAGAAGCTTCTCGAGGCGGGCAGCAGCCTCCTTGTTGGAGAACTTGAGGATACCGAGAGCGCGGAACACTTCCTTGCCGCGGACCAGGTCGGCTACCAGGCCCATTTTGCGGGGCGAGGAGGGGACGTTGGTGAGTTTGGCGAAAGCGATTTCCTTCTGGGCGTCCTTGCGGGCCTGAGCGGATTGTCTTTTTCTTACACCCATTTTATTTGATGTCGGATTTTTAAGGGGAATTGTTAAAACAGCCTTTGATCAGCTTTTGTTGGAAGTTGGCTGAAGAGTAATCTGGGTCCTTCGGGGGTGGCGCGGGGTTGAGGTTTCAGCGGGGTGCCGGGCGAAGGGGGCGGGATTATTTCTTCTTGTTGCCTGCGTGGCCGCGGAAGATGCGGGTGGGGGCGAACTCGCCGAGCTTGTGGCCTACCATGTTCTCGGTTACGTAAACCGGGATGAACTTGTTGCCGTTGTGAACGGCGAAGGTGTGGCCTACGAATTCAGGTGCAATCATCGAAGCGCGGCTCCAGGTCTTGATAACGGCCTTTTTGCCGGAAGCTTCCATTGCGTTAACCTTTTTTTCGAGCTTGACGCTGATAAAGGGGCCTTTTTTAAGTGAACGACTCATTCTTTAGAGGTCTGGTTAGAAGTTAGCTACGTGATTACTTTTTCCTTCTTTCGATGATGTACTTCGAGGAAGTCTTCTTCGGAGCGCGTGTCTTGAGGCCCTTGGAGTAGAGGCCCTTGCGGGAACGGGGATGACCGCCGGAAGCGCGGCCTTCGCCACCACCCATGGGGTGGTCTACAGGGTTCATGACAACACCGCGGTTGTGGGGGCGACGGCCCAGCCAGCGGCTGCGGCCGGCCTTGCCGGACTGCTCGAGGGAGTGCTCGGAGTTGCCGACTACGCCTACGGTAGCTTTGCAGGCGCAGAGGATCTTGCGGGTTTCACCTGAAGGGAGTTTCACGATGGCGTAGTCGCCTTCGCGGGATACGAGCTGGGCGAAAGTGCCGGCGGAGCGGGCCATGAAGGCGCCCTGACCGGGACGGAGCTCGATGTTGTGGATTACGGTACCGACGGGGATTTTGCCAAGGGGGAGGGCGTTGCCGACCTCGGGGGCTGCGTCAGGACCGGAGACTACGGTCTGGCCAACTTCCAATCCGTTGGGTGCGATGATGTAGGCTTTTGCGCCGTCGACGTAGTAAAGCAGGGCGATGCGGGCCGAGCGGTTGGGGTCGTACTCGATGCTCTTTACTACTGCGGGCACGCCGTCTTTGTTTCTCTTGAAGTCGATGATGCGGTATTTGCGCTTGTGGCCGCCGCCGAGATAGCGGGTTGTCAGGTGGCCTTCGGCGTTACGACCGCCTTTGGAGCGGAGACCGACTGTAAGAGATTTCTCTGGCGTTGTTGCAGTGATTGCTCCTTTGAAAACGCCAATAACTTTGTGTCTTTGCCCGGGAGTTGTGGGCTTGAATTTTCTTACTGCCATTTTGTGTTAGTAGATATCTGCGGAGGGCGTCAGTTGTGAGGCGGCCGATAGGGTATCCGGCCTGAGTCGTGTTCCCGGCATAGCTCTCTGCGGGTTTCCCGCCCTCAGGGGTCTGGGGGCGGGACGCCGCGGGGGGCGCGCCGGGCTGCGGACGCCGCTCGGGAGTTTTAGATGTTGGAGTAGAAGTCGATTGTCTGGCCTTCGGCCAGGGTGATGTAAGCCTTCTTCCACTGGTCGGTTTTACCGCGGAGAAGACCCGACTTGGTGTAGCGCGACTTGTTTTTGCCGCGGACGATAGCGGTGTTTACAGCTGCAACCTTCACGCCGTAGAGTTTCTCTACCAGGTCTTTGATCTGGAACTTGTTGGCGTCGGGGGAAACACGGAAGGTGTATCGGTTGAGCTTGTCGGTCAGGCGGGTAGCCGCCTCGGTAACGATGGGCTTGATTGAGATTTCCATTGTGATGTATCCTCCTGAGGTTAGAGTTTGTTAACGATTTCGAGACCGGACTCGGTGATGACCAGGGCCTTGTTGTTCATCAGGGCGTAGGTGTTGACGTCCTGGGCGCGCATCACGCGGGTTTCGGGGAGGTTGCGGGCCGAGAGGGCTACGTTGGCGTCGACGGTGCCCATCAGGTAGAGGGCGCGCTTGTCGGCCACCTTGAGGCCCTGGGCTACGGCTGCGAAGCTCTTGGTCTTGGGGGCTTCGAAGGTGAAGTCCTCGACGATGGTGATCTGACCGTCCTTGGCCTTCTGGGAGAGGGCGGAGCGGCGGGCCAGAGCCTTGAGCTTGCGGTTGAGTTTGAAGCGGTAGTCGCGGGGACGGGGACCGAAGACGCGGCCACCACCGACGAGTACCGGGGAGTTGATATCACCGATACGGGAGCCGCCGCCGCCCTTCTGCTTGTGGAGCTTGCGGGTGGAGCCGGAGACTTCCGAACGTTCCTTGGACTTATGTGTGCCCTGACGCTGGTTGGCCAGGAACTGCTTGACGTCGAGATAGATGGCGTGCTCGTTCACGTCAATGGCGAACACCTCGTCGTTGAGGACTGCCTTGCGGCCGGTGTCCTCACCTTTTATATTGTAGATTGCGAGTTCCATTATTTCTCGATTTTAACGATTGAACCTTTACTTCCGGGGATAGAACCTTTGATCATCATCACGTTGTATTCGGGGATGATCTTGACGATCTTGAGGTTCTGGACAGTCACGCGTTCGTTGCCGGTCTGGCCGGCCATGCGCATGCCTTTGAATACCTTTGCGGGGTAGGAGCAGGCACCGATTGAACCGGGGGCGCGGAGGCGGTCGTCCTGACCGTGGGTGGCCTGGCCTACGCCGCCGAAGCCGTGGCGCTTGACAACGCCCTGGAAGCCTTTACCTTTGGAGGTGCCGACGATGTCGACGAAGTCATCTTCCTTGAAGAAGTCGACTGTGATGGTGTCGCCGAGCTTGTACTCGCCGTCGAAACCTTTGAACTCGGCCAAGTGGCGCTTGGGGGCTACGCCGGCTTTCTCGAAGTGACCGAGTTCGGGCTTGGTGCAGTGCTTTTCTTTCTGCTCCTGGAAGCCGAGCTGGAGGGCATTGTAGCCGTCGGTCTCAACGGTTTTCACCTGGCAAACCACACAAGGACCTACTTCGATAACAGTGCACGGAACGTTCTTTCCGTCGGCACTGAAAACGGATGTCATTCCGATTTTCTTTCCTAATAATCCTGGCATTTCAGTTTATGATTGTTGAGATGGTTTGTTGTTGTGTTTTGTTTGAATCTTCAGATGCCTGGGTCGGAGCCGGGGGCTTCGGCCCGGGGTGGCATCAGACCTTGATTTCCACTTCCACGCCGGAGGGGAGTTCGAGCTTCATGAGGGCGTCGACGGTCTTGGCGGTGGAGTTGTAGATGTCGATAAGGCGCTTGAACGAGGAGAGCTGGAACTGCTCGCGGGCTTTCTTGTTTACGAAGGTGGAGCGGTTCACGGTGAAGATGCGCTTGTGGGTGGGCAGAGGGATGGGGCCGGAGATTACGGCGCCGGTTGCCTTTACGGTTTTCACGATCTTCTCGGCCGACTTGTCGACGAGGTTGTGGTCGTAAGATTTGAGTTTGATTCGGATTTTCTGGCTCATTTCTGAGTTTGTTGTTTGATGTTGTTTATATGTGGCCTCCCGGGGAGGTTTTGCAGGCGGGGGAGTCAAGAATCATTTGCTGTCTCCCCCGCCGCAGGGGGGATTTACTTGATGAGGTCTACGCGGCCCTGGCACTCGGTGAGCACCTGCTTGGCGATCGAGGAGGATACCTCGGCGTAGTGGCTGAAGGTCATCGTGGAGGTTGCGCGTCCGGAGGTGATGGTACGCAGGGCGGTGACGTAGCCGAACATTTCGGCCAGAGGAGCCTGGGCCTTGACGATGCGGGCGCCGGAACGGGCGGTTTCCATGCCTTCCACCTGACCGCGGCGCTTGTTGAGGTCGGAGATTACATCACCCATCGATTCCTCGGGGGTTACGACTTCAACCTTCATGATGGGCTCCATGAGCACGGGGCCGGCCTTTTCGGAGGCTTTCTTGAAGGCCTGGATGGCGCAGAGCTCGAAGGAGAGCTGATCGGAGTCGACCGGGTGGAAGCTACCGTCGATGACGGTTACTTTCAGCTTCTCTACGGGGTAGCCGGCCAGAACGCCGTTCTTCATAGCGTTGGTGAAGCCCTTCTGGATGGCGGGGATGAATTCCTTGGGGATGTTACCGCCCTTGACTTCGTCAACGAACTGCAGGTTGCCTTCGAAGTCTTCGTCGGCGGGCTCCACGCGGCAGATGATGTCGGCGAACTTACCGCGGCCACCGGTCTGCTTCTTGAATACTTCGCGGAGTTCTACGGGCTTGGTGATGGCTTCCTTGTAGGTTACCTGGGGACGGCCCTGATTGCACTCAACCTTGAATTCGCGCTTCAGACGGTCGATGATGATGTCGAGGTGAAGCTCACCCATACCGGAGATTACGGTCTGACCGGTCTCCTCGTTGGTTTCAACGCGGAAGGTGGGGTCCTCCTCGGCGAGCTTCTGGAGGCCGACGCCGAGCTTGTCGAGGTCTTTCTGGGTCTTGGGTTCTACGGCGATACCGATCACGGGATCGGGGAATTCCATAGCTTCGAGCACGATGGGGTGGTTCTCGTCGCAGAGGGTGTCACCGGTGCGGATATCCTTGAAGCCGACGCCTGCGCCGATGTCGCCGCAGCCGATCTTCTCCATGGGGTTCTGCTTGTTGGAGTGCATCTGGAACAGACGGCTGACGCGCTCCTTCTTGTCGGAACGTGCGTTGAGCACGTAGGAGCCGGCAACGACGTCGCCGGAGTAGACGCGGAAGAAGGTCAGACGGCCTACATAGGGGTCGGTTGCGATCTTGAATGCCAGGGCGCACATGGGAGCCTCGGAGGAGGGCTCGCGGGTTTCCTCCTGGTCGGGGTTGTCGACAGCGTGGCCGTGAACGGCACCGGCGTCGAGGGGCGAGGGGAGGTAAGCGCAGACGGCGTTCAGGAGGGGCTGAACACCCTTGTTCTTGAACGAGGAGCCGCAGATCATGGGGACGATCTCCATCTTCAGGGTAGCGGCGCGGAGGGCGCGGCGGATTTCATCCTCGGTGATGGTGGAGGGGTCGTCGAAGTATTTCTCCATGAGGGCGTCGTCGAATTCGGCGATTTTTTCGAGCATTTTGTCGCGCCACTCTTCAGCCTCCTGGCGGAGGTTTTCGGGGATTTCATCTTCGGTGTAGTCGGCACCCATGGTTTCGTCGTGCCAGTAGATGGCCTTCATGGTCACCAGATCGATGAGGCCCTTGAAGGTTTCCTCAGCGCCGATAGGCATCTGGATGGGGCAGGGATTTGCTCCGAGCACATCCTTCACCTGGCGAACAACCTCGAAGAAGTTGGCGCCGGAGCGGTCCATCTTGTTGACGTAACCGATACGGGGCACGTTGTATTTGTCGGCCTGACGCCATACGGTCTCGGACTGGGGCTCAACACCACCGACTGCGCAGAAGGTGGCGACGGCGCCGTCGAGGATGCGGAGCGAACGCTCTACCTCGACAGTGAAGTCGACGTGTCCCGGGGTGTCAATCAGGTTGATCTTGTATTTGTCACCGGCGTATTTCCAGAAGGCGGTGGTGGCGGCGGAGGTGATTGTGATACCGCGTTCCTGCTCCTGCTCCATCCAGTCCATGGTGGCGGCGCCGTCATGAACCTCGCCGATCTTATGGGTCAGACCGGTGTAGAAAAGGATACGCTCGGAGGTAGTGGTCTTACCGGCATCGATGTGGGCCATGATACCGATGTTGCGCGTATATTTAAGATGTTCGTCTTGCTTGAGCATTTTCTTTATGAAATCTGTTGTTCAATGAATAACGGGAGTGAGAGTGACAGGCGCTTGATGGTAAACGGATTAGAAGCGGAAGTGGGCGAAGGCGCGGTTGGCCTCGGCCATCTTGTGCATATCTTCCTTACGCTTGAATGCACCGCCCTGATCGTTGAAGGCGTCCATGATTTCAGCAGCGAGTTTGTCGCTCATGGTCTTGCCGCCACGTTTGCGGGCGTAGCCGATAAGGTTTTTCATTGAAATAGATTCCTTGCGGTCGGGGCGGATTTCGGTAGGAACCTGGAAGGTTGCACCGCCGACACGGCGGGACTTAACCTCGACCTGAGGAGTTACGTTCTCGAGAGCTTTCTTCCAGATTTCGAGAGCGGTTTTCTCTTCGTTGGGCATTTTGCTCTTCACAGTCTCGAGAGCAGAGTAGAAGATAGTGTAAGCTGTGTTCTTCTTGCCGTCGTACATCAGGTGGTTAACGAATTTCGACACCTTCACGTCATGGAAGACGGGATCGGGCAGTACGAGGCGTTTCTTGGGCTTTGCTTTTCTCATTTTTAGTTTAAGTAAGCGAAATGTTTTTGCTTTTTCGTGGCTGGTGTCTTCTTCAGCTCCGGGGCCTCTGCCGCGGGGCTTACTCAACCGTTGTCAGCTCGGGAAATCAAAAACTTGGGTTGGGAAACTGGGGTTGATTTCTCGTGGTGCTTTCAGTAAATACTTCACCGGGGTCTGCATCGGGCATTTCTGCCCGCATTTCAGTCACCGATTACTTCTTGGCAGCACCTGCCTTGGGACGCTTGGCTCCGTATTTGGAACGACGCTGGGTGCGGTCCTTGACGCCGGAGGTATCGAGGGTACCGCGGATGATGTGGTAGCGTACACCGGGGAGGTCCTTGACACGGCCGCCGCGTACCATCACGATCGAGTGCTCCTGAAGGTTGTGACCTTCGCCGGGGATGTAGGAGTTGACCTCCTTGCCGTTGGTGAGGCGCACACGGGCTACTTTACGCATTGCCGAGTTAGGCTTTTTAGGGGTGGTGGTGTAAACGCGCACACAAACGCCGCGACGCTGAGGACAGGAGTCCAGCGCGGGCGATTTGCTCTTGTCCACAAGAGTTTCGCGTCCTTTTCTTACTAATTGCTGAATAGTAGGCATCTTAGTTTTTTGACTGTTTGTAACTTATGTTATTTCTTCGTTGTAATTTCCGATTTGCTTGCCCTCGGCGAAGCGTCGGCGGCCTCCGCTGCCGGAATCTCCGGCCTCAGCCGCGATTTCACACGCTTTGGCGCACTGCAGAGCCCTGACAATCAATCGATTGCGGGACATCTGAGCGCACTTCACTCCGAAAAGCGTTGCAAAATTACAACTTTTTCTCCTGATTACCAAATATTTCCGCGAAAAAATTCAGAAATTTTTCGTGGCGGATTTTCCCGTCACATCTCGGGACCGCGGGCCCTGTTGGAGTTGGTCAAACCCGTCTCGTCCGATTTTTCCCGAAGCAAGGGCTCGCCATGACGCCGCGACCGACCTTTGGAAAACGAATAAGTTACGGACAGGCGCACCAAATTCTTCAACGGCCCCCAGTCTTTACGCTCAGAATAATCGAAACCAGCTCCGCGACCTCGGCTAAAATCATTCCGGCCTGAATAATTATAACTTGCTCCGAACGACCATTGGCGCCATTTATACTGCAGCGAGACTGCATATTGCGCACTTCCGCCGTTTATCATGTCTCCCTGATATTCTTTCGTTCTGGAGTTGGCTGCCAACATCAGGGTAATATTATTGCGATTGACGGTCAAACTCCCTCCAAACCGGAAATAGTCGGTTTTGACAGACTGCGACGGCGTATCATAACGATATGTGTAAAATTCCAGATAAGGCGATACCTCAAGCCATCCGCAGGGGAACCAGCTGCCGAACAATGTCGTCTCATTGTAGAACACATTGCCGATGTTGCGCATCTGCATTACGGCATATTCACCCGTTTCCGACCACCCTATCACCGGCTCAAAGGCTTTCCGGGTAAAAGAGGGCATCATTTTCAGCACTATATTGTTTCTTCCTCCAGGCTGGAAATAAGCCAGCGACAATGACCCGAACGCCTTCCAGGCCGTTTTCAAATCGGGATTTCCGATGTTGACAAACCAGCGGTCAAGCGGCGTCGAGCTCCCCGTCAGCTCACCCACCGAAGGGATGCGCGGATTGACTTGCAGATTCAGCTGGACAGTCATTCCCTGCAATGCCCCCTGGAACCATATATCGGAATAAAGCCGGAAATAAGGGATAACCGAAGTGTGGACAAGCGCCGATGTCCGATCTTTTATCACACTAAGACCAACAACGGGGAACAACGTCCGTCCGTTTTTCATCCAGCACATCCCCGCATAAGCAAAATTATTATGTCGATCCGGCACAAACCTGACTCCGGAGTTCGAGTTCCGCTGCGACAAGCGGGAGTACTCATAACGGTCTCCCGCCTGCAACGTGCCGCCAAGCATCGGCGCCATATACATTGCCGCAGCAATCAGTGAATAAGTGTGGTTGTCGGTTCCCGAACTTCTATCATAATTATCCCCGTTATCAGGGGACGGGAACCGAAGCCACAGCCGGGAATCAGAGTCCGACCAACCGAAAGTATTGACAACATTGAAAGCCACACTTCCGCCATTACGCAACGTATAACTGTAATACATATCGGCCGCAAGAGCTTTGGAGTGACTTGTCAGGCGGTTGCCGTTCTCTCCCCCGATGTCGTTTCCACCCTCCTCCTGGATTACCGACGACGTCTTGTCATCATCGCCGTTCTCCGGAGTGAACCTCACCCTCGCATTAAACAGATGACGCCCCTGAAAACGCTGGTACGACATGTTAATCTGCTGATAGCTCCCTGAATATTTCCCCAATCCGTCATAAGCCGTCCTACGGCCGTCGCCATAGTCATATTCCGCTCTCCGGCAGATATCGTCCAGCTTTCTGTAATCAATCAGATATCCAACCCTGAACTGATTCAACGAGTCCGAATAAGCCACATCTGCCTGATTGGTTCCAAATCCGGTATTAACGGCATTGCGTGTGTTGACATACGCAGTGTACAGCCGGTCATGATGCCGCTTCAACACTATATTCACAATTCACAACCGGACCCGAGGTCAAGGTCATATATCGCGGGGGCGCTACCGGATAATATTCCACCGCCTTGACGTCCTCACCGCGGAATCCGCGAAGCTCAAAGCCACTGCCCGGAATTCCGTTTATCAGTATATAAACCTCCTGATGGTCCGCCGACTCAAGCACCGTTTCATTCAAAGAAGTTCTGAACAACGGTAAAGACGACACCGCATCAAGAGCATTTGTCCCGAAGTCCCGGTTTTCTTTAGACAACAGCAGAAGCTGATGATCTCCTTTCGGAATAATCCGCTGCGCCCTGACAACCACCTCATCCAGATTTCTGCCAGCTATCGTATCATCCGTTTCTTTTCCTGCCACAGCAAGGCACATGCTCACAAGTGAGCAAACAGCAATCAATAATCTCATGGCTTCCACATAATAAATTGTTAGTCACACTGATGGATTAAGAAATCTTTGAGATTCTCTTCAAAAACTTCATCCATTGAGTCAAATTTACAATGAGTATTTCCTGCCATGAGTATTTCCTGCCATAGGTAGAATATCAATAGGCAAGAGGAATCAACTACACCACAAAGTTAAATAAAAAAATCCTTTATATGCAAGAATTATCCCCCCAAAAAACCACTGGTACAACCCAAAGTTTTATCAATATTCAATACATCACGTCAATTTTCTCAAATAATAATACAATCAATGCAACCCGGCACGGCAACAATCATATTTATACATTTTGTTTTTCGGGGGGATGACACGTGAAATGTGGACCACTTCGCGGTATATCCCGTGCTGAAATCCACTCTGGCGGGCCGCATCTTCTGATTTCTCCTGAAAAAATTATTTTGGCGCGGGATTGCTTCAGTCTCGCGCTTTTTTCGTAACTTTGAACCATGGAAGAAAAATATATCGTATCGGCGCGAAAATACCGTCCTTCGACCTTCTCCTCGGTGGTCGGACAGAAGGCGCTGACGGCTACGCTCCGCAACGCCATCCAGACCGACCGTCTGGCCCACGCCTATCTCTTCTGCGGCTCGCGAGGCGTCGGGAAGACCACCTGCGCCCGTATTTTCGCCAAAACCATCAACTGCGCCCACCCCACGGCTGACGGCGACCCCTGCAACGAGTGTCCCTCCTGCCGCGACTTCAACGAAAACCGCTCCATAAACATCATGGAGCTCGACGCCGCCTCAAACAACTCCGTCGAGGATATCCGCGACCTCAACCGCGAGGTGCTCATCCCCCCGACCGAGGGGCGCTACCGCGTCTTCATCATCGACGAGGTGCATATGCTGACGCAGTCGGCCTTCAACGCCTTCCTGAAAACCCTCGAGGAACCCCCGGCCCACGCCATTTTCATCCTCGCCACCACCGAGAAACATAAGATCATTCCCACCATCCTCTCGCGATGCCAGATCTATGATTTCAAGCGCATTACGATCACCGACATCATCGACCACCTCGAATATGTGGCCAAAAGCGAAGGAATCACAGCCGAACGGCAGGCCCTGGGAGTAATCGCCCGCAAGGCCGACGGCGCCATGCGCGACGCCCTCTCGATTTTCGACCAGGTCGCCGCATCGTCGCGCGGAAACATCACCTATCAGTCGGCGATCGACAACCTGAACATGCTCGACGAGCGCTGCTACGGCCAGCTTGTCGAGGCCTTCCGCACCGGCGATGTTCCGCGCGCACTCATTATATATAAGGAGATACTCGACCGCGGCTTCGATTCATACTTCTTCCTCGGCGGTCTGGCCGGCTACCTCCGCGACCTGATGATGGCCGGAAATCCGCAGACCATCGGGCTGCTCGACGCCGACCCCGAGTCGCTCGAAGCCATGAAACAGCAGGCCGCGCAGCTCCCGCCGCAATTCTTCTACGCCGCCATGAGCCTCTGCAACGACGCCGACATGGACTACCGCACCGCCGCCTCCAAAACCTTCCTCATCGAGCTGCTGCTCATCAAACTGTGCCAACTACAAAGCCCCTCCCCCGCCTCTGACGGCGCCACCGGGGAGGGGCACCAACTGAAACCTCTCCAGCCGGCCGCCCCGCAGCCGGCCCAACCCGCTACAGCCCAGCCCGCTGCAGCCCAATCTGCTGCGCCCGCTCCGCAGGCAGTACCCCAGCCCGCTCCGCAGCCTCAAGCCGCAGCTCCGGCCGCCCCGGCATCCTCTTTCTCCGCTCCTGCACCGGCTCAGGCAACTCCGGCAGCTGCCCCGGTTCAAGCTGCTCCTGCGCGCCGCCCCGCGGTTCGGCGCGCAGCTTCCCCCGCCTCCGGAAGCCACGTCTCGCTCCGCGGAGCCTTCGCCGATAAACCCGCGGCCGTCCAGACCGCCGCCGGCCCGGCTCAGGAAGCCCCCAAGCGCAACGATCCCTTCACTGACGAAGCCCTCGAACAGCTTTGGGAAGCCTACATGCAGCTCCACTCCAAGGCCCACGTTCTCTGCAACACAATGCGCGCCTCGCGCCCCAGCCGCATCGCCACCCCCGACTCCCCGCGTCTGAAAATGCTCGTGGCCAACCAGCCTCAGGTCGACATCATGACCCAGGAGCTCCCCGCCCTCCTCACCTATCTCCGCGACAACCTCCGCAACGACCACATCGACCTCGACATCGCCGTCACCGAAGACCCCAACTCCCCCGCCGCATGGTCAGACCGCGACCTCCTGCGCCACATCATCGAAACCAACCCCGCCGCCTCCGACTTCATCTCCATCCTCGACCTAACCATCTCCTGACCTTCCATACACATAAACCAACTTATACTAATTTTATGAATCTTATCGGATTTGCATCTCACCCCCCGGAATCAATCAGTCCCTTCCGTTTCATCTATCCCTTAAATCCATCCGTAACCAAGGTATGAAACAATTCCGCTATTACCACCAGATTGAGCAATCCGACTGTGGACTCTGTTGTCTGCGAATGGTTTCCAGTTGGTTCGGACGCGATATCTCCGCAAAACAAATCCGATCATACGCCGATATATCCCGTGAAGGCATGTCAATTCTTGCCCTTAAGCAATGTGCAGAGTCGATTGGCTTTAAAACATGGGGTATAAGACTAAAACCAGATTTACTGAATGATGCACCGTTGCCAATCATTTTGTTTTGGAACAACAATCATTTCGCTGTCTTATGGAAAATCAAAAAAACATTTTCTATATTGCCGATCCAGCAGAGGGAATGCTAAAATTCAAAAAAAATGACTTTACCGATTTTTTTGTGGGCAAGTTAGTCATGGGATTGCCATATTGTTAGCGCCCAACGACAATTTCTATTCTTTCAAAATTGATAATCAACCGCGAAAAGTCAGCAGCCTAACCTCAGCACTCAAGTGTTGTATCAATGAAAATAAACGCACATTTGCACTCTTGAGTATAGTACTCCCCATTTTTCGACAGGGGGTTAAACTTCAATAAATTTCAGAACAAAGAGAGAAACGGCGGAGGCCGTCTCCTCCTCTTTGCCCTGACCTTGACAAGTCAAGGGTTT
>CABUTS010000023.1 GCA_902494515.1 uncultured Muribaculaceae bacterium | reverse complement strand
TTAGAAGCTGTTTAAAAATAAATGTTAGAAACGTAAAAAAGGCTTCTGCCCTCTGAACTGGAATTTTTGGCTGTAATTTGTTAATATAAAGAACAATAGAAATAACGAGCTACAGCCATGTACCAGACAGATTTAACAGAAGCCCCAAAATCATATATCAATAGAACAATTCCCATCGCAAAAAGGAAGAGAAAGTTTAACATTTTTGTTGTGTTGGATGCGATTTTCTACATAGTCAAGACCGGATGCCAATGGCGCATGCTCCCATCGGAGTTTCCCAAGTGGCAGCTTGTCTACTACTATTTCAGAAGATGGAGCGCATTGGATGAGTTCGACTATATCCTGAAGATATTCGTGGAGCAGACGCGACTTTACAAGGGCCAGTCTCCGGTTCCCTCGCTCGCCCTGGTTGACAGCCAGAGCGTGAAGTCGGCACTTCCTGCCTCTGAAAAGGGCATTGACGGGAACAAGAAAGTCAAGGGAATCAAGCGTCATGTCGCCACTGACAAGAATGGTTATATTCTTAGTGCTCAGGTAACTACGGTCAATGTTCACGATTCCAAAGCCGCTTATGCCCTGCTGGTGGCCCTTTCCTTGGAATACCCGTGGATTAAGAAAGCACTGGCCGATTCTGCATACAGAGGGGAACTTGGCAGGCTTGTCAAGGATTATCTTGGAATGGATTTTGAGGTGGTCAATTCTCATTTTACAGGAAAGGGGTTCGTGCCGATAAAGAAAAGATGGGTGGTGGAACGAACATTCGCATGGCTTGATAACTTCCGGAGGCTGACAAGAAATTATGAGGAGTCCCCTCAGTCTGCAAGAAATATGCTTATCGTTGCGGCCATAATCCTGATGTTAAAACACTTGCCCAATATTAACTTCCATTTTTAAACAGCTTCTTACTCGGTCGAAAAAGAAGAGAAGCATCTCAGACTGGGAATATATACCTAAGATACAGAGATATGATAAATTAATCATATGCTGTTAACTATGACTATTGACGATATAAAGAGACTGATTGCGGCGGATGAGTCAAGGACTCTGGAGCTGATGTGACATTGGCAGACCTGGACGAGAACCTTATCCTTGGATGTGTGCGCCGTGGTGTGGAGCGCGGTCGTTTGCCGGAAACAACAATGCGCGAGCCGATACGCGACATCCTAAACAAGTGGAAACTGCTGTCAAACGGCAGACCGACTAACGGAG
Source organism: uncultured Muribaculaceae bacterium (assembly GCA_902494515.1). Lineage (GTDB taxonomy): Bacteria > Bacteroidota > Bacteroidia > Bacteroidales > Muribaculaceae > UBA7173. Next base: position 34,958 of record CABUTS010000023.1, on the reverse strand, counting down.
CGGCCCTGCTCTTCTCCCGTCAGATTGATGAGTATCCACAGTTCGCGCTTAGGATGGCCCGCTTTGCCGGAACTGATAAGAATGAGTTTATCGACAACCAACGTGTCGAAGGGAATTTCTTCGAGTTGCTGAACGCCGGTATGGCATTTATGTTCAAGCATCTGAATCTCAGCGGCAAGATTACCAACCACAGTCTGATGCGGGAGGAGAAACTTGAAGTGCCGTATGTTGCCCTGCGTGAAGCGCTGATAAATTCGCTGTCACACCGTCAGTGGGAGAAGTTCAAGTTGACCGGCAGTCTTGCCATTTACGATGACCGTATTGAGATTTCAAATCCGGGAGTGCTGCCCCGTCAGTTCACGCCCGACACGATGAAGACTGTCCACGAGTCCTATCCATATAATGAACTGGTAGCCAAGGCTCTTTATCATTCAACCTATCTGGAGAGCTGGGGCACAGGCGTGCAACGCATCGTAGATGCCTGCACCGAGCAGGGCCTCCCCTAACCGACATGGAGCATCAACGGCGCCTTCATCACCGTCACCTTCCAACGGCCCAAGCACGGTCCAAGCACGACCCAAGTTTCCGACCAGTTGGCACCAAGTTGGCACCAAGTTGGCACTAAGTTGGCACTAAGTTGGCACCCAGTTCGTCTACTGTCAATCTTCTTATTAAGAAAATGGATGAATCATGTCTCTCTATGAAAGAATTAATTCATCTATTGGGATTGAACGATGTCGGTAAATTCCGGAAGAATTATTTGAACCCGGCTTTGGCAGACGGAGCTATAGAACGACTTTATCCGGACCAGCCCAATCATCCCAAACAGAAATACCGCTTGACAGCTGCTGCCATGGAATGGAAAAAGAAGCAAGCTCTTGAAGAGAATAAGGAATAACGCTTCCGATTGACCATTATCAGGTTTGTAACGAAGCATACACTGAGAGAGTAGACTTAGAGGTCCGGGGTGATAGAGGGCCGTCGGGCAATTAAGCCAGCGAGAGAAGACGTATGTGTGGGGGTTAGACGAAGGTGCCGCCGGTCATGGGGTCGAAGTCGGAGTAGTCGGGGCGGTTGCCCTCTTTGTCGGGGCCCATGGCGGCAAGCGACTGTATCAGCTTGGCGGTCAGGGTTACGCCTCGCCAGTGCATGGTCTCATCGATGCTTGTGGGGTTTTCCTTTCGCTGGCCGATGGCTTCGGCAATCTGGGATGCTTCGTGATGCATTCCGGCGCGCAGATACGAGGCCGCGAGCAGCAGGTAATCCGTGGCTGAGAAGAAGCCAGGCTTGTTCCATGGTTCCCCCGAAGGGGAGTTCGTGGTGGAAAGTTCAAGGAAAACATCGATGAAACGATGGAAATCCCGGGCGTCGTAGAGCGCATAAAGCAGCATCGTCGGGTGGTTGCGGAAGCCGTGATGCTTGAAAAAGAAATCCATCATCCGTGCCGACAGACCATATTTCCCCTTGCCGCTCAGCACCGATGCCTGACGACACCAGTCCTCCTCGTCGGTCGAACCGTAGCGGTAATAAAAGTCGAAATACTCATCAGCGTTATCCTCGTCGAGCTGCACGGCTGAAAGGAGCGGATCGGTGTTCGACACGCCGGTGGCGATAATCGCCTTGTAGACGTCGCAGGCGTTCTTCTTCTGTCCTGCGCGCGAATATGCCTCGGCGAGCCCTTCGAGCGCGATGACGTTCGACGGGTCCTCCTTGATGAAATCGTTGAGGAGGTCGATGGCCTCGTCGCGGTTTTCGTCCTTGACCACGAGAATCACGGCCCGCGTTAGCCGGGCGTTGCGGTGCTCGGGGTCGATGGCCAGGGCATAATCCACGGCTGCAAGAGCCTCGTCGGGATGCTCCAGACTGAACTCGATGCGGGCCAGCAGCAACCACACCTCCACGTTGAACGGTTCCATCCGGGTCAGCTCCTCGGCGATTTTCCGGGAGCTTTCGAGGTAAAGCTCACTCTCCTTCAGCGTTTCGGCAATCTCGAAACCGAGACCGTTAGGATCCTCCGAGAGGGCCAGAATCCGGTCGCTGTACTTGGCCAGGAGGTCGCGGCGGTCCATATCGCGGAGCAGGTCCACAATCTTCAGGCCCGTCTCGCAGTCGAGTGAATCATATTTTTCAAGAATCTGCTTGAGCGACGGCTCCGGATCCTTGTCGGGATAGCAGTTCTGGCCCATGCGGAGCACCTCCCACAGGGGGGAATCCTTGCGGCCAGCACGGGCCAGCATATCCTCGACCGACGTCGGGGAGACGTAGGACATGAAGAACGCCATGCGTTCGTCGAATTCCCGCGTTTCAGGATGCTGCCGGGCGGCGGCCAGAAACACGAACATCTGCACCATTACGTCGCCTTCGTCCTGCGCATAATCATAAATATCAAGCAGTTCGTTGATTTCGTAATAGTCGTTCGGCCTTCCTGCATCCACGTCCTCGCGGAATTTCAGGTAAAGCGACCGCATATAGTCCTGTTCGCTGTATGACTGTCCGTCGTTTTCTTCAAACATCAATATTGGGTTCTGTTTCTTAAATGACACCCTAAAGCGGGGATGGGCCTCCGGCGAACATGCCGGAGGCTCGTCCCTGCGTGGCCGTATAACTTAGTTGTTCTTTTTCTGGACCTTTTCCCAGCTGTCTTTCAGCGCGATGGTGCGGTTGAAAATCAGATGGCCAGGGGTGGAATCAAGGTCAGGGGTGAAGTAGCCGATGCGCTGGAACTGGAACTTGGTGCCGGGCACAGCGTTTTCGGCGATGAAGGGCTCGACCTTGATACCCTCCACAACCTTCAGGGAGTCGGGGTTCAGCAGGTCGCGGAAGTCCCCCTCCTCGGCCGAGGGATTCTCGACCTCGAAAAGGCGGTCGTAGATGCGGGCTGTGGCATCAACGGCGTGCGGAGCGGAAACCCAGTGGAGGGTACCCTTGACCTTGCGGTTTGCGCCGGGCAGGCCGCTGCGGCTTTCGGGGTCATAGGAGCAGCGGAGCTCGGTGATGTTCCCTTCGGCATCCTTGACGACATCCTCACACTTGATAATATAGGCGCCCTTGAGGCGGACCTCCTGGCCGGGAGCCAGACGGAAGAATTTCTTCGGGGGATTCTCCATGAAGTCGTCGCGCTCGATAAAGATTTCGCGCGAGAATGGCATCTTGTGGGTGCCGGCTGCGGGATCTTCGGGGTTATTCTCCATCTCCACCATCTCGGTCTGACCTTCGGGATAGTTGATGATGACCACCTTCACGGGATTCATAACGGCCATGGCGCGGGTTGCGATGGCGTTGAGGTCCTCGCGGACAGCATGCTCGAGCAGCGATACGGAAATCATGGCCTCCTCGATCTTGGTGTAGCCGATGCGGTCGATGAAGTTGCGGATGGCCTTGGCGGTGAAACCGCGGCGACGCATACCGGAGATGGTCGGCATGCGGGGGTCGTCCCAGCCTGCCACGAGCCCCTCCTTGACCAGCTGCAGCAGCTTGCGCTTGCTCATCACGGTGTAGGTGAGGTTCAGTCGGTTGAATTCAATCTGGCGGGGACGGTAGGTGCCGTCGGTCAGGAAGTCCACGAAGTAGTCGTAGAGCGGACGGTGAGGCACGAACTCCAGGGTGCAGATCGAGTGGGTGACACCCTCGAAGAAGTCGCTCTGGCCGTGGGCGAAGTCATACATCGGGTATACTTTCCATTTGGTGCCGGTGCGGTGGTGAGGGGTCTTGATGATTCGGTACATGATCGGGTCGCGGAAGTGCATGTTCGACGATGCCATGTCGATTTTTGCACGAAGCACGCGGGCGCCTTCGTCGAATTCGCCGGCGTTCATGCGCTCGAACAGGTCGAGGTTCTCCTCGACGGAACGGTCGCGGTAGGGGGAGTTTTGGCCGGGAGTTGTCGGGGTACCCTTCTGGGCGGCGATCTCCTCGGAGGTCTGGTCGTCGACGTAGGCTTTCCCCTCTTTGATCAGGCGCACGGCCAGATCGTAGAGCTGGGGGAAATAGTCCGAAGCATAGCGCTCGTTCTCACCCCAGTCGAAGCCGAGCCAGTGGATGTCGTCGCGGATAGCATCGACATACTCGGTATCCTCCTTGATGGGGTTGGTGTCGTCGAAGCGGAGGAAGCACTTGCCTCCGAACTTCTCAGCGGCCCCGAAATCCATGCAAATGGCTTTCGCATGACCGATATGGAGATAGCCGTTAGGTTCGGGCGGGAAGCGGGTCTGGAGCCTGCCGCCGTTCTTTCCCTCCTTGAGGTCGTCAACTATTATCTGCTCGACAAAACTCAGGCCCTTGCCTTCGTCGGTCTTTTCGGTTTCGATAATTTCAGCCATAAGTATGAAACTGTTTAAAGGTAACGGCCGCTGAATTCCGGCCCGTCACTTATGTTGTAATGATTAGATTTTTGTCGTAATGGAAAAATAACCTGCAAATATACGGAGAATTTTTAAAACTGATATTATCCGGGGGAAACTTTTTCTGTTGTAAGGTTGCAGGATTGCGGATTTCTTGCGAAATTTGCACATATAATATATATCGCATGATTCAATTCGCAACATATCCCGCCTCAGCGCGCCCGGTCGACAGCCAGGTCCGCGAGGCCATTGCCGGCGGCTGCCTCTGGGTACGCCTCACCGGTTCCTCAGAGGAGGAAATCAAGACCCTCATTCCCCTCTGCACCGCCAAAGGTGTGATTCTTGTGCTCGACGACAACGTAGAACTTGTCGACAAACTGAGAATCCACGGCATCCACCTCACGGCCTGGGACCGCGGCAGCGTCATCGCCGTGCGCGAGAAGCTCGGGCCGCATGCCATCGTCGGTGTCGCCTGCGATTCGGCGGAGAAAGCCATGGAACTCAAAGGTCTGGACGTCGATTACATGACCGTAGCAGCCCCCTCCGGCGTGAATCCCCTGGATTTCTTCACGGAATTCGCCGCAAAGCTGAAAGCCGAGGATGTTCAGGTGCATCCCGTGGCCTCCGGAGAGTTCCCCGTGGCCATGCTTCGGCCGGTTCTCGACACAGGAATGGCGGGTGTGGAACTGTCGGAAGTGGTTGCCGACGCTTCCAACCCCGCCGAATTCATGAAATTGGCACTAAGCTCAGTTAACAATATTTAAGAATTAGAGTCCTAAGTTTCACGGCCTTTTTTATGGCTAATTCCAACATCTCAGAATCCACAGAATCCAAGGTTTATGCAGCTGGGTCAACAGCCGCTCCTGATCGCACTCAGGCGCCCCCGATCTCTGATATCGAGCATCTTGAGTTCCCTGAAATCCGCGAAGACAAGCTATCCGGCAGCATTGTCGCCAAGGTCATCGACTCCGGTTCCGAACCGGTCTGCCGAATCTATATCGCCTGGCCGCTCGGCACAGCCGATGTCGCTGAACCCGAAGCACTTATGATTGCCGTAAACCAACTTTCCGAAGGCTCCGCGGAATACTCCGGAGCAGAAATCAACGGCATACTCGAGGAGAACGGCGCATGGCTCAAAAACGGTGTCGGACCCCACTCGACTTTCGTGTCGCTTTACGCCCTGAACTCCACTCTGCCGCAGGTGCTGCCGGTGCTCCGCTCCATAATCGCGCACCCCGTTTTCCCCCGCGAAAGTGCCCTGAGCCACATCAACAAACTGGCCTCGGCCAAAGAGATTGCCAGCTGCAAACCGGCCTTTCAGGCCACAGCCCTCGCCAACGAAGCGTTCTTCGGCGAGGGACATCCGCGGGCCCGCACCGTCACTGCCGAATCGCTCCGCGCCGTCGGTCTCGCCGACCTTCCCCGCATGTTTGACTTCGTCACAAACAACTCAACCCCAACAGTTTACATCTCGGGGAACATTCCGCAGGAGATCATCGGGCAACTCAAAGAGAGCTTCCACGACATCCGCCAAGGCAGCGGGAAAAGCCAGAACATTCTTTCCCCCAGGCCGCTCGGACAAGAGATGAAAGCAGTCAGGCAGATGCCCGGCTCGCTCCAGACCGGCATCCGGATTGTCTACCCTGCCCCCTGCCGCACCGCCCCGGATTTCGAGGCGCTCCGCATGGCCGTCATCGCCCTCGGCGGTTACTTCGGCAGCCGCCTTATGAGCAACATCCGCGAGGACAAAGGGTACACCTACGGCATTTCGGCGGCCCTCGCCCCGGCGCCCGACGGCGACTCCATAATCATCTCCTGCGAAACCGACAACCGCTATGTCCCGGAGGTCCTCAAAGAAATCGACAGGGAGATCGCCCGCATCACCACCGAAGAGATTCCCGCCGACGAACTCGCCACGGTCCGCAACGTCATCATCTCGCAGCTCGCCGACATCCTCGACTCCCCCTTCTCCTCATCGGCTTACATTGAATACCTCGAGGGAAACGGCTGGCCCGTCAGTCTCTACGCCAATCAGTTCAGCAGCGTCAAATCCCTGACTTCAAAGGAGATACGCGAGGCAGCCCACCGTTATCTCGCCGACGTTCCGCGAGTCGTGGCCATGGCCGGTGATGCCGAAAACGGCACAATATGCCCGGTTAATTAACTTTAACAGTTAGGATTGTACTATTTTTTGTAACTTTGTATCGCAAAACAAGGTGATTCTGAAAGCCCTCTCCACTTCCGGTTTTACCATTTGCGACAATCACGCAATTAGTAACTCAACCACTTTATACTCAATGAAGAAAAGCGCTCTGCAGAAAGCTCGTGCTACCTACCAGCCCAAGCTTCCCATCGTGCTCACCGGAGCTGTCAAAGCCGTTGAAGGCCAGCCCACACAGTCAGTAGCCAATCAGGACGAAATCAAGGAACTCTTCCCCAACACTTACGGTCTCCCCGAACTCCGCTTCGAGAAGAGTCAGGCTACAGGTGTCAACAAACCCATCAACGTCGGCGTGATCCTCTCCGGCGGTCAGGCCCCCGGCGGCCACAACGTTATCTCCGGCCTCTTCGATGGTATCAAGAAAATCCACAAGGATTCCAAACTCTACGGCTTCCTCATGGGCCCCGGCGGCTTCGTTGACCACAAATATATGGAGCTCACCGCCGACTACATCAACGACTTCCGCAACACCGGCGGCTTCGACATCATCGGTTCCGGCCGTACCAAACTCGAGAACAAGGATCAGTTCGACAAGGGTCTCGAAATACTCAAGGAACTCAACATCTCGGCTCTCGTGATCATCGGCGGCGACGACTCCAACACCAACGCCGCTGTTCTGGCCGAATACTACAAATCCATCAACGCCGGCGTTCAGGTGATCGGCTGCCCCAAGACCATCGACGGCGACCTTAAGAACGACGTCATCGAAACCTCCTTCGGTTTCGACACCGCCACCAAGGTTTACTCCGAGGTTATCGGCAACATCCAGCGCGACTGCAACTCCGCCAAGAAATACTGGCACTTCATCAAGCTGATGGGCCGCTCCGCAAGCCACATCGCCCTCGAATGTGCCCTCCAGTGCCAGCCCAACGTCTGCATCGTTTCCGAGGAAGTCGAGCAGCTCAACATGACTCTTCAGGACGTTGTCGACTACATCGCCGGCATCGTTGCCCGCCGCGCCGAAAAGGGCCTGAACTTCGGTACCGTACTCGTCCCCGAAGGTCTCATCGAATTCATCCCCGCCGTTAAGCGCCTCATCGCCGAGCTCAACGACCTCCTGGCCAAGAACGCCGAGGAATTCGCAGCTGTCGAAGCCGACAAGCAGCGCGACTACATCATCAGCCACCTCTCGAAGGAGAACGCTGCTGTTTACGAATCGCTCCCCGCAGGCGTAGCCCGTCAGCTCAGCCTCGACCGCGACCCCCACGGCAACGTGCAGGTTTCCCTCATCGAAACCGAGAAGCTCCTCTCCGAAATGGTCGGCAAACGCCTCGCCCAGTGGGCCGAAGAGGGCAAGTTCAACGGCAAGTTCTCAGCTCAGCACCACTTCTTCGGTTACGAAGGCCGCTGCGCCGATCCCTCGAACTTCGACGCTGACTACTGCTACGCCCTCGGTTACAACGCCGCTTGCCTCGTGAAGGCCGGCGTCACCGGCTACATGTCGTCGGTCCGCAACCTTACCAAACCCTCCGTACAGTGGATTGCCGGTGGTATCCCCATCACCATGATGATGAACATGGAACGCCGCAACGGCAAGATGAAACCTGTAATCCAGAAGGCTCTTGTCCGCCTCGACGGTGCACCCTTCGAGAAGTTCGCCTCCAAGCGCGACGTATGGGCCGTAGACACCTGCTACGTATATCCCGGTCCCATCCAGTACTTCGGCCCCGCTGAAGTCTGCGACCAGCCCACCATGACCCTCAAATACGAGCACCAGGGCAAGTAACCCTGACCCTCCCCTCCGGGCTTTAGCCCAAGTCATAGAAAGATTTAATTCGCTGAAAAGCTTTAGCTCAACCCGCTGAAAAGTCCTTAATTACAGCTTGCATAAAAGGATGGAGCCGCTCCGGCAATGTCGCCGGGCGGCTCCTTTTCTTTTCTCTTGTTATGTCAGTAGATCAATAGCGAAACACCGAATAATGTCGATTTCAGACAACCGGGGTCTGATCGCTGGCGGGATCGTTGTTGAGGTGCTTGACATCCTGTTTGACCAGCTTGGGGTCAACCTTGTTGTCATCGGCTTTGTCTACAGCTACACCGGGGAGGCGTTCGGCAATCTCCTTTACCTTCTGGGCGCCAGCGGCAGCTTTTTCCGAAAGATTGCGCACAGTCTCGTTGTTCTCGAATTTTTTCCCTAACTCTCCGGCCTTCTCGGCCACGGTGTGAGCGGTTTCAACCACTTTCTCCTTGATATCTCCGGCTTTCTCCTTGAGATGTTCCATATTCTCGGAAGATGCGAGATTTTTAAGATTGTCGAAATTCATATTGCTTGAAGTTTTAGATTTCGTATATCTTAAAAACAAACATCAGGTATCATCGGTTGACCCGGCGCGCATATTTTTCGGCGTTAAGAAACCTCATCAGTGTCAGCAGCCTCTTCGGGCTGATCGCAGGGGAGCTTCAGCAGCTGCTCGATATAGTCGAGGATTTCGTTGCGGCCGCGCTTGTCGACGGCGCTGCTTTTGAAAATCGGGGGAAGCTCCTCCCACTCCTCCAACAGCGCGGCGCAGTAATCTGATGTCACCTTTTTGGCGGCAGTCGAGCTCATTTTATCGAGTTTGGTGAAAACGATGCAGAACGGCACCCCGTTTTCCCCCAGCCAGCGCATGAACTCCATATCGTTTTTCTGAGGTTCATGACGCCCGTCGATCAGCAGAAACAGACAGGTCATCTGCTGACGGTTCAGGATGTAATCCTGAATGATGCGGGTAATCTCGGCGCGCCCCTCCTTGCTGCGGCGCGCGTAGCCGTAGCCGGGAAGGTCCACCAGAAACCATTCGTCATTAATCAGAAAATGGTTGATCAGCAGCGTCTTACCCGGCGTTGCGGAGGTCATGGCGAGTCCCTTCTGGCCGGTCAGCATATTTATCAGCGAAGATTTCCCGACATTAGAGCGGCCGATAAAGGCGAATTCATGACGATTCTCCTGCGGACACTTCGCCGCCGAAGAGTTGCTTATATAAAAACGTGCGCTGTTGACAATCATAGTTCGGAATTTTTTCCAAAATTAACAAAAGTTCGACAATTAAACAAATTTTCCGGCACCCGGGTTGGTCGGCCAACGCTTTTTCCTTAACTTTGCAGGGGAAATCCGACCATGCCCGCGGGAAATTCCTATTTATATACCTGCGGGGAACCCCACCCCTTTCCCGGAATAAAACTGCCCCCGATGCGCAACCCCGACCGCGAAACCATATTTCATTTCAAGCGCTTCAGCGTTGTCAACCGCCGGTGCGCGATGAAAGTCGGCACCGACGGCGTCCTCCTCGCGGCCTGGTGCAGCTGTCCGGGGCGCCGCATTTTAGATGTCGGGACCGGCACCGGGGTAATCGCCCTGATTGCCGCGCAGCGGTTCCCGGAAGCATCAGTGACGGCCATCGACATCGACCCTGTCGCCGTAGAGGAGGCCGCAGCGAATTTCGCCTCCTCCCCCTGGCCCGACCGCCTCACCGCCCGCAAGCAGGACTTCAACAGCTTGTCCGAGGGAAACGGCAACCCGGATGAAACCGAGCCATTCGACCTGATTGTCTGCAACCCTCCGTTCTTCACAAATGGCGCTCTCGCCCCCGATGAAGCGCGGCGCACCGCCCGCCACGAAGGTTCGCTCACTCTCGACTCGCTCCTCTCAGGAGCCGCAAAGCTGCTCAGACAACCCGACACCGCAGCTGACTATCCCGGCGGCGTTCTGTCGCTGATTCTTCCCGCCGACCGCGAGGAGGAGCTGAAATCAGCCGCAGTTTTCAATAAGCTCGAAATCAGCCGACTGACCCGCGTCAGCACCGTTCCGACAAAGCCGCCCCGCAGAATCCTCGCTGAACTTCGCCACCGTAATCCGACCGGAAATTCCGGCATTTCCGAATCACAGCCGACAATTATCGAAAGCCTCTCGCTCCACGGCTCCGATGGAACAGCCACCGGAGAATATGCCGCTCTCGTCTCCCCCTTTTACCTCAAACCGGTAAAATAGCACTCCGAAACCTCACATTATAATATCCGAAACTACACATTATAATATATGACAACCTCAACTCCGAATTCCGGACAACCCGCCGCCCCCCGTCCGTTCCGCCTTCAGCGCCCCGGCACAGCCCTGTCGCTGTTGCTCTGCTTCTTCCTTTTCCTCCTGGTGCTGACCGGTGTCGTCCTACCGATACTCGGGAAAATTATCCACCGCCCCGAGGCGTATATCCGCATCGCCGCCATCTTCCAGGACCTGCTGGTATTCATCCTTCCGGCCATCGCTACCGCCATGCTTGTTACGCGCCTCCCGGCCCGGCTCCTTGCCGTTGACCGCCGGCCGTCGCTGAAAGCCGCTCTGCTTGCCATCGGTGTCCTCATCTGCTCCATCCCCGCCATGAACCTCATCATCGAATGGAACAAAAACTGGCAACTCCCCGAATCAATGGCCGCCGCCGAAACATTCTTCCGCACCCTCGAAGAGGGAGCCCAGGCCACAACCGACGTCCTGATCAAAGGCGCGAGCATCCCCTCGCTCATCCTCTCGGTACTCATCGTCGGCCTGCTCGCCGGCTTTTCCGAAGAACTCTTCTTCCGCGGCGCACTGCTGCGCATCCTCGGTTTCACGAAAATCAACAAACACGTGGTAATCTGGCTGGTAGCCTTTATTTTCAGCGCCTTTCACCTCCAGCTCTACGGCTTCGTGCCCCGACTGCTGCTCGGCGCCTTCTTCGGCTACCTCCTGTGGTGGTCCGGCTCGCTCTGGCTCCCGGTTCTCATCCATATCTTCAACAACACCGTGGTCGTGATCTCAACCTACATCTCCTCCAACTCCGCCAATCCCGACGCCCCCTCAATCGACACCTTCGGCAGCAACCTCTCCGACCCCGTCGCCATCCTCGGCGTCCTCGCCTCGCTAATCCTAACCACCCTCGGCCTCTGCCTCCTGCGTCGCCTCACCCATCCGAAGTCTTAAGGTCCGCGCACCTCGCAACGTCTTCGGCAATAACACCTCTCAAAGCCTTCGGCTCCCGCGCCTTAAAAGCATTAATAACGCACTGATTATCAAGCGATAGTCAGTGCGTTATTTAAGTTTACAGCGCAGTTAAACGTGTCCGGAGACACATCACTACGAATTAGTAGTTCTTGGCTTCGATTTCGAAGAAGCTCTGGGGATGCTGGCATACGGGGCAAACGCCGGGAGCTTTCTTGCCGATTACAACGTGACCGCAGTTGCGGCAGATCCAGATGGTGTCGCCTTCGCGCGAGAAGACGATGCCTTCCTCGATGTTCTGAACCAGACGACGGTAGCGCTCTTCGTGATGACGTTCGATGGCGGCAACCATGCGGAAACGGGCAGCGATTGCGGTGAAGCCCTCTTCTTCGGCCTCCTTGGCCATGCGGTCGTACATGTCGGTCCACTCGTAGTTTTCACCGGCGGCAGCGTCGCGGAGGTTGGTCATGGTGTCGGCGATCTCACCGCCGTGGAGGAACTTGAACCAGAGTTTGGCGTGTTCCTTTTCGTTGGCAGCGGTTTCCTCGAAGATAGCAGCAATCTGCTCGTAGCCATCCTTGCGGGCCTTGGATGCGTAGTATGTATACTTGTTGCGGGCCATCGACTCGCCGGCGAACGCTTCCTGAAGATTGCGTTCGGTCTTTGTTCCTTTAAGATCTTTCATTGTGGTTCTTGGATTTGGTATGAATATGTATTGAGTTGTTATTTGTCCTGATAAAGGGTTGTTTTACGGATTCACTCTACCTGGCTTTGCACTCCGGACAAAGACCGCGGCCGTAAACCTCCACCGAGTCAATCTCGAAGCCGTCGGCCATCATTGCGGCGAAATCGCCGGGGAGAGACATGTCGAAGATTTTTCCACAGCTTCGGCAGAGGAAGTGACCATGGCGCGGCTGCGGCGCGAGGTCGTAGTGCTTGCCGCCGGCGTCGAGGTCAAGTTCCCGGAGCAGCCCGGCATCGACTAGCGCGTGGAGCGAATTGTAAACCGTAGAGCGCGACATCGCGAGGTTCTCCTCTGCCAGCGCGCGGTAAACATCGTCGGGGTTCGGGTGAGAGTGAGAATTGCCGACGTAACGCAGAACTGCAAGCCGCTGGAGCGAGGGACGCAATTTCGACCGCCTCATCATCTCCACCATTTCGCTGTCGGTTAGTTTTTGGCAATCCATAAATTTAACAATCTTAGAATGATTGCAAAGTTAAGAATAATTCCAATAATCTCCAAATTTTTCCATCATTATTTTAAACAAAAAATTCCACCCCTTTGTTTTTCCCGATTGGAACTTTATGTTTTCCCGATTGGAAGTTTATGTTTCACAACATTAAAACTCTAAGTTTCACAACATTATAACACAACAGAACGTACCTTAGGCAAGTTTACCCGACGTAATCCGGATAAACAGGCCACAGGCACGTCCCGTACAGAATGATATCAAATTTACACTTTATCCATTACTCAGCGGAGAAGGAGAACAGGATGGTGCGGTCGTAGGGGAGTTCGGGAGTAAGGAGCTGCGAGGGGAAGCTCGGCTCGTTGGGAGCGTCGGGGCAACCCTGACATTCGATGGCAACAGCGCAGTAGTCTTCGTAGACGGCACCGTTTTTACCCTTGGGGCATCCGCTCACCCAGTTGCCGCCGTAAACCTGAACGGCAGGCTGGTCGGTGGAAACGGTCAGCACACGGCCTGACTCCTCATCTTTGAGGATGGCGATAGGCTGGACCTTGCCGGATTCGGAGCTGAATTCGTCGGCGAGCCAGCAGTTGTCGTAGCCCTTGCCGTAGTCGATGGCCTGGAACTCGCGGATAAGGGTGTCGGTTGTGACGGGACCTTCAGAGGGGAAGATGCGCTCGCCGACAGTGTGGAACTCGGTGAAGTCCATCGGAGTACCCTTCACTGGCATCTTGTCGCCGGTGGGAATCAGGGATTCGTCGGTGGGAAGCCAGCGGGCAGCCATCAGTTTCAGCTTCTGGTCCATAGCCTTGCGCGAACCGGCGTCGTGGCCGGCAAGGTTGAAGTAGCTGTGGTTGGTGAGGTTGATGACGGTGGGAGCGTCGGAGGTGGCGTGATATCTGATGGTCAGGGTGTCGGTGTTGTCCCATGTGTAGAGGACTTCGGCCTTCACTGCTGCGGGATAGCCGGCGTCGCCGTCGGGGCTGTCAAGGGTGAAGCGGACGCTATTGTCAGTAATCTCAGCAACATTCCATACGCGGTTCTGGTAGCCGTCGGGGCCGCCATGCAGGTGATTGGGACCGTTGTTGATGGGGAGAGTATAGGTCTTGCCGTCGAGGGTGAAGTGCCCCTTGGCAATGCGGTTGGCGTAACGGCCGGGGGTCTTGCCGGCGCAGGGGCCGTCGGCGATATAATCGGCTGGATTCTCGTAACCGATGACAACATCGGCGAGTTTTCCTTCGCGGTCAGGGACATTGACAGCAACAATAGCTGCACCGAGCGACGACAGAGTTACGGATGCGCCCTTGTCGTTGGTGAAAGTCACCAGGGTGACCTCCCCTGCGGGCGAAGGAGCTGTAGTTTTCTGAATATTCATTATATTTAAGGTAATAGTGTTGAGTTCTGAAAGTTTCAGGAGAAAAGTTTATCCTGGAGAGCGCGCAGCGCCTTCACCTTGTCCTCCTTCTTCACAAGGAAGGAGATGTTGAAGTTGCTGCCGCCGTAGGAAATCATCCTCACCGGGATGTCGTGGAGCGCGGCGAGCGCCTCAGCCTCGTAGCCCCGGTTATGCCATTCGAGATCGCCGACCACACAGATAATCACCATGTCGCGGTCAACGGTGACCGTGCCGATTTCGCGCAGTTCGTCGATGATATGCTCCAGTTTCAGCGGGGAATCGATGGTCACCGAAACCCCGACCTCCGAAGTCGCAATCATGTCGATCGGCCGCTTGTAATTGTCGAAAATCTCAAACACACGGTGCATGAACTGCGAAGCCAGCATCATGCGCGACGACTTGATCTTGATGGCGATGATGTCGTCCTTGGCGGCCACGGCCTTGATTGAGCCGGAGGTGTCGACATTGTGGATCAGAGTTCCCTGCGCCGTCGGGTCGAGGGTGTTGAGCAGACGCACCGGGATGTTGTTGACCTTCGCCGGGAGCACGCAGGTGGGGTGCAGAATCTTGGCGCCGAAGTAAGCTAATTCCGCGGCCTCATCGAAATGCAGTTCAGCCACAGGCTTGGTTCCGTCGACGAAACGGGGGTCGTTGTTGTGCATCCCGTCGATGTCGGTCCAGATTTCTATCTCCTTGACCATCAGGGCCGCGCCGATAATCGAGGCGGTCAGGTCGGAGCCACCGCGGTGCAGGTTGTCAATCTCGCCGTAGGCGTTGCGGCAGATATAACCCTGAGTGATGTATATGTCGGCGTCGGGATTCTCGGCGAGAAGCTCCCCGAGTCGCGTGCGGATGAACTCCATGTCGGCCTCGCCGTTCTTGTCGGTGCGCATATATTCCAGCGAAGGGAGGAACGCGGAGTTCACCCCGGTTTCGCGGAGATAAAGATGCATCATCTTGGTCGAAAGCAGCTCACCCTGCGCCAGGATTTCGCGCTCCTCGAAGGAGGTGAAACTCTCGCGGGCCAGCGACCGGAGCAGCGAGAAGACCGCGTCGACTTCGCCGTCGGCCTCCATGCGGGTTTCGACGTCGGTGTAGAGCAGCGCCACCTCGCGGCGGTATTTCCGCTCAAGTTCGTTGATGACCTCCTTGGCTGCGTTGACGTTGTGCTTGTAGAGGTAATCCGAGATTTCGACCAAAGTATTTGTTGTGCCCGACATTGCCGACAGCACCACGATATTTCGTCCGCGCGGCACAATCAGCTTGGCCACATTGCGGATTCTTTCAGCCGAGCCCACCGAGGTTCCGCCGAATTTCAGCACTTTGAGGTTGGAACAGAAATTTTTATAATCTGACATTGTTCAAATTCTTTAAATGAAACCACACAGCTTCGGCATCCGGGAATTCAACCGGAGCCGGGGGAGGTGGAATTATTCAGCAATCAGCTGCTTGTTTTCGCAGCGGAAAACCCGCGCGGGGAATTGCTCCACGAGCTGCAGGTTGTGCGTTGCCATCAGCACCGCAGTGCCCTGCCGCGAGATTTCGCGCAGGTGCTCCACGATCTGCTCGCCGGTCTCCGGGTCGAGGTTGCCGGTCGGTTCATCGGCCAGGATCAGCTTCGGGGAATTCAGCAGGGCGCGGGCGATTACAATTCGCTGCTGCTCGCCACCCGAGAGTTCATGAGGCATCTTATAACTCTTGTTCTGCATCCCGACCTGCTTGAGCACCTGCTCGATGCGATCTTCGATTTCCACCTTGTCGCGCCAGCCGGTGGCGTCGAGCACGAACTTCAGGTTGTCGTAGACCGTGCGGTCGGTCAGCAGCTGGAAATCCTGGAAAACAATCCCGATCTGGCGGCGCAGGAAGGGGATATCCTTCCGCCGGATACCAACTAACGGAGTGCCGAGCGCTTCGGCTTCGCCGCTGAAAACCGGGATTTCGGCATAGATTGACTTCATCAGGCTCGACTTGCCCGAGCCGACGCGACCAATCAGATAGGCGAACTCCCCCTCGTCGAGTGTGAAGCTCACGTGCTTGAGCACCACAAGTTCTTTGCGGAGGATTTCGACGTCGTTATATTTGAGTACACTCATTAATCAGATGTTGAATGGTATCATCAGCCCCGCAGTCAGCCGGAGCAGCCACTCCGAGGTTGGAATCTTTGCAAAATTACTCCTTATTATAGATAATACACCGCCCGGAGCCGAGAATTAACAAATTTTTAACACTTTTCCTCTAAAAGATTTTGTGAAGTAAAATTTTTAGCCGTAATTTTGCAAGCTGAAACTTGTGCGGTCTTCCCGGTTGCCCTTTCCTCCGGGGACCTCGCGCCGTTTCGTATGTAATTGCCCCTGCAAAACCTGCCCTCCGGCGGGTTCTTATATAAGCAAATCACAAAGAAATAAAACAAATAATATAACACCAACACAAATGCAAGTCACACTTGAAAAATCCAACGACCTCGACGGCATCATCAAAGTCGAGGTAGTTGAAGCAGACTACGCCGAAGAAGTCAACAAGGAACTCCGCGAAGTGGGCCGCACCCGTCAGATTCCCGGTTTCCGTAAAGGCCACGTTTCCCTCGACCACCTCCGCCGCCTCTTCGGCCGTGACGTGAAAAGCCACGTGCTCAACGAACTTGTTTTCA
Source organism: uncultured Muribaculaceae bacterium (assembly GCA_902494515.1). Lineage (GTDB taxonomy): Bacteria > Bacteroidota > Bacteroidia > Bacteroidales > Muribaculaceae > UBA7173. The sequence goes on along the minus strand of CABUTS010000023.1, from coordinate 18,213 downwards.
AATCGGCCATCGATTATCTCCGCGATAACAAAATCGACATCCTCGGCGAACCCCTCCCGATGAAAGTCGAGGAAATCGACCTCAATAAGAAGGACTACACCTTCAGCTACGAAGTAGGTCTGGCTCCCCAGGTCAACGTCGAAGTCAACAAGGACGTAAATGTACCCTACTACACCATCGAAGTCTCCAAGGAGATGCTCGACGAGCAGGACAAGTCGCTCCGCAACCGCTTCGGCGCTCAGGTGCCCGGCGATGAGGTCGACGACTCCGCCCTCGTGAAGGGTACAATCATGGAACTCGACGCCGAAGGCAACGTCCTCACCTCCGAGGATGCCATCCAGGTGATCGCCGGCATCGTAGCTCCCCAGTACTTCGCCGACAAGGAGGAAGCTGCCAAGTTCCTCGGCAAGAAGGTCGGCGACAAGGTTGTCTTCAACCCCGCCCGCGCTGAAGGCGACAACGTTACCGCCCTCGCTTCCATGCTCAACATCGACAAGGAGCGCGCCGCTAACGTCAAGGCCGACTTCGAGATGGCAATCTCCGAAATCATCGTCCTCAAGCCCGCAGAACTCGGCGAAGAATTCTACAAGCAGGTATTCGTAGGCAAGGAAATCAACTCCGAGGATGAATACTACGAATCCCTCAAGGAGATGATCGCCCGCGAGCTCGCCCAGAACTCCGAATACAAGTTCAACCTCGACGCCCGCAACATCCTGGTCGAGAAATTCGGCAACTTCGAGCTTCCCGGCGCATTCCTGGCCAAGTGGCTCCAGGCCCGCAACTCCGAGCTGACCTCCGAAAAGGCCACCGAGGAATACGAAAAGATGATTCCCTCCATCAAGTGGGAACTCGTCAAGGGCAAAATCGCCGAGCAGCAGGACATCAAGGTCTCCGAAGACGACATGCTGAACTTCGCCAAGGGTGTAGCCGCCCGTCAGTTCGCCCAGTACGGCATGATGAACATGACCGACGACGTCATCACCGACTACGCCAAGCGCATGCTCGAAGACAAGAAGTTCGCCCGTCAGCTCTACGAGCAGGCTGAGGACACCAAGCTCTTCAACGCCATCCGCGCTCTGGTAACCCGCGAGGAGAAGACCGTCTCCCTCGACGAGTTCAAGAAGATGGTCGGCGCCGAATAATCCCCCTTCTGAAATCCCGCTCCCTCCGGAGCTACGAAAGCGACCCCTCCTCACCAGGGGTCGTTTTTTTAGCCCCCATCCCTCACCGCCCGGCGTCCCCAGCCTTCACCAACCCGGCGCCCCCCGGCCCTCACCTACCCGGCGCCTCCAGCCTTCCCCAACCCAGTGCCTTCCCCAGCTTTCAGCGCCCCCGCAGCTTCCCCCTGAGCGGCTGCTGCTTTTTTCTCACTGTTCCGGCGGCTTGCCGCCCGTTTATCACCCCCTCTGCGGATTTTTTTGAATCTTTCGATTTTTTTTTGCACAGATATGCTTATATCTGAGAAAAAAGTTGTATCTTTGAATTATGAAACACGAACGGCTGAACCGGCGCCCTCCGAGGTCCGGCTCCGCAATTCAAAAATCTAATTATTTAAATCCTGTATCTGAACTTTACTTACCAGACTTTCTTATCCAGATATGATTATCAAACCCACAGATATCAAGGGTGATTTCCGCAACTTCGCTGTCAATCACCTCGGCATGAACGGCCTGGCCCTCGACCAGTACACCTCTGCCTCCGAAAACTCCATCCGCTCGAGCTACATCTCCCCCACCATCATTGAGGAACGTCAGCTCAACGTGGCTCAGATGGATGTATTCTCCCGCCTGATGATGGACCGCATCATCTTCCTCGGCACCGAAGTCAACGACTACACCGCCAACGTAATCCAGGCCCAGCTCCTCTATCTCGACTCCGCCGACCCCGGCAAGGATGTCAGCATCTATATCAACTCCCCCGGCGGATCAGTATACGCCGGTCTGGGAATCTATGACACGATGCAGTATATCTCCTCCGATGTAGCCACCATCTGCACCGGCATGGCCGCCTCCATGGCAGCCGTCCTGCTCGTCAGCGGCACCGCCGGCAAGCGCTTCGCCCTCAAGCACTCCCGCGTCATGATCCATCAGCCGATGGGCGGCGCCCAGGGCCAGGCTTCCGATATCGAAATCACCGCCCGCGAGATCCTCAAACTCAAGAAGGAACTCTACCAGATTATCGCCGACCACTCCGGCCAGACCCTCGAAAAGGTGGAGCGCGACTCCGACCGCGACTACTGGATGACCTCCGAGGAGGCCAAGGAATACGGCATGATCGACCAGGTTCTCACCAAAGCAAAACACTGATCCCATCCACTCTCTGTTTCCGCCGGTTCCGGCGGGGACAGGGATTACCATTCTTCGGGAAAGCACCCCCTGACAAACGGCAGCCCCCGCTGGCCGCCGAATTTTCCAATATAACTTCCAATGGCAAAAAAGAAGATTGAAGCATGCTCTTTCTGCGGACGTCCGGCTTCCGCCACCGAAGCTCTGATTCCTTCGGGCATGGAGCCGGGCACATATATCTGCGCTGAGTGTGCCGATCAAATTCATCAAATTCTTACGGAATACCGCCACGACGTGGCCGGCGGCACCTCCGCCCGGATGCGCAACGAAAAAGACGCTGCCGCCGAAGCTGCCGACTCGCTGAAAAAGCTCCCCAAACCGAAGGAAATCTGCAAATTCCTCGACCAGTATGTCATCGGGCAGGACAGCGCCAAGCGCTACCTTTCCGTAGCGGTCTATAACCACTACAAGCGTCTGGCTCAGGCTGCCTCGAAGAAAGAGGGTTTCGAGGATGTCGACATCGAAAAGAGCAACATCATCCTGGTTGGCCCGACCGGCACCGGCAAGACCCTGCTGGCCAAGACGATAGCCCGCATGCTCGATGTCCCCTTCACCATCGTCGACGCCACAGTCCTGACTCAGGCCGGCTATGTCGGCGAGGATATCGAGAGCCTCCTGACCCGCCTGCTGCAGGTCGCCGACTACGACGTCGAGCGCGCCCAGCGCGGCATCGTATTCATCGACGAAATCGACAAGATCGCCCGCAAGGGCGACAACCCCTCGATCACCCGCGACGTATCGGGCGAAGGTGTGCAGCAGGGACTGCTCAAGCTGCTCGAAGGGTCCGTGGTGAACGTTCCCCCGCAGGGTGGCCGCAAACACCCCGAGCAGAAGATGATTCCGGTCGACACCAAGGACATCCTCTTCATCTGCGGCGGTGCCTTCGACGGCATAGAGCGCAAGATCGCTCAGCGACTGAACACCCACGTCGTCGGCTACACCACCGACGCCGCCAAGCAGCGCATCAACCGCGAGAACTATCTGGCCTACGTGGCTCCGCAGGATCTCAAATCATTCGGCCTGATTCCCGAAATCATAGGCCGTCTGCCCATCCTGACCCACCTCGAGCCGCTGGACCGCGACGCCCTGCGCCGCGTGCTCACCGAACCCAAGAACGCCATCATCCGTCAGTACCGGAAGCTCTTCGCCATGGACGGCATCGAGCTCAACTTCACCGACGACGCCCTCGACATGATTGTAGACAAGGCTATCGAATACAAGCTCGGTGCCCGCGGTCTGCGTGCCATAGTCGAGACCGTGATGATCGACGCTATGTTTGAAACACCCTCCGGAAAAAACAAAAAGTTCGAGGTCTACGGGAAATATGTGATTGACAAATTGCAGAAATCCCATTTCGAACTCAACAAAGACATCGTCAAGGATGCCTGACTTCTCTCTTAACCTTAGATTCCCATGACAACCAAAACGCAACTTGCCCAGGCCCTGAAGGAACACTTCGGCTTCGACAAATTCAAAGGCAACCAGGAAGATATCATGATGTCGCTCCTCGAAGGGAAAGACGTCTTCGTGCTTATGCCTACCGGCGGCGGTAAATCGCTCTGCTATCAGCTCCCGTCGCTGCTGATGGAGGGAACGGCCATCGTAATCTCCCCGCTGATTGCCCTGATGAAAAATCAGGTCGACGCCATGCGCAATTTCTCCACCGACGACGGCGTGGCTCACTTCCTGAACTCCTCGCTCAACCGCACGGCCATCGACCAGGTGAAGCGCGACGTGCTCGCCGGCAAAACCAAGTTGCTTTATGTTGCCCCGGAATCCCTCACCAAGGAAGAGAACATTGAATTTTTAAAGACAGTTCCCATCTCGTTCTATGCCGTCGACGAAGCGCACTGCATCTCGGAGTGGGGCCACGATTTCCGCCCGGAATACCGCCGTATCCGCCCGATTATCAACGAGATAAGCGTCCGCCCGGTAATCGCCCTCACCGCCACCGCAACCCCCAAGGTGCAGCACGACATCCAGAAGAATCTCGGCATGGCCGACGCGGTGGTCTACAAATCGTCGTTCAACCGGCCGAACCTCTACTACGAGATCCGTCCCAAAACGCCGAATATCGACCGCGACATCATTAAATTCATAAAGTCGCGCGAAGGTAAAGCCGGAATCATATACTGCCTCAGCCGCAAGAAGGTCGAGGATCTGGCCGAACTCCTCAAGGTGAACAACATCAAGGCGCTCCCCTACCACGCCGGCATGGACTCCGCTACCCGCTCCGCCAATCAGGATGCTTTCCTGCTGGAGCAGGTCGACGTCATCGTGGCAACAATCGCCTTCGGCATGGGCATCGACAAACCCGATGTCCGCTACGTGATTCACTACGACATACCCAAATCCCTCGAAGGTTACTATCAGGAGACCGGCCGCGCAGGCCGCGACGGCGGCGAAGGTTGCTGCATCACCTTCTACTGCGCCAAAGATCTCAAGAAGCTCGAGAAGTTCATCCAGGGGAAACCCGTGGCCGAACAGGAAATCGGGCGTCATCTCCTTCAGGAAACCGCCAGCTACGCCGAATCTTCGGTCTGCCGGCGCAAGACTCTCCTCCACTATTTCGGCGAAAATTACACTCAGGACAACTGCGGGAACTGTGATAACTGCCTAAACCCAAAGAAGCAAGTGGACGCTAAAGAAGACTTGTGCGCGATTATCGAAACAATCGCGGCTCTGAAAGAAAAGTTTAAAGCTGAACATATCATCGACGTCGTTGTCGGCCGCGAAACCGCCGACGTCAAATCCTACAAACATAACGAACTTGAGGTTTTCGGATGCGAGCAAGGCACCGACCGTAAATTCCTCAACGCCGTTATCCGTCAGGCCACAATCGCCGGGTATCTCGAACGCGATGTCGAGAACTTCGGTCTTCTGCGCCTCACCGACAAGGGGCGCAAATATCTCAAGAACCCCGAGACCTTCAAAGTTGTCGAGGACACCGACTTCTCGGAACTCGAGGAGGAGGTTGTGGTCAAGAGCGGCGCCTCATGTGCCGTCGACCCCGAGCTTTACTCAATCCTCAAGGACCTCCGCAAGAAGATTGCCAAGCACCTCAACCTCCCCCCCTACGTTATCTTCCAGGATCCTTCGCTCGAAGCTATGGCCACTACCTACCCCATCACCATCGAGGAGCTCGCCAACATCACCGGCGTCGGTGCCGGAAAGGCCAAGCGATATGGCGAGGAGTTCGTGAAAGTCATCAAGACCCATGTGGAGGAGAACGAAATCGAGCGCCCCGAAGACCTCCGCGTCCGTTCGGTGGCCAACAAGAGCCGCATAAAGATCTCCATCATTCAGGCCATAGACCGCAAGATCGACCTCGATGAACTGGCCAACTCGAAGTGCATGGAATTCGGCGAACTGCTCGACGAAATCGAGGCAATCGTTTACTCCGGCACAAAAATCAACATCAACTATTTCGTCAACGAGGTAATCGACGACGACCATCAGGAGGATATCCTCACCTACTTCCAGGAGTCCGAGACCGACTCCCTTCAGGAGGCCATCAAGGAACTCGGCAACGAATATTCCGAGGAGGAAATCCGACTGATGCGAATCAAGTTCCTTTCCGAAATGGGCAATTGATTGCCCGCAGGACGCCGCCTATTTCTCAGGCAATCCGCCTTGTTTCCGGACTGATTTCATTCATTCTCAGGCCGCTGTCAAACAAAAGCCGCTGCCCGAGTGTTACTTCATAGAGCCTCAGGAAATCCCCGGCCTTAACCGGCTACGGTTCTTAAGGCTCTATAAATAAAACTATTAAATTACTTTATGAAAGCTATTCTTTTTGCAGCATGCGCCGGAGCAGCTCTGGTTTGCTCTTGCTCCGGGTCAAAACAACAGGTCGGAGCCGCAGCAGTCGAGGAAGTCATAACCGAGGTCGTGACCCCCGCTCCCGCTGAAATCATGAACGGCGGCTTCCGCGTTGAAAACGTGGTGGTCAACGACTCCCTCTCCGCCTCCCCCGCCAAAGAAACTCCCGACGAACCCACCTACGCCAACTTCACCGGCAACCAGTACGCCTTCAAGACAAACTGCAACATCATCCAGGGCGGCTACACCCTCAGCGGCGACTCAATCACCCTGAATCCCGGCCTCTCGACACGGATGGCATGCCCCAACATGAAAGTTGAAGACCTCCTGTCGATGATTATCCCGCAGATCACCACTGTCAGCGTTGAAAACGACTCCACCGTCCGCCTCAACACCTCCTCCAACGGCTACATCCTGATGGTCCGCTCCGCCCTCCCCGAAGAGCTCCAGGCTCCCGCCGAATAATCCCCTCCTCCCCATACAAAGGCCGCGCCGAATCCCTTCAGCGCGGCCTTGTTGTTTTTATCAGAGTTTATCGATGGGGCTTCAGCCTTCCCGCAGCAGGCGGAAGTCCTCTCGCGGCGCCCATAAGTTTATTTCTCAGCGGCCCGTGTGTCGCAAATGGTTTTGGTCTTGTGGAAAAGCGTAAGCTTTTCATATCAGCGGCGCCAGCGGGGGCTTCAGCCCCCGCTGCGGCGCAATCAAACCAGATCGCAGGATTTGGAGTTGCAGGCGTGAGGCTTGCCGAGGGTGATGTTCTTGGCATCCTTCTTCTCGACCTCGCGGGTCAGCAGGTGTTTGAAATCATCCTCTGCTACAGCTCCGGGGACCCGGCTCTCGCCGTTGAAAATGAAGTAAGGAATACTCTTGATGCCGTGGTTTTCAGCCTCATGTTCATCGGCGAGGACCTCTTTCTCATACTGGTCGCTCTCGAGCATCATAACCACCTTAGCCATATCCATGCCGGCCTCGGCGGCAATCTTGCTGAGCACCTTATGGTCGGCCAGCACTTCGGCGCGGTTGAAATATGCATCGAACAGCGCGAAGTTCAGCTTGTAAACAACTTCGGCAGTCTCCTGATCCTCAGCGAGCTTCATCAGCCGGTGGGCATCGCGGGTATTGGAGTAGCGGGCATCCTGATAGTTCATGTCAAGGCCCATGTCGCGGCCGAGCTGATTAATCTGATTGATCTGGCTCTTGGCAACATTCTCCGGGAACCGGTATTTCTGCATCAGACGCTCAGTGTTGTTGGTAACCACAGTCTTGGGAACATGAGGATCAAGTTCAAAAGCCTTGAATTCCACCTGCACGCGGTCAGTAAGGCCGAGCGAACGGATGGCGTTCATCAGCCGCATCTCGCCGATATAACAATAAGGGCATGCGAAATCGCTGAATACGCTAATTTTAATCATTGTATCTTGTTTTTAATTTTGTGTTCTGATAAAAAAACACCTTTCCTCCCCCTAATGTTCTGTCCGCCCAACACTTTCAGGGACCTCCTCGACTGCGGGGTTTTCAACCGATTTAAAAAAAATGTAAATCAAGCGAAAAATTTCGCGTAAAAATTTGGCAAGTGTTGTTATTATTACATATCTTTGCAACATCAATAAAGGGCTTTGGGGCGCCCTCCTCCGCTATCCCCTTACCGTCTTTATTCTTTACATTAAAAACAACACTCCAATGATATTTACATTCAGAATTGTTTCGGACGAAGTGGACAATTTCCGCCGCGAAATCAAGATTGATGCCGACGCCACCTTCCTCGACCTGAAAAACGCTATCTGCGACTCCGTGGATTACGATAAGAACCAGATGTGTTCCTTCTTTATCTGCGACAACGGTTGGGAAAAAGAAAAGGAAATCACCCTGGAGGACATGGGCTCCGACTCAGCTCAGGAAGTTTACCTCATGGACGACAGCGTGCTCAGCGACTTCATCGACGACGAAGGTCAGCGCCTGATTTTCACCTTCGACTACATGACCGACCGCTCCTTCTTCCTGGAAATGAAGCACCTCGAGACCGGCCGCAACCTAATCGACCCCGTATGCTCGATGGCCATCGGCAAGGCTCCCTCGCAGATGATGGAAATCGAGGAATTCGAAACCAAGAACGACGCCAAAGCCAAAATAGCTGCCGCAGCAGCCGCTGCCGCAGCTGTTGCCGCCGAAGACATGGACGAAGAATTCTACGGCTCCGACCAATACAACGACGATGAATTCTCGGCCGACGGCTTCGACGAAATGAGTTTCGACGACAAATATTAATCCCCCCTCATATTCGCCGGCCATGCAGCAAACCGCGCTGCGTGGCCGGCGTGCTTTTTATCTGCTCATAATATCTTTTTTCATCACATAATCTCGAATTTTCGTCCAAAAAGCTGCGTTTTCTGTTAAAATTAACATTCATTATATTGTCTCTTGTATAAAATTTTCATACCTTTGTCCCTAACAGCTAAGGACAAATCCGTCCTGCATATCCGCCTTATTTTTATTACCATCAATTTTGTCTGTTACAATGGATCATGACAACATAACCGAAGTGTTCCGTTCCTATATACGCGAAGCCGGCAGCATCGACGTGGCTGAAGCAGAATTCAAAAAAGCAATCGGCGAGGATTCCGATCTTCACCAGCTTTACCGCGACTGGTGCCATGAAGTCGGCAGCTCCGAGCGTCAGGGCTTTCTGGATTTTTGCGATGAATTCATGGAAGATCAGGACTCCCGCTGGGATGCCCTCGACAACGAATACGACCGGTAAACTTCAATAAACAACTATTTATGCCGAACTCCGCGAAGCTGCTCCCCTGCCGCATGGCCGCCGAATGGGATTCCCGTCTATCGGCCACACTAATAGCCTGGCCCCACAAAGATACCGACTGGGCGCCAATGCTCCCCGAAATCGAGGACTGCTACATCAATCTCCTCGACGCCCTGCTCCGCGCCGGCCAGAATGTTGTTGTACTTGTCCCCGACCGCAAAGGCTTCGAGGAGGCGTTCCCGAAATATAAATCTCCGCGGGTGACTCTGCTGGAATATATCACCAACGACACCTGGGTGCGCGACTACGGCCCTATTCCGGTCGAAGTCCCCGATTCAGCTTCGTCCGAAAAGCGGGCCGAATTCCCTGCCGGACTTTACGGCGCCGCGTTCCAGTTCAACGGGTGGGGACTGAAATTCGCCGCCGACCGCGACAATCTCGCAGCTTACGAAGTCGCCCGCGGTCTCCATATCCCCGACCGCCTTATCAGCCACAAAAACTACGTCCTCGAAGGTGGCTCGGTTGAAACCGACGGTCGCGGCACCATCCTCACCACCGAGGAGTGTATGCTCTCAATCAACCGCAACGGCGAAATCACCCGCGAAAGGGTCGAGCAGGAACTCCGCGATTCATTGGGTGCCCGCCATGTGCTTTGGCTTACCAAAGGTTCCCTCGCCGGCGACGACACCGACGGCCATATCGACACTCTGGCCCGTTTGGCCCCCCACGACACCATTCTGTATGTGAAATGCTACCGCGAGGATGATTCCCACTTCCCCTATCTTCAGGCGATGGAAGAGGAAATCAAGCAGCTCCGCACTCCCGACGGCCGCCCGTATAATCTCATCGGCCTCCCGCTTCCGGATTCCATCTACGACACCGACGGATCCCGGCTCCCGGCCACTTATGCCAACTTCCTGATTACCCCGAAAGCTGTCCTCCTCCCGGTTTACGGCCAAAAGCTCAACGACGAACTCGCCGCGCAGATGATTCGCGTAGCGTTCCCCGACCACGAGGTCATCACCGTAGACTGCCGCCCCCTGATCCGCCAGCACGGCTCACTCCACTGCGCCACCATGCAGATTCCCTCCGACTGGATCGGCCGGCAGTATTAATCCGATACTTAATTTTCCATTCCTAATTCGATTTAACGCTTATGAAGGAAAATATCTACCATATTAAAGCAGCACTGATTCAGCAGCACAAAACCGCCGACATCGCTGAAAACCGCAGCCGGCTCGCTGCCGAAATCCGGCGCGCAGCCGCCGAAGGTGCGCAGCTCATTGTAAACCAGGAACTTCACGATTCATTATATTTCTGCCAGCACGAGGATGTCGACCTTTTCGATCTCGCCATAGACCTCGACGGCGAAGCCCCGAAACTATATTCGTCGCTGGCCCGCGAGTGCGGTGTGGTGATTGTCACCTCCCTGTTCGAGCGCCGCGCTCCGGGAATATACCACAACACCTCCATCGTCTACGATACCGACGGTTCCGAAGCCGGACGCTACCGCAAGACCCACATCCCCGACGACCCCGGCTTCTACGAGAAGTTCTATTTCACCCCCGGGGACCTTGACATTCACCCGATCAACACCTCGCTGGGCAAACTCGGCGTTCTCGTCTGCTGGGACCAGTGGTACCCCGAAGCTGCCCGTCTTATGGCGCTCCGCGGTGCTGAAATGCTCATCTACCCCACAGCCATCGGGTGGCAGGACAACGATCCCGCCGACGAAAAGGAGCGCCAGCTCGAAGCCTGGAAGACAGTGCAGCGCGGCCATGCCGTGGCCAACGGCCTCCCCGTCATCGCCGTCAACCGCGTCGGGCATGAATCTGACCCATCCGGACTGACCTCCGGCATCACCTTCTGGGGCTCGAGTTTTGTAACCGGACCGCAGGGCGAGCTCATCCACGTGGCCCCGACCGACCGCGAGGAAACCGCCATCGTCGACATCAACCTTCGCCGCTCCGAGGATGTGCGCCGCTGGTGGCCCTTCCTCCGCGACCGCCGCATCGACCTCTACGAGCCCCTGACCGCGAGATACCTTTTATAAGTCATTACCATGGAAATAATCCTCCCTCCAAATCTCGAGGGGAAATCGCTGCCCCTCCCCGCCGGTGTCCGGAACCTGACAATCATCGGCGCCAACGGTGCCGGCAAATCGCGTTTTTCCCAGTTCCTGGCCAATTCGCTGGGCTCGCAGGCTTTCAGTCTCTCGGCCCTCAAAGCCATCTTTGCCAACGGATCGCCGAAAGACGCCGGCGGAACCGTCGATGAGCTTTTCTTGAAAGCCAGCGCCTCTCCCGGATTTCTGAGCAACGAAGCCTCCACGATGTTCGAGCGTCTGATGGTGATGATGCTCAATGAGGAGATCTCCGCTCTGGTAAAATACAAGGTCGAGCAAACCGCTATCGCATCTGACGCTCACGCCCCGAAGCATCCCGGTTCTGTTACCTCGCGGGAACGCGAGGTCCCGACTCCTTTTCCCAAGACCAAGCTCGACACCGTCATCGCCTGCTGGCAGGAAATCTTCCCCGAAAACCAGGTGCTCCGCCAGGGTGGCCACCTGATGTTCTCCCGCGAAGGCACAACCGACGCCTACGCCCAGGTCCGTCTGTCGGCCGGCGAGAAAACCGTGCTCTTTTACTTCGGCTCACTCCTCTACGCCCCCGAAAACGGCGTAATTTTCATCGATTCGCCGGAGATGTTCCTCCACCCCTCAATCCAGCACCGTTTCTGGGACACCATGGAATCCCTGCGTCCCGACTGCCGGTTTGTCTACACCACCCACGACCTCGACTTCACCACCTCGCGCTCCAAAAACGCCCTGCTCTGGGTCCGCGGCTACAACCCAGGCCGCGAAGGCTGGGACTACAACCTCCTCCCCCGCGGCGAAGGTATCTCCGACGACATCTACCTCGCCATCGCCGGCGCCCGCAAGCCGATGCTCTTCATCGAAGGCGACGCCACCCACTCCATCGACTCTAAACTCTACCCCCTGGTTTTCAAGAACTTCACTGTTAAATCGCTCGGCAGCTGCAACAAGGTCATCGAGTCGACCCGCGCTTTCAACGACCTCAAGGGCCTGCACCATCTCGACAGCTCCGGCATCATCGACCGCGACCGCCGCGACGACGGCGAAGTCTCATACCTCCGGGGAAAACGCATCTTTGTGCCGGAAGTTGCCGAAATCGAAAACATTCTGATGCTCGAAGAGGTGGTGCGCGCAGTGGCCTCTTACAACGGCCGTGACGAAAACCGCGTGTTCAATTCCGTAAAGCACTCCGTGCTCTCGAAATTCCGCCATGACCTCCGCCAGCAGGCACTCCTCCATACCCGCCACCGCATCAAACGCCTGATGGAACGCCGCGTCGACGGTCGTTTCACCAACATCAACGACTTCGAAGAACACCTCCAGGGGCTCACCGGCGAGCTGAATCCCCGCGGCATATATGAAAAACTCTGCCGCGAATTCTCCATCTACTACCAGACCGAAGACTACGCCTCGGTCCTGAAAGTCTACAACCAGAAGTCAATACTCCCGGCCTCCAACGTCAGCTCCCTCTGCGGCCTCAACGGCTCCAACGACGCCTACATCTCCGCCATCATCAACATCCTCCGCACCAACAACTCCGCCTCGCGCCGCATCTCCGCCGCCATCATCCACTGCTTCGGCCTGGATTAACCCTCCCCCTTATTAACATTCCAAAACCATCTTTATCATGAACAAAAAGCCAGGCGAGGCCGCCGGGGCTCCCAAGCCCTGGGAAATTCGGCGCGAAGCCGAGCTAAAAAGAAGCCAGCCATATCGCAAAGACTCATTTGTCCATAACCAGAGGCGGCGCTGTTTTGGAGTTGATTATTCCGACCGAAACAGCTATCTGTTCACAATAAATCTCTCCAAAAACGTCCCAGATCTCTCAATCATCAAACCCGTTCGGGATGCCAATGGCGCCCTCGTGCCGGACGTGACCATTACCGCTTCCGGTCAGGCGGCACTGCAAAGTCTGGAAGTGCTAAGCCATGTAAAAGGAATTGAGATTGTAGCGAAAGCCATTATGCCCGACCATGTTCATCTGATGGTGTATGTACACGAAAAACTGCCCCGTCATGTCGGCTCTTACATACAGGGATTCATGGCTGGCTGCACTTCACGCTGGAAGAAAATAATGATAAATGAAGGCCGCGCCTTTGACCAATCATTTTTCGAAGACGATTACAACGACCGAGTCTGCATGCACAAAGGACAATGGCAGATCATGAAAGACTACGTCAACGACAACTACCGCCGCCGCGCTATGATTATGGCGCATCCCGATTACTTCCAAAAAATCCGCAACATACAGTTATGTGGCAGACGACTGTCGATCTACGGCAACCCCTACTTGCTAAAGTCACCCGAAAGGATGGTGATACGATGGAGCAGCCGTTTCACTCCCGAAGAACTCGAAAAACGGGAAAAGGCGTTGCTGGACATATCCCGCCATCACGGCGTAGTCAAATCCCCCCTGATCAACGAGAATGAACGCAACCTGAAGGACAAATGCATCGCTGCCGGAGCCCGTCTGATCCATGTCATATGGCAAGGATTCCCCGACCGCTACAAACCCGCGAAAAGCGAGTTCGAGCTATGTCAACAAGGACGCCTGCTGATCATTGCCCTCAACCCCGGAGTCCCCGGCACCGAGAAACTCTCGCGCGCCATGGCGATGGAGATGAACGCCCTTTCCGAACTCCTCTGCGACTACACCACCCCTCCCCAAACCTTCCTCCGGTAGCCCGCCAGCCCCCCTCTCCAAAGTTCCAACGCCCCCTCCTGCAGCCCCAATGCCCGCCTCCTTCCAAGCGGCTCCGCCTCAAACAGCCCCGGTCGGCGGTCCGGTTCTGCGGTGGGCCGGTCCTGTGGCGGCCGTTTTCGGCCGCCTGCTGGCTATTGCTTACCAAATTGCTGTAAAAAACATCGCATCGAGTGATGGGCTCGATGCGATGTGTTTTTATATTTATATCAGGGGGGAGATCCGGGAGGATCCCAGGATGTTTACTTCAGGCGGTAGAGGATGAGGGCGGAGCGGGCGGGGACCTCGGTCATGCCACCTTGCAGGGTCATCGGGGTGCCGTCGGGGTTCTTCAGGCCTTCGTGGTCGAGGTTGCCGTCGTATGCTACAACGGTCCACTGTTCCTTCGGGAGCTTCACTTTCTGCACCTCGTCGGCGCCGTTGAACACCACCTTGATTTCCTTCCAGGGATCGCCGTTGGCGTTGTTCAGCAGCGAATAGGAGATGAGATTCGGGGTGGTGACCTTATCGAAACGGAGATTCCGGGCGATGTCGTCGGCTGTGGTCATGCGGAACGCGGGGTGAGCCTTGCGCAGGGCAATCAGCTCCTTATAATAATTGAACTGCCCGGCGTTCCGGTTTTTGAGATTCCAGTCTATAGCGTTGATGGAGTCGGGGGAGCAGTATGAATTGTGCACACCCTTCTTGTTGCGGAACACCTCCTCGCCGGCGAACATGAACGGGGTACCCTGCGAGGTGAAGACGATGGTCTGAGCCAGACGGGCGGCACGCTGACGCTGAGCCTCGGTGGAACCGGGCATCGACTTGGCGAGCTTGTCGGTGAGGGTCAGGTCGTCGTGGCAGCTGACATAGTTAATGATCTGCTGAGGCGACGAAGCGTATGGGAACTTCGAATTGTTCCCCTTCGAGTAGTCGACCTGCGGATGAGCGGTAGAGGCGACGATGCCAATCTTCACGGTCTCCTCGCAGCCGGACTTGCCGGTGGCGAAACCGCGGTCGGCGGCGTCGGAGTAATGCCCCTTCACAGCGTCGCGGATGTCATCGGAGAAGACAGCGATGCCATTCATCTTGGCGACATTCTCCTTCAGCGCGCGGGCCTCAGCGGGGAGCGGCGAACCGCCGGCGGTCCAGCCTTCGCCGTAAACGAAAATCGAAGGGTTGATCTCCTTCAACGCAGCGGCGACCTCATTCATGGTCTCGGTGTCATGGATAGCCATGAGGTCGAAACGGAAACCGTCGATGTGGTATTCTTTTGCCCAGTATTTCACCGAGTTGACGATGAAATTGCGCATCTGGCCGCGCTCCGAGGCGGTCTCGTTGCCACAACCCGAAGCATCGCTGTAGCTGCCGTCGGCGTTGTGGCGGTAGAAGTAACCGGGAGCGGTCAGCGAGAAGTTCGACTTGTCGTTGTCAGCGGTGTGGTTGTAGACAACATCCATCACAACGCCGATTCCGGCATCGTGGAGCGCCTTGACCATCTCCTTGAACTCGCGGACGCGGGTTGCGGGGTCAGAAGGATTGGTGGAGTAGCCCCCTTCGGGGGAATTGTAGTTATATGGATCATAGCCCCAGTTATACTGGTTGGCAGGGAGGTTGGCCTCGTCGACAGAGTTGTAATCGTAGGAGGGAAGGATATGAACGTGTGTTACGCCGAGCTCCTTGAGGTGGTCGATGCCGGTCTTGTCGCCGAGCGGAGTCACGGTGCCATCCTCAGTCATAGCCAGGAATTTACCCTTGTTGGCGATGCCGGAATTGGGGTGAATCGAGAAATCGCGGTGATGCATTTCGTAGACCACAACATCATTGATAGCCTTCACCTCGGGACCCTTGTCCTGCGCCCACCCCTCCGGATTGGTTTTCGAGAAATCAATGACAGCGCCGCGGTGACCGTTCACTCCGACAGTTTTAGCCCAGATGCCGGGGGTCTCGTCGAGCCATTTGCCGTTGACCTTGACCTGGAAAGTGTAGAATTTGCCGTAAGGCACAGGGGTGAGGGAGGTGGTCCAGGTCCCCATCTCCGCCTTCTGCATATCGATGGTCTGCAGTGGAGTGCCGTAGCGCCCCTGCTTATAGATATTGAGTTTCACGGCCTCAGCCTCGGGAGACCAGAGGCGGAAGCGGGCGGTATTACCTGCGATGGTTAGCCCCAGGTCATCCCCCTCGTAAACCGGGAAGGTCAGGAAACGGGCGTCGACAGAGCCGGCAGCCTGCGCGGCCACCTCCCCGGAGGTCAGTGCAGCCACCGACTGCGGGAGCGCCACAGCGCCGGCAATCAACGATCCCACACAAAGATCTATCATTAAGTTTCTCATATTTAATAAGGTAAGTATTGCTTTAAAGGTGAATGATAAGTAAGATAATCATGCCATAATAGACATCCGACTTTTATAACGATAACAATCTCATTTTATTGCCCCTTATTTTCTGTTTTACAGCAGGTTTCATCATCCGAAAGGCTTATTCAAGCTCCTTCTGTTTAAGAAACATTTGCAGCTCCCAGTCTTTTTGTTAAAGATTGTCATATTTGATTCCGGCAGTTAAACTTTAAACAAGATGAACCGTCATAGTACTGTAGCCGCCGAAAAACGCAAGCAACCGAAAACTTGCGATGCGCTACGATTCTCAATTCAATTTTATAATCAGTGAACTAAAATTCACAAAATATGCGTAAAAAATTTATCGTTGCCTTCTCCGCCGTACTCTGCTGCGGTCTTTTCGTCCCCGCTTTCGCTCAGGTTGAAGAGACTGTTGTCGAGGAGAAAGTAACCATCGTCACCGACTCCACCGCTGCTCCCGCAGCTGCCAAGAATGCCAAAGCCGGCATCTATAAAATAAAAAGCGGTTCCAAAGCCGCCAAAGCCCGCAAGTTCGACAAGCGCCACATGCGCCCCGCCAACTGCTGCGATTCCGTGGCCTGCGACACTGCAGTGCAGTGCCCTCCCAACCCCATACGCGGTAAGGTCATGCGCGACAATGGCTTACGCGGCAAGAAGCTCCGCCACGGCCACCACAATGGTCCCGCCTTCTGCGACAGCATCGCCTGCGACTCCACCGTATGTGACTCCGTCGTCTGCAACCCCGCCAAGTGCGACGGTCGTCGCGGCGGACTCAAGGCCACAAAAGGTCCCCGTCAGCACAGCAAGGGTCACCGCCACCACTCCCGCTAATTCAGCAACTGTTCATCTTTGATAATGATTATTGGTTTTCGCCTCCGACAGCTGAAGTCGGGGGCGTTTTTTTGTATCCCGGGTTAAATTCAGACACCGCCGGCATCAGTTTTTTTCCGTTCCCCACAACTTTTTGGGCTGATTCAGCATTTTTTTGGTAGGCTAAGTGCAATTTCGTAACTTTGCACTGCAAAATATAATCGGTCAGCGGAATTTTCCGCTGGATCAGGATAACTAAATATGGCAAATCCCGAAAATCAAAATAAAAAAAACTCCGAAGCCAAGTCTCCGGCAAAAGTAAAGAAACGTAAGCGCGGTCTTCTCCGATTGATTATCAGCCTGATATGTATCGGGCTCGTATGCTGGGGTGTATGGGAATTCCGCTCCATGGCCTCCACATTCGACAGCGAGGAGAGCGCCTGGCTCCGCATCCCGCGCGGCTCCTCGAAGGCTGAAATCCGCGACCAGATTACCTCGGTGCTCGGTGCTGATTTCGGCGGCGATGTCCTCCGCCACTGGAGCGGCGACACAGCCATCACCGCCGGCGCCTACCGCGTCAATCCCGGCACAAAAGCCATCACTCTGGCCCGCACACTGAACTCCGGCTCGCAGACCCCGGTGAAGCTCACATTCAACAACATCCGCACCCTCCGGCAGCTGGCCGAGCGCATGGCCGAACGCCTCGATATGTCACCCGACGACTTCATCAAGGCCTTCAACAAAGTAGCTGAAGAACAGGGGGTTGCCCCGGAAATTCTCATCGGCCACATGATGCCCGATACCTACGAGGTTTACTGGAACGCCACCCCGGAAAAGGTCATCAGCCGCATCCTCAAAAGCTACGACAGCTTCTGGAACGCCGACCGCAGAGCTAAGGCCGACGCCCTCGGAATCACCCCCGACCAGGCTATTATCCTCGCCTCAATCGCCGAGGAGGAGACCTCCAAGGCCGACGAACGGGGCAAAATCGCACGCCTATACCTCAACCGTCTCCAGAAAGGGATGCTCCTTCAGGCCGACCCGACGGTTAAGTTCGCCCTTGGCGACTTCTCAATCAGACGAATCGGCGGCACGATGCTCGACAACCCCTCCCCCTACAACACCTACCGCCACGCCGGCCTCCCCCCGGGTCCGATCCGAATCCCGGAGCGCGCCACAGTCGAAGCCCTGCTCAACGCCCCGGCGCACACCTATATATATATGTGTGCCAAAGCTGATTTTTCAGGCTACCACCTCTTCACAAGCAACTACGCCAAGCACCAGCGCAACGCCGCCGCCTTCCGTCGCGCCATGAACGCCCGCGGCATCACCCTCCCCCCCTCCCA
>CABUTS010000022.1 GCA_902494515.1 uncultured Muribaculaceae bacterium | reverse complement strand
GGGGGGGGGGAGAGAGTCGAGAGTCGAGAGAGGGTGCCTTTCAGGGCTCGGTTTTGCGATAATCGAATTCGTCGATGTCGAGATAACCGCCGGCGCCGTTAACGTTGTAGTTGAAGATGGCGAAACGGGTGCCCATGAACAGGCGGCGGTAGTCGAATCTCATCTTGAAGGGCTCCCCTATCGGGGTCCACTTCTTGCCGTCGAGGCTGTAGGCGAAGGTCGCCAGATCTTGTCCCGGGCGGAAATCTGCGCTGATGCGGAGCCAGAGCTTGTTCCCCTTGAGGGGAACGGTAGCGATATCTTCGGTGACGACGTCCGTAACGCCATGATTCGGCTCGCCGATTGCCACCGAGGAGGTCTGCGCCACGAGCTTGCGGCCGTTGCCGTCGTCCACGACCGTCAGCAGTCCGGAGTCGCCGTTGAAGGCTGCGAAACCGGCGCGGTCGCCGGGCTTCATCCCTTTCAGGTCGAGTTTCACAACGCCCTCGCACCCGGGACCTTCCATGCGCTGGGAGATGGTATTGCGGGCAAGGAAGAGGTTTTCGGCCTTGGCGGCGTTGAGGCGGAGCCATCCGCGGCGCTCGGTCAGCGACCAGAGGGAGTCGATCGGGTTATGGTTCCACTCCCAGAGGATATTCTTTTTGCCATCGCTGAAATCATCCGAAGCAACGACCCCGGCGTTCTTCAGCGGCACGATTTTCTTCTCGATAGTTGCGGGGACATGCCCCTCGGCGTCGCCAAGCATCGGCCAACCGTCGCGCCATGTGGCGGGATTCAGTGTCAGCACGCGTCCCACTCCGCCGCGGTCCTGGAAAATCACGCCCCACCAGTTGCCGTCGGCGTCATCCACCAGGCACCCCTGTCCGACGTAGGGGAATCCGCCGAACTGCGACAGCAGCACGGTCATTTTCTCATACGGACCGGTGATCGAGTCGGCGCGGTAGCAGAGCTGCCGACGAGCCTTCCCGGAGGGCCAGTTGATTACGAACGCGTAATATTTGCCGTTGTGCTTGATCACGCGGCTCCCCTCATGGAGACCGCGGGCGACGCTGTCCGGACGGATTACGACCTGATCGATTCCGCCGGGCTTCACACCGGAGAGGTCGGGGTTAAGTTCGCGCAGACGGATGTCACCGCTGCCCGAGAACACGTAGGCACGGCCGTCGTCGTCGAGCAGCAGCGAGGCGTCGTGAAAATGTTCGGAACGCGCGAGCAGCTCCCACTTTCCCGCGGGATCGGTTGTGGTATATATATAGGATTTATGCGGGGCGTCGTTGGGGGAAAAGAGCAGATAGAAGCGGCCGTCGCGGTAGCGGATGGAGGTCGCCCACTGTCCGCGGCCATAGACCGTGCCCTCCTCGAGGTCGTAGCGGGGAGTGTCCTCTATACGGTCGAAGACATAGCTGATTGTCTCCCAGTTCACCAAATCCTTGGAGTGCATCACCGGGCAGCCCGGCATCAGGTGCATCGTGGTGCTGACCATATAGAAATCGTCGCCGACGCGGATTACGTCGGGGTCAGGCACATCGGCCCAGAGCATCGGGTTGTGCATCACACCGGTTTCGGCAGCGGTTTCCCCCGACGGGGCGGCGGCGCAAACCGGAGCAGCGCAAACCGGGGCGGCGGACATCACCGAACCGGCGGCCGCCAGGATAATCGCGGATATTGCAATGGCTGATTTTTTCACGGCAATTGGTAATGATTGATTCGCTGCAAAGTTAGCAACTTACTATATATTAGGGATTTTACACGGTCTCGCAGGGCTGGAAAAATGAAAAGCAGCTGTCACAAATCGTAACAGCTGCATTTCAAATTGTATCATTTGGCTGAAACAGACGCGCGGAGCCGTCAGTTCGGGGTGGCGAGGATGGCGTCGGCCACGCGGCGTCCGGGGGTTTTCTTGTCGCGGGGATGGATGTCGTTCCACTCGCCAATGTCGCCGTTACGGATCCACCAGGCGTTGTCGGTCTCCTCGGCGGCACGGCGCTGGGCATCGCGCATCTCCTGCCATGCGGCACGGCCACCGGTGTTCGACGGATGCAGGAAATCAGCGAGTTCCACGATATAGAACGGGAGCGTCGGGTCATCGAAGGTCTCGCGCCAGTCGGCAATCAGCGTCTTCATCAGGTCGCAGTACTGATTGCGGATGTCGACGTCGGATTCACCCTGATACCACACGACGCCGCGGAACGGCAGATGAACCATCGGCCCGATCAGACCATTGTAGAGCACCGTCGGGTTCTGGAAGAAGTCGGTACGCGTGGGCTGAGCGGGCATCAGCGCCCCCAGAGCATGGCGCCACTTCCCTTCGAGCGAAATCTCGCTGCCGTCGCCGAAAATGAACTTGTGAGGCTTCTCCGGCACAAAATTCGGTGTGCCTGCATTGCTCTGAATTCTCACTGCCACAACGTTTTCCCCTTCGTGGAGCACCCCTTCGGGAACCTGATAGATGCGGGGAGGATACTGATAGGCGGTGAAACCGACGAACTTGCCGTTGACCCACACGGAGTCGGCATCGACGATGCACCCCAGGCGCAGCTCGGCGGGACGGGAGGCGCGGGAGGCGTCGACCGTGAACTTGCGGCGGAGCCAGTGGGAGCCGTTAGCGGGTTTCCCGTCGAGCGTACCCCATTCATTTCCAAGAAGTTCGGTTTCCTCCCAGGCGCTGTCGTCGAGCGCCGGAGATGCCCAGTGGATCCCCTTGTAGCCGGGGTCACCCTTGATCATGTTGGTGTACCAGAGATATGAGGCGCGATCCTCGGCCTTCCCTAAGAGTTCGCGGTAGAGGTCATCCTCGGCCATATGCAGCCGCGCGGCCATCTCGGGATACCGGGACACGGCCTTGTCGCTGAGCCATGTCTCGATTTTCGAGCCGCCCCAGCTGGAGTTGACGATGCCGACCGGCACATGGCCGTTGCGTTCGTAAAGTTCCTTGGCCATGAAGTACACCAGCGCGCCGAATTTCTCCGACTCGCCGGGCACGGCCTTCTTCCATTTCGTAGGTTTCACATCGGACTGCGGGCCGTGGAAGGCGTATTCCTTCGGGGTCTTGAATTCGCGGATGCGGTCGTTGGAATAGGCTGCAACCTCATCCCGGAAGAAGTCCAGGACACGGTTCACCGGGAGTTCCATATTGCTCTGTCCGGAGGTCAGATAGAGATCGCCGAACAGCACATCGTTGACCTTCAGGTCATTGACCTCCAGGGTGTAAGGACCTCCGGCCTTGACCGGCTTGAGGGTTACGCACCAGTTGCCGTCGGCAGCGGCGGCCGTCTGGCCGCTCCACCCGGCTACCTTCACCGAGACCTTTTCGCCCGGGTCGGCTGTACCCCAGATTTCCACCGGGCAATCGCGCTGCAGGATGACCCCGTCGGAGAGCACCGCGGGGAGCTTGACTTCGGCCTGAACGGCGGCAGCCATAGCCACCGCACAGCCGATAATGATTGGTTTGAATATCTTTTCCATAATTTAAGGTAATTCTATGACAAGGCATCACTGGCCGCCGCCATCCGGGCGGAGGTCTATGGCGGCATCACTGGCCGCCGGCAGGCGTGGCAGGCAAGCCGGGGTCCGGAACGTCGCCGCTGAGGCAGCGCTGGCGGTATTCCGTCGGGGCGTAGCCCGTGAACTTCTTGAAGGCGGTCGAGAAATGCGGCTGCGAGGAGAAGCCGACGGCGTAGGCCACCTGCGATATGTCGACATCGGGTTTCTGCAGCAGCACCGTAGCCCGTTTTAGGCGGATGTTGCGGATGAAATCGCTCGGGGTCATGCCGATGATATCCTTCAGCTTGCGGTGGAGCTGCACGCGGCTGATGCCGATGCTGCGGCTGAGCATCTCCACGTTCAGCTCGGGATTGTCGATCTGCTCGTTGATGATCGTCATGATTTTCTCCATCAGGGCCTCGTCGTTGCCCTTGAGTTTCGGAGGCTCGATGCCACCGCCGACATCCTGCGCTCCGGAGAATTTACCCTTGAGCTTCAGGCGCCCGCCTATCAGATTCTCAATGATGGAGTCGAGCTCCTCGGTGCTGAAAGGCTTGCCGAGGTATCCGTCGGCACCAAGACCCCACCCTTCGATGCGGTCGGCCGTGTCGTTCCGGGAGCTGAGGAGCACCACGGGGATATGATGGGTGTCGACATTCGACTTGACAATCCGCAGGAACGACAGGCCGTCCATCACCGGCATTTTCACGTCGCAGACCACCAGGTCGATGTTCCCTTCGTTGACAATCTGCAGCGCCTTTGCCCCGTCGCAGGCCTCGGTAACCTTATAGCCCTGCTCGGCGAGGTATCCGCCGATGAACTCGTGCATCTCGGCGTCGTCGTCCACCACGAGGATGCGGCTCGGAGTGGCTTTGCGCTTGTGTTTCACCACCCCGGTTGATTTCGAGGCGGAGACACTGCCGGTCAGCAGACGTTTTTCCGAATCGTCGCCGTCGGAGTTTTCCTCCGTATCCCGGAGAAGTTCCTCCGGCTCGTAGCGCGACTCATCTACCGGAATCCTCACGGTAAAGATGCTGCCACGCACTCCGTCGCCGCGGTTGGCGGCACTGATGGAGCCGTGGTGGAGCAGCGTCAGCTGGCGGCAGAGGTCCAGACCGATGCCGACGCCGGCGATTCCGGTAGCGTGGTTCTCGCGGGCGCGGTAGAACCGCGCGAAGATCTGCTCCTGAGTTTTGTTGCTCAGGCCGATACCGGTGTCGATGACGCTCACCTCGGCGCAGCGGCCCAGCTCCGGGTCGTCGGCTCCGCGGAGAACCACATCCACGCTCCCCTCCTTAGGGGTGTATTTGATGGCATTGGAGATGATGTTGACCAGAATCTTGTCGAAGTTGTCACGGTCCACCCAGCATTTGTCGGGCACACCCCCTTCGTCGCGGAATTCCAGAGATATCTTTTTGTCGGCGGCCTGCGGCTTGAACATATCGACGAGTTCTCCGATAAACGAGAGGAGATTCGTCGGGCGGCAGATCATGCGCATGCGTCCTTTATCGATTTTGCGGAGGTCAAGCAGCTGGTTCACGAGCGAGAGGATGCGCTGGCCGTTGCGGTACATGGTCCGCAGCTTCTCGTTGACGGCCGGCGGGAACGGCTCTTTCAGCAGCTGTTCCAGCGGACTGAGAATCAGCGTTATAGGCGAACGGATTTCGTGGGAGACATCCATGAAGAAGCGGATTTTGGCCTCATAGATTTTCTCGCTTTTCTTCTTGTTCATCACCACGACCGTCAGCACAATCAGGCATATCAGCACCATCGCGTAGAGCAGTTTGGCCATGCCCGACATATACCACGGGGTCGAAATCACTATGGTGATGACCGTCTCGTCCGACTCGATGTTGTTGTCGGTAGCCTTGATGTGCAGGCGCCATGTTCCCGGGTCAAGATGCGGCAGGTATATCACGCTCTCGCCGGGCGGCGTCGCAGTCCAGTCCTCCGAAAGTCCGGCAATCCGCCACAGGTAGCGCACATTCTTGGCGTCGCGGAAGTCGAGGGTCGAAAGTCTGATAGTCAGCGAGTTCTCCTTGTACGGCAGATTCAGCCTCATTCTGTCGACGGATCCCGACATCACCGAATCCCCGGCGATGCAGGTCGCGCGGTTGATTCTTTTGTCGTTCAGAAGTATGGAGGTGACGGCAATCGGGCGGTCGAAGCCGACGGCGGGGATGGAATCGGGCTGCGCCATGGTCAGGCCGAGGTCGCTGCCCAGAACGAGGGTGTTGCCGGAGGTCAGACCGGAATAATTGAACGAGCGCTCGAACAGGCCGTAGCCGCCGTAGTATTCCACGAACTCCCGGCCGCCGGGCCTGAGATACGACAGGCCGTCGCGGGTGCCGATCCAGCAGCCGCCGTTTCGGTCGGGCGAAATGGAGCGTATATCATTGTCAGTCAGGCCGTCGGCAGTGGTGTATTTGCGTTTCACCTTGCCGTCAGCATCGCAGTGGATCAGGCCGTGGCTCGTGCCGACGAGCACCGTGCCGTCTTTCAGCGGCGCCAGCGCGTAGGTTGCGCCCTGGAGAAACGGCTGCTGGGTTATGATTTTCAGCTCATCGGCCTTGATGTCGTAGCACGACAGGCCGCCGAAAAGGCCAATCCACACCTTTGTGGAGTCGTGCGAGAAGGCCATCGACGCGAAAAAAGGGTTGTTCAGCCGGCCCCCTTCGGGATTATGGGGATACCATTTCTGTTCCTTGGTCGCGGGGTTGTAGCGCATCAGTCCGACGCCGTTGAAGCCGATCAGCAGGTCGCCTCCGGGGAGCTGTTTCGCTACAATCTGCGGATACTTGCCGGGGTAATCAAACACCCGCTGCAGGGCGCCGGTAGCGGTGTTCATCTCCCAGATGCCGTTGTTGGTGACACCAAGGAGCAGCCGGTTGCCGCCCAGCGGTTCAATCGCGCGGATTGAGCCGCCGCCGGGGACGTCGGTCTTCGAGAGCAACTCGCCGTCGGCCGACAGTATCGCCAGATGAACTCCGTAGCCCAGCACGATTTTATCGCCGAACACACCGAAGCCGTCGATGCCGCCTTTGAAGCCCGGCAGCACGTCGGACAGCCGGTGATAGCTGAACGGAATCGGCTTGCTGGGAATACAGGCGAAGCCATGGTACTGGCATCCGATCCACAGGTTCCCGGTATCATCAATATATATGGCTCCGAGTTTTGTGCTCCGGAGGTCGGTCATAGGGATGTAGATGTCGGAGCAGGGGGTGATGACCGAAGCCCCCTCGTCGATTTTCCAGACACCGCCGTAAACCGAGCCGTAATACACGGCTCCGTCGCGGCCACGGGTGAAGTTAGTGACACTGCGCTTGACCATATCCGAGGGCCAGATTGTAGTCACGCTGTTGTCCTGCGGGTTGATACGGTAGATGTCACCCACGGAACCCACCAGGATGTTGCCGTCAGACTCGGCGATGATGTCGGAGATATATCCGTCGGAAACCGGGATGCAGGTCGTGGCGCCGTTGGGGCTCACACAGTAAACCTTGCCGCTGTGTGTGCCGATGTAGAAACGTCCATTGGGATGATGTATGATGCAGGTCTGCTCCTGCTCGTCGGGAAGATTCGGCATGAACCTCACGGCGGTGGGCTCCCCGTTGCTCTCGTCGATGACATAGAGGCCGAGGCCCGAGGCGATGAAAGTGATGGTGCCGTCGTTCTGCTCAGTCAGATCGATAATATATCCCCCGTAGGTTATCGCCGGAAGGCTGATGCGCCGGAAGGAGTCGGAATCGGAGTCGTAGAGGTTCAGACCGTCGGCGGTCGCAACCCACAGGCGTCCTTTCGAATCGCCGAGCAGGCGCAGTATGCGGCTGTCGCTGAGCGACGTCGAATCATTGCTCCGTCGATATGAAACATAATTGTTACCGTCGAACTTCAGCAGGCTGCTCCCGGTGGCTACCCAGAGGAAACCGTCGTCGGTGCGGCAAAAGTCAACGTATTCTCCTATGGTGTAGTCCGGATCCGAGAACATTCGGCCGGTGCGCACGGCTGTTACATTGAAGCAAATGCCGAACGCAGCGAAAATCAGCAGAAGACGGCAGAGTGAGTGATTCATGGTTGAGTGATTTATGGTTGAGGAATGGCTCATAAGTTACATCAGCAAACATTCCGCCGCAAAGTTACTACTCTTTTCCCGTAACATTTACACATTTTTCCAAAAGATTTGCGGTGAATACAAATAAGAATGTCAATATTACATAAATGAAAGCCACCGGACCTTTTGAAATCTCTATCTCCCCGTTGAAAACTCGGAATATAAAATAAATAATGTAACTTTGCACCCGGGAATAAATCAGATCCGGGGTAAATCGGTTCTATGAATAAAACCAATCTCACATATATAAATTTATTATCCATGAAATTCATCATGCCTCTGCTTGCCGCCACGCTCATTGCCGGGCAAGCCGCCGCTCAGAACAACGTCTCCTCCACCGGACAGGGCATCGCTTTTCAGCCGGCCGAAGGCTCACTGACAGTGTCGGTCGAATGGTACACCCCCTCGATTGTCCGCGTGCTGAAAACTCCCGCCGGCTACACCGGCCCGAAAGAGAGCTACTCGGTCATCGCCAAGCCTGAAACCGTGAAGTACAAGCAGTCGACGCTCCCCGACGGCGCAGTCGAGATGAAGTCCGCCGAACTGACCGTAACGACCAATCCGCTGACCGGAAACATTTCTTTCTTCACCCCCTCGGGCGAGAAGCTGCTCAGCGAGGACGGATGCCGGTTCAAGCCGATTCGCGATGCCAACCGCGACTCCTACACCATCAGTCAGTCGTGGCTCACCGATCCCGCCGAAGGTCTCTACGGTCTGGGGCAGCTGCAGGACGGCAGACTCAGCCACCGGAACATGGACAAATACCTCGTCCAGAGCAATCTCGAGGATGTGACCCCGCTGATTCAGTCGAACCGCGGCTGGGGTCTGTTCTGGGACAACTATTCCGGCACTCATTTCTCGGACCTCGACGGACGGACGTCGTTCCGCTCGGATGTCGGCGACGAAATCGACTATTATTTCATGTACGGCGGCAGCATGGACGGAACGGTTGCCGACATACGCCACCTCACCGGCGATGTTACTATGATGCCCCTCTGGAGCTACGGGTTCATGCAGTCGAAGGAGCGTTATAAGTCCCAGGATGAGACCGTCGGCGTGGTCCGCAAATACCGCGAACTCGGAATTCCGCTGGATGTCATTATTCAGGACTGGCAGTACTGGGGGCACAACTATCTGTGGAATGCCATGGACTTCCTGAATCCTACTTTCCCCAATCCCCAGGCTATGCTCGACAGCATCCACGGTCTGAACGCCCGTATGATGATTTCAATATGGCAGTCGTTCGGGCCGGCCACTAAGCCTTACCGCGAGCTCGACAAGGAGGGGCTGCTCTTCGACATGGCCACATGGCCGCAGTCGGGCGTGGAGGGCTGGCCTCCCGACATGAGCTACCCCTCGGGGGTGCGCGTCTATGACCCCTACAGCGCCAAGGCCCGCGATATTTACTGGAAACACCTCAACGAGGGGGTATATAAATACGGTATGGACGGATGGTGGATGGACTCCACCGAACCGGACCATTTCGACTGGAAAGACGCCGATTTCGACCGCATCACGGGTCTCGGCCGCAGCTACCGCTCGGTGCGCAACGCCTTCCCGCTGTTCTGCGTCAGCGGTGTCTATGATCATCAGCGCGCTCTCGACGACGGCCGCCGCGTAATTATCCTCACCCGTTCTGGCTTCCTCGGACAGCAGCGCTACGGCTCCAACGTATGGTCGGGCGATGTGCAGTCCTCCTGGGATATGCTCCGCAAGCAGGTGCCTGCCGGTCTGAACTTCTCGATGCTCGGCATGCCCCACTGGAACTCCGACCTCGGCGGATTCTTCGCTGGTTCATACAACTCCAGCTGGGGCGACGACTCCGCCACCCGCAACCCGCAGTATCAGGAGCTCTACGTACGCTGGCTGCAGTTCGGCGTCTTCACCCCGATGATGCGCAGCCACGGCGCCGACGTCAGCCGTGAATTCTTCAAATACGGCAAGCCCGGCGAACCGGTTTACGACGCCCTGGTCGATGCTGTCAGACTCCGTTACAGGATTCTCCCCTACACCTATTCTTTGGCCTGGGACGTCACCGAAAACCGGGGAACCTTCATGCGTCCCCTGGCAATGGATTTTCCCAAAGACGCAAACGCCGTCGACAATGCCCGGGAGTATATGTATGGCGACGCCTTCCTTGTGGCCCCGGTGCTCAACCCGCAGTACACCCCGGAACTCATCCAGAAGAACCTCGCCGAGAACGACGGCTGGAGCAAGGACTCACAGACCCGCAGCAAAGCCGCGGTAACCGCGGACTTCACCCAGCCGAAATCTATGGAGGTTTACCTCCCCGGCGGTGCCAAATGGTACAACTACTGGACAAACGAACTCATGGACGGCGGCCAGACGGTTAACATCGCCACCGAATTCTCCAAAATTCCCCTCTTCGTTCGCGCCGGCTCGATAGTTCCCCTCGGGCCCGACATGCAGTACACCTCCGAGAAACCCTGGGACAACCTGACTATAGCCGTCTACCCCGGAGCTGACGCCGACTTCACCCTCTATGAAGACGCCGGCGACGGCTACCAGTATGAAAAGGGAGAATACACCGAAATCCCGATGAAGTGGAACGACCGCCGGCGCACCCTGACCATCGGCGCGCGCCACGGCAGCTATCCCGGCATGCTCTCCAGCCGCACCTTCACCGTCACCCTCCCCGACGGCACCACCAAGTCCATCCCCTACACCGGCCGCAAAACCACCCTCAAGCTCTAACCCCACCCTCCACCGACCGCAAAACTCCCTCAGGCTGTAACCCCTGCCCCACCGCAAAACTCCCTCAGGCTGTAACCCCTGCCCCACCGCAAAACTCCCTGCGTGAGGGTGTATTTTAACTGGCCTCTTCACGACCCGGATAACTTCCGGGCAGAGAAGAGGCCAGTTAATATTTTGATTCAGCCGCCGCAAGACAACAAAATTTGGATACAGCCACAGTAATAACATAAAATAGATGAACAATTTGGAAAATAGAAACTAATTAGTTACTTTTGCACATGAGATAACGAAACATATGGACCGTTCAATCATATATACGTCTGATTTTTTGGAGTTCCGCCAGTCTCTGGGCCAGCGAGCATTGAAAAAACTTGACTATTGCGTGGTTATTCTTCAGCATGAGATGCCGCTGTCGCAGAAGTTTGTCAAGAAAATTATCGGTTCCGATTTATATGAATTGAGAATATCAGTGGAGAATGAAATCCGTGTATTCCTGTTTGCGGCCGATAATGAAAATATCAATCTCGCAACTAAAATTGTTGCATTGAATGGATTTGTAAAGAAAAGCACTAAGGACTACGAAAAACAAATAAAAAAAGCATATAACATTTTAAATTCGATTGTATGATGGTAAAATATCAACGTTTGAGTAATGAGCAACTGGAGAAGCTGCGGAAAACTGACTTCTCCAAGATTGAAGGTATGACTGTAGCTGAGGATGATTTGTCGCAGAAATATGGTAAACTTGGTTCTCCTGAAAGACAGGATTTTGAGAATAAGGCCAACGCATGGTATTACGGCGAGATTTTGCGTGACCGCCGCAAGCAACTTGGTATGACTCAAAAGCAACTCGCGGACGCCATCGGACGCGAACGGACTTACATACACCGTATCGAAAAAGGGGAAACCGACATGCAGCTGTCATCATTTCTCCGCATTGCCTCGGCTCTTGGAATTGCCGTAAACCTTACGGTCAACCTTTAAGGCAATTTGCCCCCATTGCCTATGCTATATCAGTGTTGGGCATCTCTTAAATTTCACCAAACTGATTTTATTGTGCCGTAATAGTTGAAATCTGAACTATTATTGCTTTATTTGCAGCCTAATAGCTCAAGATAGAACTATGAATGACAATATTTATATGCTTGCAGATGCTGAGATATGCCGTCGGATAGGTCAGAAAGTGCGGCAGCTCCGTCTACGCCAGAATCTTACACAGACGTCTCTTGCCGAGCAAACTCAGATTTCCGTATCCTCCTTGAAGAGAATCGAAGAGGGGACTATTAGTTCTTTTGATTCCCTTTTGAGGGTTTTGCGCACATTGGGGGAGTTGGATGTTTTTATTTCGCTGCTCAAAGAGGAAGAGATGAGCCCCAATGAGTATTTCGAGTTTGTTGAGGCTGCCAAAAAGAAGCATCGTAAACGGGCATCAGCTCAGAAGGATGTAGGACAAATTAAACCAAATCAGGAGAAATCAGAATGGTAGATATAGCGCGAGTAAATCTTTACGGGCAGCCGGTCGGCTCGCTCCGCTGGGACAATCGTCGGCAGACGGCTTTCTTTGAATATGCAGTTGGCCTGAGATAGCGCGGGAATGTGAGGTTCCTCAGCGAATGACTGACGCCATACT
The DNA here is from genome assembly GCA_902494515.1 of uncultured Muribaculaceae bacterium. Classification (GTDB taxonomy): domain Bacteria; phylum Bacteroidota; class Bacteroidia; order Bacteroidales; family Muribaculaceae; genus UBA7173. Next base: position 24,627 of record CABUTS010000022.1, on the reverse strand, counting down.
ATCTAACATGAAACTCTCGCTATAATAATACAGGTCTTGATACAGGCACATGACAAAGCCCCGGTTTGTGAGAGCCAGGGCTTTTTTTCATGTTTTGCAACATATTATGAAAAAGAGGCCGCATCATATTTTGATACAGCCTCATTTTCGGCAAATCATTCTGGGGTCGCGAGTTGATTCCCGAGGCCGTGCAACCGTTGATTGTACATAGTCTCAACGACCTCGAACTCGAAACCGTATAGGTGGATATTACGACGGCAACGTCAAATCATGCTGTGTAATCGAGTTAGTTTGATTGGACCAACACATGTAATTTAACATCTTCGTCATCATAGTCATACGTCGTGAACGATTTGGTCCGGCTGATTTTCAGTCGGCCGTCGTATGTGTCAAGTGATACTCCGTTACACCAAGCCATGGATGAGTATCGATATGCCCCGGCGGTCAAAGACATTTTATAGGTGCCAGATGCCCAGTAGGAGTCAATTCCTTCCCATCGGGGAGTATAGTATACGATTCTTAATCCGGTAGTGGTGATTTGTTCAGTTGAGCCAAAAAAGTGTAGGAACTGTTCATTATAATTATCGCCGGGACCGGCATGATCACATCCGGACGTCACCTTGGCAATCTCGTAATAATAGCCGGTAATGCGATTGAGCAAGTAGTTGTTCGGGAATGGTATCTGATTCGGGTCGAATGATTCATCTGCATTATTGCTTTTCTTGGACCAGGATTCTTTATATTTCCCCTCTCTGACCATAAGACATTCGTTGCCGTCTATACTATATTGATATTCGAATGTGGTAGAACCGTCGTCGTAACGTACTGTATACATGCCGCTTTCCGGAGTGTCCCATACGAATCCTCGGTAATAGATGCCGAAGTCTTTGTCGTCACGAATATTAATTTCATACCCTTTGCCATTGGCACAAAGGTATATTTTTTTCAATCGATCGGATGAACTTCGATACCACCATTCTCCAACTAATTTTTTATCGACCGAGGAGGAAGAGGGGTTGTCAGGCTCTGGTTCCAGATTCACGGTCTTATAATACGTGGTGCCATCTGATTCGAAAGAAAGCTGGTTGTTTTTATAGTTGACAGAGTGCTCGGATGTGACATCCTGTTCGTCTGTAAGACTCAGAATGTTATGTGCAAATTGCCATTGGTAATGGTCACTGTTTTGAGATGAACCGTTGCCGTATTTTCTAACAGCGGATCCATCATCGAAAAACTCGAAGTTGTCAGTATTATAGTTTTCGCTTTTGCCATTCCATGTCCCTATAATTTCGTTTTGGGAAAGTGTAACGGAGTCGTCCTTCTCATCCTCATCGCTGCATGAGGAGAGCAGCATGGTTGGAATTATACATACCAAGATGACTACCAACCATTTAAATGTTTGTTTTAGCATTTTAATGTGAACTATTGATTTATAGTGCTTTATCAGAATCGCTGGGGATAGGGAAACGCTAAGTATACTTATATGAGTCAGAGCATTTCATCACATTGCGATTGAAATTAGCCGCGCTTAGGACCCTGATTGAGGATTTTTATCTAAAAAGGTCTATGGTAACAGTCAGCCGTCGCGGTTGGCCAACTGTTAATCAGCGATTCCAATTGGCTTTTCCTGTGCCGTGACACGACGGACAATTGCCATGTTCATCACATATAGTACAGGTATATGTGTTTCCCATACTATGTGCTACTTTGGTACCGTTACAGGTAGGACATTTCCCGGTCCCATGGCAGGTCATACAATCCGATCCTACAGTTTCATTAAGTACGTCAGCAGATGTGCTGCCAGATGCAGGAGAATCAGTAGACACACCGCCAGAGGGATAAGCCGGAGTTGTGCTGTAACCAGGTCCGACATAATAAATATTGCCCCAACTACTGCTTTGTGAGGAAGATGAACTTTTTTTGTGACCATGGCCGTCGCAGTCAAGATATGCCGTAGTGTCGACCCAGTCCCCAGCGGAATTTTTTTTCATAAATTTACCCCTTACGCATATATAGTCGCCATCCGGTGTTGGTGAATATATAAGTTTCCCATGTCGGTCATACACGCCTTCTCCTGAATTTTTATCAACAGCAAAGTATCCTCCGAAGCCCTCACAGGAATGATAGCAAATGAAGGTATACTTATTGCTAAGTGAAATCATGACATTACCTTCCGTATCCTTTGCGCCGTAGTATGTCTGTTTATCTTGAGGATTCCATTGACTAATACGAATCCATACAAAGCCATCCTTTTCCGACTGAGTTACTTCTTTAATTGGTTCGCTTTTAGTACGTTCGGGACGGTTGTAATTTTGCGCTTGCCGTTGAGCGGCATTCATCATTCCCATCATAAAGCCCTGCCAGAATTGCGCATGGCTGGTCAGGGAGCTCAGAAGGAGCGCGATAACAAAAAATAATCGAATATTTTTCATACTGTTTACCCATTGCCTACGGCCTCCTTACGTCGGCGGTGATGAATTAAAAAAGCGTATGAGACTGTATCGACTGCCGTCCTACACTTCGAGGCTTCTCGCATTGCCCATCAATAATCGGACGGCAACGAAGAAGCCCTACGCTCGTATGCAATCAATGTGTCCGGATGTATTTCTCTTGAAATATCGTGCCGGAAGCAATGTAATTACATATCCGCGGGCATCTACCGTTGCTCAATCCTTGACTATTGATTGAAATTTTGCGAGAATTTCGAAGTGTCAAGAATCAGCGCGGATAAACGCTTTTTATTATGTTTTGTGCCAGGGCATGGAGCCATGGCGATTGCCTACATTCCGCTCTCTAAATCTGTAAGAGACTTCTATGCGGTATGCGTTTGCAAAGGTATGTGAATATTTTGATTCAACAAAATATTTTATAAGTAATTTTAGAAGCGTGACGTATTTTACGCAATTATTTGGCAAATCCCCATGAGATGTTATTTCCCATAGATTAGGTTCTGTTTGTTCAATGTAGCCCTGCGTTAAACACCTGATTTAGTGTTATATATAATTTTTTCAGCGGAAGCCACGTGCCAAAGGCACGTCCGTACGTTGCCGTGCGACTTTGTGTAAATTGAAACAAGAGGCTGTATCGTAATCATTGATACGATACAGCCTCTTGTTACACTGGCTTTTTTTTACAGCGTATGGGGGCGAAGGCAGGGGGATTCTCTGCGGTCCGGGGATCAGTAGACGAAGTTGAGGCCGAGGGAGACGGAGGCGTTGGAACTGAGGGGTACTCCCTGTTTGGCAATCTTGCAGAAGGTGTTGTCCTGGGCCAGGAAGAGCTGGAGGCCGACGGTGGGGATGCGGAGGTTGGCAATCCAGCCGAAGCTGCAGCCGAGGGTACCGACGGAACCGTTGACGGCCAGCGAGACGTTCTTCACGGGGAGGTAGTTGGCCGAGAGGCGGAAGTCGGTCCAGGAGTAGTCACCGGCGATGCGGGTGGTGTTCAGCAGGCCGAAGGAGACCTTGCGGTACATCGGCAGGGTGTATTTGGCGCCGAGGTTGAGGGTAGCGTTGAGCATCTGCGAGCGCCCCCCCTGATCACCCATGTCGTCGAGCTGGTAGAGTTCCTCGAGGTCGTTGCGCAGGCGGTCCCATTCGTTGTCGAAGGAGTTGGGGGCGTTGTCGTCGGCCGAGAAGTTGTAGATGCTGCTCTGGAATTCGCGGTCGCCGTTGTTGGAGGCCAGCAGGTCGTTCTTCCAGTTGATGAAACCGAGGTCGAGCAGGGCTGCGGAGAACTCCCAGTCTTCCAGGGCTTTGGGCTTGTAGACCGCACCGAGGTCCAGGGCCATACCGAAGCCGTTGACCGGGCTGAAATCGCCGTCGAGGCCGTCGACATAGTTGCGCTTGGTGTCGTCGCTGTAGCTTGTGGAGTAGCGCATGTCCTTCAGCGAGGTGTGGATGGTTGCGTTGGTTACGATGTCCCAGGAGTCGCGGTTGAGCACGAGGCTCGCGCGGTCGAGGTCAGCGGTCATGGAGCCGACGCCGAGCAGGAACTTCAGGTTGGCGCCGACGCGCCATTCACTGTTGATATTGCGGCTGTGGCCCAGGGAGATTTCGGCGTAGCCGATGGCGTTGGCCTTCAGGCCGTCGATTTCGTATGTCTTGTTGGTGACACCCTCCTTGAGGAAGGAGAACACGGTGTTCGGCAGGCGGGTGTTGACGGTGGCGCGGGCCGAGATGTTGACGGTGGAGTAACCGCCGAGCATCCTGAAGCCGAAGCCGAGGAGGTTGACACGGGTGTCGACGCCCAGGCGGTTCATGTCGCTGAGGTTGCCCATCACCTCGGCAGCCGAGACCCCGGGGTTCATGAAGGTGGTGGTCTTGCCGTTGACGTTGTAGAGCACGTCGGTCAGGGCCAGGTTGCCGCGCATGTTCACGTCGACATTACCCACGCCGGGGAAGGCCACGAAAAGTTTGTTGGAGGATTCCATGGCCGGGTTCATCAGGAACCGGTAGGTGTAGTCGTCGAGGAAGTAGCCCGACTGGGTGTTCTGCGCTGCACCGCATAAGGCCGTGGCGAAGGCGCCGACGGCGAATATATATTTTTTGATGTTGGAATTCATGACTGCTTACGGTTTAGAGTTCTTTCTCGTAATAACCTGAGACGGTGGCGCGGATATCCTTGCAGCTGATTGACTGCGAGGGATTGAGCGGCGACTCCATGTCGGCGGGAACGGTGGCGGTGGCGGTGAAGACAATGCCGTCGAGGTGCTGGATTTCGCCGGTGATGCGGATTACCAGCTTATGGTCGGAGGCGTTGGCGGGAACAGTGGCACCTTCGACCGATACATTGTTGATGCGGTTGCCGTGGATGTCGATCGGGTATGCGGTGAAGTTCACTTCGATGGGGAGCTGCGAGCTGACGGTGGTCTCGACCTGCAGGGTCTCGATGGTGATCTTGTCGACATCCTCGTCGTTCCAGCCGTCCTCGGTGTCAGTATAAATCAGCTGCGAGCCGGCGCCGAACGACAGCGGGGCCACGAAGCGGTAATTACCCTTCACATCGCCGAGGCTGCGGCCCAGAGGAATATGGTTCACAGCCTGGTTGAATACGCTGGGGTTGACCAGGTCAATATCGAGTTCGGCGGGGAGTCCCTGCCCCTCAAGCACGGTCTGCAGCGAGTGGAAGGGGACGAACGAGGCGTTCTCGTAGCCCTGGGGGTCGCTGGAGGGCTTGGTGGGAGCCAGGCAGTAGGCGCTGGAGGGGAGGGCGGAAACCTCGAAGGTGCCGATGTCAAGGCTGTGGTAGGTAGTGCCGGTCACAGTGCCGTTCTCGTCCTTGAACACCGAGGTGATGCCCAGGCCGGTGGAGGCGGCCAGACCGTACTGTGCCACGGGGTTGGTGATCGACAGATAAATCTGCGGATTCTCCAGAATGATGCGGGTATCCTTCTGGCTGAGCACGTCGGGGAGGTCATTGAGCTGAACGCTGCTGACGTCGGCACCGTCGATGTTGTAGGTGATACGGCCGGTGAAGGAGGTGACGTCGATTGCCGAGATACGGCCGTCGGTCTTCAGGGTCAGCTGCGCGGGGACGTTGCCGGTGAAGTCGGAACTGTTGAAGCTGAGTGTACCGGAGGCAATCTGCACCGAGGTGTGGAACTCAGCCTTGTGGGCTGCAGCGTCGTAGACACCGCCGAGGACCTTGAAATCAAGCTCAGAGCACTGCATCGAGATTGACAGGCGGGGAGTGGAGAGGTTTACATTGGCAATCCTCAGCTCACCCTTGGCGGGGTCGTAGGTGCCGATGTTCGGTGTGCCGGTCAGCCCCTTCGGAAAGTTGATTACCACGTCGCGCAGGCTCATCTTCGAGACTTTGTTCTCCAGACCTGCGAACGACAGGTTATATGTAATAGTGAATGTTGCGTCGATTTTGTCGATTTCGGTGATTTCGACAGGTACGACATCCGATTCGCTCGACACCGAAACCTCTTCGGTGTGGAACGGCACCGTGATATCAATGCCGCCGGGCACCTGGCCCGAGACACCGGTTTCCAGCACTGTGCCGGCCGATTCGAAATCATCGGCGGCCAGACGCAGGCTTCCGATCTTGATTTCGTCGGTCGTGAAATCGCCCTCGCGGACAATTGCATAGACGCCGTCGACAACCTGAACCGTAGCATCCGGGTCATTCGGGTCAATATCAAAAATACTCTCCATTGTGAATGGATCGATGTTCACCGGCACCGTCAGGTCATTGACCTGCACACGCACCGTGGAGTCAATGTCCGACAGATCATAATCGTCATCGACACAACTCGTGGCAGCCGCGGCCAAAAGCACGCCGGCCCCTAAATACAAGAAATGTTTCATGTGTTAAAAAAATAGTTAATTCACACGTAGATTAAGAACTTACTGATTGTTGAACAGTCAGCAGCTGAAGCGAACGACTGATTGCATATTTAAAACGTATAAAAGCAGGACATAATGTGCTGAATGACAGTTCACTTCGAGGCTAAAAATCCCGTTCATAGTATAAAAGAGACAGTTAACCAATCGCAAAATTAAGAATTATTTTCTGATTTTCACACAAATTAAGCGACAATTTCACTCCTCCCCCGCATTTTATGCATATTTCGCCACATTTCCCCCCCCAAAAAATACATCGTCACACTCCAAATTGTCGCCCGCCCCAACATCGCCCCACAGCTCCCAGAATTTTATTACAGACACCAATATCCGGACATTTAAACCTACAAACCACGCCAACATTTTTTCAGGGACGGATATTTTCACCGGTCAAAAACTCAGAATTGACTTATAAGTTTGTATATTTCAACTATTTGTTGTAATTTTGCACTTAATTCTGAAAGTATCCCTTTCAGCAATAACGCTCTAAATTTGAAATATACTTATTAGCATGTGCACGAGAAAACAAGCCATACAAATAATAGTAAAAGAAAAATCCGGTAACAAAAAAGACCTTCGCAAAAAGATTGGAACATTTTATGAGTCTTTTGTTACTCTTGGGTTTATCACTGAGCTGTTGCCTGTGCCTAAAGAGTTCCAGAAACCATTGACCATAAAGAATGTGGATTGGGAAGTAACAGAGCTGGCTGTAAAGAAAGCTAAATTCTTCCGTCTGAACACCTTAGAAATGTAAGCAACTGCCTTATCAATCTTCTTCTGTCTTCTGACGACCCGGCAACAACCAGATATTGTGTTTTATGGATTCCCTGCATAACTCACAATGAGCTTACTATACTGCCAGACTGCAGCACTCTGACGTTTCCGAAAAGAAATAAGCCTGACGATTATGACCCTTTGTACAAGACTAAAGACGGTCTTGTATATGATGTCGTATCATACGCCAAAAGATCTGACGGTGAAGAGAATAAGGAAGCAAAATTTCAGATATCCTTAAAAATCACCGCTAAAATCTGGAAAGACAATACCTGGTCCGAATTGTTTTCGTTTAAAGTAGAACTTGAATCCGTTGAATACAGACATTGTGGGTTTATCCAGTTTAAATATACGTTGTCTGAACGCGATTATCAACGGTTCAACGACATAAAAGACACTGTCTATCATCAGATTAAAAGCCATTTCCATCAGCATTACCATCACACTGTAGATGAGTCGATGCTGAAGGGCTTTTACTCCGACCAACAGATTGACTTAAAGGAATCCGACAACAAGGTTCTCTCCTTCTATATCAGACAGATTCATCAATGGTTAAGCCAGCAGGTTGAGCAGATGCATGACGAGTATGTCTTTGTAGAGTTCGAAGAACATACGTCGGATCAGGAACAGAAGGAGGTCAGAAAGGAATTCTACGCCAACTGCGAGAATCTCCTCGGGCAGTTCGTGTTTTACAATTCCCTGCTTAATTCCAAACGGAATAAATCCTGCAGAATTCCACCTCTGACCGACAATCCGAATTACGATTTGCAACGCCTTGCGCACAACATCTTTAATCTGATGGCTGCCCTCCGGGCTATATACCGCAAAAGCCAGTCTGCATTCTATCTGAACAACATACATGAGACCATAGACCTGCAGAAAGCAATCAAGGAGGTTTCGGAAAGTAATGCCAAACTGAATCAATACAATAACAAACTCGCTGCCGAGATTAAGAAAACTGCGAAAAACAACTCTGAATTTTCACAGGCCAATCAAAAGTTGATTGATGAAGTCAAAACCATAGCAAAAGCCAACCATTCCCTCTCGGAGTCCAATAGCGAACTGATCACGAAGATTGATGCCTCAATCAAAAGCTCCGACAGATCCAATAAGATAAGTATTCGCCTTGGGGTCTGGAGTGTCATTCTTGGCTGTATAAGTCTGGGGCCTATTACGTCAAACATATTTCAGGGATGCACGGACCAACAGAATGAGAAGACGACTGTTATTAGCGAAAAGGCAAAAGGGAAAGCTATAAATACGGTTGTGCAAGATTCTGTCTCTCCTCTGCGTGCTCCGGCGGAACCTGAAATAATACCCGTAAATCCGGAGAGAAAAACCGACAATCAGAAATAACGCAATTTTGCAGCCGGCGCGCGCTCAGGACGGGATGGGATGCCGTTGTTGTAGGCGCATGAAAAGTAAATCGGGGATTGAGCCAACAAAAGAGGACGGAATGTGTTGAAATTTAAAGGTCCTGAATTGTAATGGCTTAACTGATTTTTATGGAAACAAATTCTATCGGGCAGCGCAAGCGGCTGCTGATTATCGGCGGCGGATTCGCCGGGCTTAATCTGGTGAAACATCTTGATATTCAGAAATATGAGGTGACGGTGGTAGACTCGAACAACTACCATAGTTTCCCGCCGCTGTTTTACCAGCTGGCGTCGGCCGGCCTCGATGCCGCCAGCATCAATTTCCCGCTGCGCCGCGAGTTGCGCAAGCTGCGCAAAACAGGCGGCCGTTACCGCATGGGGATTGTGCAAAGTATTGATTTAAAGCGCAGAACGATCCACACGCAGTTCGAGGAGCTCCCCTACGACATCCTGGTTATTGCCGCCGGCACCACCAACAATTACTTCGGCATCCCCGACCTTTACAAGCGCGTTTACTGCCTGAAGAGCACCTCCGAGGCGATCCGCTGCCGCAACGACATCCTTGACCGTCTGGAGCGCGCTTCGCTCGAGAAGGACCCGGAGACACGCCGGCGCATGCTGACTTTCACCGTCATCGGTGGCGGTCCAACGGGCGTGGAGATGTCCGGGGCACTCGGCGAACTCAAACGTTATATTCTCCCGCTCGAATATCCGTCGATTGACCCCGACGAGATGACCGTAACACTCATCGAGGGGAGCGACCGTCTGCTGCGCACGATGTCGCCCAACGCCTCGCGTCAGGTGCTCAAAGACCTCGACCACCTGATGGTGAAAGTGGAGCTGCAAAAGACAATCAAGTCGCTGGACGACAACAATATACTGCACTTTGCCGACGGCTCATCCATGTATTCCTCAATGGTGATATGGACCGCCGGCGTCACCGGAATCTCCTTCGACTTCACCGGCGACACCCAGCCCGAATACGGTCCCGGCCACCGCCTGATGGTCGATGAGTTCAACGCCGTCCGCGGCACCGAAGATGTCTACGCCGTCGGCGACATCGCCCTCTGCCCCACCGACACATACCCCCACGGCCACCCGCAGGTAGCTCAGGTCGCAATCCAGGGCGCCCGCAACCTCGCCCGCAACCTCAACAACCCCGGACGCCCCCCTAAACCCTTCATCTATAAAGACAAAGGCTCCATGGCCACCGTAGGCCGCAACCGCGCCATCGTAGACCTCCCGCACCTCTTCCTCCACGGCCGCCTCGCCTGGCTCGCCTGGATGTTCATCCACCTGATCTCACTGCTGGGCATGCGCAACAAAATCACTGTACTGACCACCTGGATCTGGGCCTACTTCACCTACAGCAGCTCCACGCGTCTCCTCCTCCGCATCACCCGCTGGCCCGTCCGCCCCTCCTGGTCCCCCCGCTAACCCCTCCCCACCTCCCATCAGGTTCCCGCTCCACGACATATATTCAATTCCCATTTCGGGCATTTTATGATTATTTTGAGTTGAATAACAAGGTTTTCGCTCAAATCCTTGGCGCATCCAATTAAAAGCGCTAACTTTGCAACAACATACTTACCCCGCTTCCCGATAGAACAGCGCGCTCAGGGTAAGTTTTTATATTCAACGGAAGACTACGGGCATCACGATTTGACGCCGTAGGCTTCCGTTGACGTTCAGGAGCGCAAGCTCCGCAATAGTTCGGTTTGACGTTCCACAACAATAAAATTTGCTTCTGTTAGTTCCGGGGAGTTCCGCGTTAAAAGAGGCCGCCGCGGGGGGCAAACTGCCGGAGGCACTGCCCGTACAGCGCGTTAAAAAAGGCCGGCGGGGAATTGCGAAAGTCTTTGTTCATGAAGACCTTCGGCCTTCACCATGCTACTTCCCAGGGGGATCCCGGCCTAAAAATGAGCTATCACTCATTTTAAGACCGGGTTAGGTGAACATGAAGGCCTTTGGCCTTCCCCTGCCGGGGGCTTCTTGCTGACCATCCGGGAATTAAAGAGGAGATTGACAGGGGGGATAGCTAACCATCAAGTAGTTCTGTTGGCGATTGACAGGGGGGGAGTAGCTAACCATCAGGTAGTAAGATTTGAGATTGTCAGGCACTTATGGCTGGCCATCGAGTAGTTAGGTTGGCGATTGAGGGGGGGGCTATAAGCTGGCTATCAGGCTTTCAGGCATCCCCTTGTCAGCGGGTGATCAGGCGGGGGTGGAGTGGTGGGAGAAGGAGCGGTAGTGGGCGGGGAGGAGGTTGAGTTTGCCGGTGGCGCGGAGGAGTTTGCGGAGGGAGGTGATGAACTCCTGGGTCTCCTGGAGGACGTTGAGGTAGACGTATGCCACGGTCATGTCGGAGGTGTCGCCCCCTTGCAGGAGGTCGTAGACGTCGCGCGTCAGGTAGCTCAGGCGGTCTTTGACCATGGTGCAGCGGTCGCGCAGGGCATCCAGGGTTTCGGGATCCGCGGGGTTCCTGACAACGGAGGCGGAGGCAGAGGCGGATAAGGCGGGGGATGCAGCTATTCCCGGGTCCATTGCAGCTGCGGAGTCGCGGAGGATGGAGGTGATTTCGGCGCAGACGGCGCCGAAGGAGGCGCGGAGAGCCGCCGGGAGCGGACGAAAGTTGTTGTCGACGTGTTCCTTGCATACTTCGTTGATATGCCGGAGGTTATAGTTCATCGACATGGCCATGTTGTTCGAGAGGTGGAACCATGCGCGTTTCTCGATTGCGGTGTCGGGGTTGACGCGGCGCAGGCAGAGGGTCAGCTTGCGCCGCTGCGTCTTGATGACATCCTTCTCGGAGACCAGCGCTTTCTCGGAGCGGCTGAGAAGCCTGACGTTGTTCTCGCAGAAACCGCGGGTCACATCGTCGAAAGTCCCGGTCGTGAAGTCCAGGAAATTACGCTGTTTCTCATTTATATATATGACGAGCAGTTTCCACACTTCGTTGGGGTCGTCGGTGGCGAGGATGGTCTGGAAGAGCGAGTCGCTCTGCTCGGTCTGACGTTTGCGGCGGAATCGGATGTTGCTGCGTATGAGCACCAGAATTGCAATCAGTCCGCCGGCAATCATCACCGGCACCCCCCCTTTGTGCATCAGGCAGACCACTATTCCGGCACCGATGAACGCCACGCCGGCGGTGATGAACCATCCGCCGATCACCGAAATCACCCCGGTAACGCGGAACACGGCGCTCTCGCGTCCCCATGCCTTATCGGCCAGCGACGTACCCATCGCCACCATGAAGGTGACGAACGTGGTGGACAGCGGCAGCTTCAGCGATGTGCCGATGGCGATGAGAAACGCCGCCAGCATCAGGTTCACCGACCCGCGGACCAGGTCGAACGCGGCGCCATCCTCCTCCTGGGTCACGGCGGTGTTCATCCGCCGGTTCACCCACGCCTTCACCCCGCGCGGGGTACGGTCGCGAACCCAGCTGTGAACGTTGAGCGTATGGCGCACGATTGCGCGGCCCAGACGCGAGGAGCCGAAGAGCTCATCGCCCTGTGACTTCGAGCTGAGTCCGACGGTGGTCTGCGTCACCTGCCGTGCCTTGCGCGAGGTGCTCAGCGCCGCAACCATGATGCCTCCGGCGCCCACCAGGAAGTAGAACGGTGTCTCAGCCGGACCGTTGAGGCTGTTCATCATGAAGGCACTGACGTCGCCGGCGCCGTTGGCCGCGAAGTCCTGATACGAAGCCAGCGCCGTCAGGGGCACCCCGACGAAGTTCACCAGGTCGTTCCCCGCGAAGGCCATCGCCAGCGAAAAGGTTCCCAAAAGCACCACCATCTTGAACACGTTGACTTTCAGCCAGTAAAGCACCTGTGACAGCAGCGTGAAGCCTATCAGGCAGGAGACGATGATCAGCGCCGTGTGTGTGTCGGTCCACCCCTTCATCTCCGGGGTCATGAACGACAGGTCCTTCACCCCCTTCAGTAGCATGAAGTAGACGATAGACGTGCAGGCGACGCCCCCGAAGAGGCCCGCCTTCCACCGCAGCTTCCCCTTGTACTCAAAGGTGAAAATCAAGCGCGCAAGAAACTGCACCGCCGTGCCGAACACGAAAGCGATTCCGACCGACAGGAAGATGCCGAGAATCACCGAGAGCGCCTTCTCGGTGTTCAGCAGGTCGCCGATCCCAAGGGTGTTTTCGGGCATAGCCAGCTTGAACAGCGCCACCACAAACGTGGCTCCCAGCAGTTCGAAAACCAGCGACACGGTGGTGGAGGTCGGCATCCCCAGGGTGTTGAACATATCCAGGAGGATAACGTCAGTGACCATCACCGCCATGAAAATGGCGATTATATCATAAAACGAGAGATTTTCGGGACGGAAAATGCCGTGACGCGCCACGTCCATCATGCCGTTGCTCATCACCGCGCCGACAAACACGCCGACCGCCGCCACTATCAGAATCCGTTTGAACGACGCCGCCTTCGACCCCACGGCCGAGGAGAGGAAATTCACCGCGTCGTTGCTCACACCCACCGACAGGTCAAACACCGCCAGCAGAAACAGAAAAATAACTATACCTAAGAAAACCAGTTCCATAAATTGTCGGATTTTGTAGCCAATACTCTGATTACGCCACAAAATTCGCCAAAATATATTGCCGGAAAATTACACAATTGTTGCGTTTTTATTAAATTCCGCGGGGAGGGTGAATTCGAAGAGGAGGCCGGAGGGGGAGGATACACTGATGGAGCCGCCATGGACGGCCACGGCGTTGCGGACAATCGAGAGGCCCAGACCGGTACCTCCCGATGGCCGGGTGCGGCCGGAGTCGACGCGATAGAAGCGCTCGAAGAGGCGGGGAAGATGCTCGGCGGCGACGCCGCATCCGTTGTCGCGGACCCGGAAACGGCCGGCGGCATCGGCGGTGATGCTCAGGCGCGAGGCGCCGCTGTGGGCGATGGCGTTGTCGATGAGATTGCGGAAAACCGACTCCAGAAGCACCCGGTCGCCGGAGACAACCAGCTCCGGAGGCATATCGACGGCAATCTCCATATCGGTGCCCAGACGCGCTTCGGCGGCCAGTTCATTCACCAGCGCCGTGAGATTCACCGGTTTGCGCTCGATCATCGCCGCGGCGTCCTCCATGCGGGTAATCGTCGAGACATCCTTCAGCAGGGCGCTGAGCCGCTCCACATTCGCGCGGACGCGACGCAAAATCTCCTCGCGTTTCTCCGGAGCAATGTCGGGATGGTCGCGCAGCAGGTCGAGGCTCACGAGGATCGACGCCACGGGTGTTTTCAGTTCGTGGTTGATATTGTTGGTGAGCTGCTTCTTCAGCCGTGCCTTGTCCTGCTCGGAAGCTATGGCGCGGCGGTGCTGCTCCTCGCGCTGCACATACATTCGGACGATATTCGCCGCGATATTCCCCAGCTCGTCGTGCGGAAACGCGTCGCCGCTGTATATCCGCTCGCCGCGGCCGCCCCGTTCGGCAAAATCGCTGAGCCGACGGATGCTGACCGAGATCCGCCGGGTGGCCATCAGCCCCAGCAGCGTACTGAGTAACGTCAGGGCACCCATTATCCAGAGTATGGCGTTGTCGACGGCCAGAAACTCCGTCAGACTGTGGGTGTATGGCGCTGCCGAACGTACTACCGTGCCGTCGTCGCCCCGGAGCGCCGAGTAGAAATAGTTCGTGGCATCCCCCTCCGAAAGGCGCTCGATGGCTACCCCCTTCCCTTTCAGGCGTGCCTGACGCACCTCCTGACGGCCGTTATGGTTGGAGCGCAGCGACGGAATACGGCTGTCGTAGAGCACCGCCCCGGCGGAATCTATCAGCGTAACGCGCAGATTCTCGGTCGGCGGCGTAATCCGCGCCACGATGTCGGCGATCGGCTCGCCGCGGCGCATGTCGTCGAGGATCCGCAGATTGTGCATCTGCAGCCGCTCGTCCATCATCGCCGTCTTATATTCCTTCTCGCGGTGATACTGAAACGCGGCGAACGCGCCGGCCAGCACCCAGCAGGTGCCCAGCAACATCAGCAGCACGCGCAGCCTGAACGTGAACCTAACCTTCGACCCAGCCATAACCGTAGCCTGAACGTGACACGATATTCCGGCCGTAAGGGGCAATCTTAGAGCGGATGCGAGTGACGTGTACATCCACCGAGCGGTCTATCACCACCACATTCTCCGGCCAGACCTGTTTCATCAGCTCCTCGCGGGTAAAAATCCTCCCCGGATTCCCGAGCAGCAGCGCCAGAATCTCGAACTCCTTGCGGGGCATCTTCACCTCGCGGCCGTCGACCCGGCAGCTCAGCGAAGCGCGGTCGCAGACAACGCCGCCTTCTGCCGCTCCGGCCTCCCTGGACTGCGACCGCCTCAGAAGTGCCTTTATCCTGGCCACCAGCACCCGCATGGCGAACGGCTTGGCAACATAGTCGTCGGCGCCGAGAGCAAGCCCCTCGACGACATCGTCTTCGGAGTCCTTCGCCGTCAGAAAAATTATAGGAACGCGCGCGGCAGTCCCGTCGACCCTCAGTCGTCGGGCCAGCTCGAACCCGCTCATGCCGCCCATCATCACATCGAGCAGCAGCAGGTCGAATCCACCGGGATTCATCGCCAGCGCCGCCTCGCCACTCGGCGCCGTGGCAACCTGATAACCCTCGAGTTCCAGATAATCGCGCACACCGTCGCGCAGGGCCTCCTCGTCGTCGACCACCAGTATTTTCACATTATCTTTATCTTTCATCATAAATCATCATATCCTCCGCAAATATACCACATAATTCCGAGTCCGCCATCCCCCTCCCGCGAAATTTAATAAAAGTTAACCGTAACGCCCGGATGCAAAGCCCGGACACAAAGTCCACTTACCGCCGGGAGACTGCCGATTGACTACCTAAAGCAGCTGACCGCGAAGTAGGGCGAGGCTCTACCGGGCCAAAAGTGCCCGTTCCACTATGCATATTCCATCTCAATATCCGGTATTTTATAGTTTTTTGACTTGAACAACAAACTTTTCTCCAATTAGCCTAATATATTTTTTTGCAGTCTCGCCGAGGCACATCCGTGCAGTGCTGTGCTTGAAGCGGCATTAAAATTAGTTTAAACTCTTTATCAGGTTGGGTTGTTATACAATATGGAAGGCCGAAATACAGCATCTTCCGTCAACAAACGTTTTTGAATATTCTAACCAAAATTTTAAACAAGTTTTCTGAAAATTCTAACCAAAATATTTTAAACAAATTATGAATACCGCACCTCTTCAAGGCATTAAGGTGATTGATTTCACCAATGTTCAGTCGGGTCCTTCCTGTACCCAGATGCTCGCATGGCTCGGAGCCGAAGTTATCAAAATCGAACGTCCCGGCTCCGGCGACGCTACCCGTAGCGAACTTCAGTTCGATCCCTCTCTCCCCAGCTACTACTTCCTGCAGCTCAACTCCGACAAGAAGTCGCTGGCTCTCGACGCCGCTACCCCCGACGGTAAGGAAATCCTCACCAAGCTGATTCAGGGCGCCGATATCTTCGTCGAAAACCTTCACCCGGGGGCCATGGACAAGCTCGGCTTCTCCTGGGAAGAGGTGCATAAACTCAACCCGCGCTGTATCTACGGCACTATCAAGGGTTTCCCCGAATCTTCCCGTTTCAAGGACCTGAAGGCTTACGAGCCTATCGCTCAGGTTACGGCCTGCGCCGCCTCGACCACCGGCTGGTATGAGGGCGAATACAACATCCCGACCCAGTCGGGCGCCGCTCTGGGCGACTCCAACACCGGCATGCACCTGCTGATCGGTCTGTTGGCAGCACTGATGCAGCGCGAACGCACCGGCGAGGGTTCCTTCGTATACCAGTCGATGCACAACGCCTGCCTGAACCTCTGCCGTATCAAGACCCGCGACCAGCTGACCCTCAACAAGATCGGCTACCTCACGCAGTATCCGCAGTATCCCGACCAGAAGTTCCCCGACTTCGTTCCCCGTTCGGGCAACACCGAGGGTTCCGGCGTGTTGGGTTGGACCTACAAGTGCAAAGGTTGGGAGACCGACCCCAACGCCTACGAATACATCATCTTCCAGCGCGGCGCCAAGGACTTCGAGAAGGCCTGCAAGGCTTTCGGTTTCGAGGACTGGCTGACCAACCCCGACTTCAACACCGCCGACGCCCGCGACCGTCACAAACAGCAGCTCATCGACCGCGTACAGGCCTGGGCAATCGACAAGGACAAGTTTGAGATCATCAAGCTCCTCGCCCCCTACGGCGTGCCCTGCGCCCCGGTGCTCTCCACCCGCGAGGTAATGCAGGACGAAAGCCTCTACGACGGCAACACCCTCGTCCGCATCAACCAGGGGGGCAAGATCGGCGAATTCGTAACCGTCGGCGTCCCCTTCACCATCTCGAACTACCAGCCTACCTACGGTCCCTGCCCCGAACTCGGCGGCAACACCACCGAGGTTCTCTCCGCCCTGGGCTACACCCCCGAGCAGATCGAGAGCTTCAAGGCCAACGGCACCACCGCCCCTATGCCCAAACCGGCAAAACCCGAATCCGCACCCGCTAAGTAACACCTGCGTTATCGCGTCAGAGGCATGTATGAGAGCATACACCGTATGCCAGGCTGCATGCCTCTGATTTCATTAAATTCTTCCGTCATGAACACCCCCGAAATAACCAAAACACCCTGCGCCGCTCCCGCCGCTCCCAAGTTCCCCGAGCAGGTTACAGGCATGTATATACTGGCCCAGGCGCTCAAGCGCATCGGCCTCGACACCGTCTACGGTCTGGTCGGCATCCCCGTTACCGAAGCCGCCTACGCCATGCAGCTCTGCGACGTCCGCTACGTCGGTTTCCGCTTCGAGCAGCAGGCCGGCATGGCCGCCGCCACCCACGGCTACCTCACCCGCAAGCCGGGCGTACTGCTGACCGTTTCGTCGCTCGGCTTCCTCAACGGCCTGACAGCCACGGCCAACGCCACCGTCAACTGCTACCCGATGATTCAGATCTCCGGCGCCTCCGACCCCAAGATGGTCGACATGAACATGGGCACCTACGAGCAGCTCGACCAGTTCAACACCGCCAAACCTCTGGTTAAGGCCGCCTTCCGCTGCAGCTCCGCCAAAGATATCCCCTCGGCCGTGGCCCGCGCCTACCGCGCCGCCGTCTCCGGCCGTCCCGGCGGCATCTACATCGACATGACCACCCCCGCTCTGGCCGAAGTCATGGATGCCGCAGAGGCCGAGAAGCTCTTCTATCAGCCCGTCGACCTCTACTCCCCCGTAGCCCCCAACCAGGCTGCCGTGAACCGCGCCGTGGATCTTCTTGTCAACGCCAAACGCCCCGCAATCCTGTTAGGCAAAGGCGCGGCATACGCCCAGGTCGACGACAAGATCAAGACCCTCATCGAAACCTACAACATCCCCTACCTCCCGATGTCCATGGCCAAGGGGCTGATGCCCGACAACGGTCCGCTGAGCGCCCTCTCATGCCGCTCCGACATCATGTCGAAGTCCGACGTCGTGATGGTCATCGGCGCCCGCCTGAACTGGATGCTCTCCTTCGGCCGCGGCAAGTGGAATCCCGCGATGAAGTTCATACAGCTCGATGTCGAGCCGCAGGAAATCGACGTGAACGTACCCATCGCAGCCCCCGTGGTCGGCGACATGGGACTTTCGCTTGACGCCATCCTCGCCGGCCTCAAGGGCAAGACAATGCAGGCCGATCCCGCATGGCTCGCCGGCCTCCAGGCCGAAACCAAGGCCAAGAACGCCAAGTTCGCCGCCCGCCTGAAGAATGTGAAGTCTCCTATGGACCACTGGACAGCCCTCGGCGCCATCAAGCCCATCATCGAGAGCAACCCCGATATCATCCTCGTCAACGAAGGCGCCAACACCCTCGACGACACCCGCGACTCCATCGACATGACCCTGCCCCGCCACCGCGTTGACTGCGCCACCTGGGCCATCATGGGCATGGGCATGGGCTCCTGCGTCGGCGCCGCCGTCGCTACCGGCAAGCAGGTCGTAGCCATCGAAGGTGACTCAGCCTTCGGCTTCTCAGGGATGGACTTCGCCACCATCAGCCGCTTCAAGCTTCCCGTAACCGTGGTGATCTTCAACAATGGCGGCATCTACAACAACGTCGGCGAGAACCCCTCAAAGGACCCCGCCATCGAACATGACCCCGCCCCCACGACCCTCGACCTCGAGGCCCGCTACGAGAAGATCGCCGAGACCTTCGGCGCCGACGGCTACTACGTAACCACCCCCGCCGAACTCTCCGACGCCCTGACCAAGAGCATCGCAGCCCGTCGCCCCGCAATCATCAACGTGCAGCTGGCCGCCGACGCCGGCAAGGAGAGCGGCCACATCGGCTACCTCAACCCCACCCCGCTGATTCAGTACAAAGTATAGCGTAGCGTTATACCATAAATATACGATAAACGTTCAACTATAAACGCTAAACGATAAAATGGATATTTCTCATGTAATCCTCTACGCGGTCGTCCCGATTATCACCATAATGCTGTTGGGCTTCTTCACCGGCAAAAAAGGTGTGTTCTCAGGCGAAGACGCAAAGAAATTCAACAAGGTAGTGCTTGACTACGCCCTGCCTGCCGCCCTGTTCGTCTCCATCGTCCAGGCAAGCCGCGAGATGCTCGTCCGCGACCTGAAGCTGACCATAATCTCCATCGTGGGTATCATGTTCTGCTTCATGCTGGTCTACTTCGTGTTCAAGTACTGCTTCAAGAAGAACACCGGCGCCGACGCGGCCGTCTCCGCGCTGATCAGCGGTTCGCCGACAATCGGCTTCCTCGGCTTCGCCGTCCTGGAGCCGATCTTCGGCACCACCCCCTCCGTAGCCCTCGTGGTTGCGATTGTGGGTATCGTCGTCAACGCAATCGGCATCCCCGTGGGCCTGTCGCTTATGAACGCCTCGCTCGAAAAACAGCAGCCCGGCTCCACCAAGAAGGAAAGCGCCTGGAAACCGGTGCTTCACGCTCTGGAGCAGCCCGTTGCCTGGGCCCCTATCTTAGCTGTGATCTGGGTAGTCGTGGGGATACCCTGGCCCGAATGGGCAAGCCCCTCCTTCGACCTGCTGGCCAAAGCCAACGCCTCGATGGCAGTATTCTCCGCCGGTATCACCCTGTCGGCCATTAAGTTCACCATCAACTGGCAGGTAATTCTCGGCTCGATCATGAAAATGGTCATGATGCCCGCCGTGCTTCTGATTCTCGGCCTCCTCATCCACATGGACCCCGAAAACCTGAAGATGCTCGTCGTAGCCGGCTCACTTCCCCCCGCCTTCTCCGGCATCATCATCGCCGACGAAAACGACACCTACGTAGCCACCGGCACCTCCTCGCTGACCCTCTCGGTCATCCTCTTCGTAGGCTTCTGCCCCCTCTGGATCTGGCTCACCGACCTCGCCCTCAGCGCCTTCTAATCCCACAGCTGTTAGCCCCCGCAGCCAGCTGACAGCCAGCCACGCAGCAAAGCTAATCCCCCAGCAGCCAGCTGATTGCCAGCCGCAGCAAAGCTAATCCCCCAACGGCCAGCTGACAGCCAGCCACACATATCAAAAGCCCGGAATCGATTATGATTCCGGGCTTTTGCTTTGCCTGATGGCGAGGTGCTTTGCTTGGAGCGGGGAGTAAAAGCCGCAGGCTTTTACAACCGTTGCGGAAACCTGCGGTTTCCGCTGAAAATAGCAAAACCCCGGGCGGTTTGGCCAAAGATTGGGAGGCAACCCCGGGGGATTACTTGAAGCGCCAGTAGATATAGCCGGAGGCTTCGGGGGCGCCTTTCTTCACCGAGAAGCGGCACTCCTTGCTCTTGGCCACACAGCGCTGTCGCATCCGGGTGTCGCCGGCCACGGCCCCGTTGGAGCCGTTGGGGGAATAGCTGGCCGATACGACCCGCCCTTCGGAGTTGACCTTCACACGGATGGCGATGACGCCGACTTTCGTCGAGGCCACGCGGTCCCAGTGTTCAAGCGTGCGGCCTTCGACGCCGCTGCCGGGGGTGCCGGAGGAGGCTCCGGTGTCGGAATTGCCGTCGGCCTGCCCCTGTTTCCCCTTCCCCTTGCCGCCGAAAGCGTTGCGGGTGGCGTCGTCAGCGGTCTTTTTGGCCTGCTGCTGACGTTTGGCCTCCTGACGTTTCTTTTCCTGCTCAAGTTCCTCTTTTGTAGGGCCTTTGGGCTGGTCTTTCACCTTCATCGGGGATTCCTTTTTGGAGGCGACGGGGGCCTTTGGGTCGGCCTTGTGTCCGGCGTTGGCCTTGTCGGGACCAGGCTGCGTGGGTTCGTCGGAATCCTGATTCGAGGGGGCGTTGTCGGAGTCGGCAACGGGATCGTCAAACTGATCGCCGGTGCGCACGAACTCACCGGAGGCATACAGCTCCTCGACATCCTCGAAAACAATCTCTTTGACAGGCTCGGGGGGCCACTTCTCGACGTCGTCGGGGGGATAGCGCAGGAAACTGAAGAGCAGACACAGCAGCAGCAGGGCGTGGAACGCCACGGTGGCTGCGGCAGCCCAGAATCTGGCTCCGCGCTCCGGTTTTCGGGGTGATTGCTGTCTACTCATTTAACTCATTTTGAAGGATTTGCAGCCGAAGCCGCGGGTTTGGTGGCTACGGTCTCGACGGCCACTACCGGGGCATCTTCCGGGCGCGAAACGGGCTGCGTGGCCAGCACCATCTTCAGGTTGTTTTCAGCGCCGATGGTGAGCACCTCCACGATCTTGCCATACTTCACGGCCTGATCGGCGTAGAGCGCCACGAAGCCGGTGGAGTCCTGCTCGTTGGCCATCTTGAGGAACACAGGGAGGGTCAGAAGGCTGACGGGCTGCGGCTGCTGGTCGCCCGTCGAGGCGAATATCGAGTCGTTGGCGTCGATGTATACCCTTGTGACGGGCTTCACGGCGCTCTGCTGGGTGCTCTCGGGGAGGTTCACCTCAAGCCCCGTGGGGAACACGAAGGTCGAGGTCACCATAAAGAATATCAGCAGCAGGAAGATGACGTCGGTCATCGAAGCCATCGAGAATGCTGCCATGAGGTTGTTCTGACGTTTTAGCATAAGTCTGTGAACTGCGGATCTGGGGGATTACTGCGCGGGCTCGTTGAGCAGGTCCATGAACTCCATGGTCGAGGCCTCCATGCGGGTCATCACGGAGTTGATGCGGGCGATGAGATAGTTATAGGCGAACAGCGCCACGACGCCGACAATCAGACCGGCCACGGTGGTCACCAGCGCGGTGTAGATACCGTCGGAGAAGGTCGAGATGTTGGCCGTATTTCCCTGGGAAGCAATGGAATAGAACGCCTGAACCATACCGATTACCGTGCCGAGGAAGCCGAGCATCGGGGCGCCGGCGGCGGTGGTGGCAAGCCAGGGGAGCCCCTTCGAGAGGTTGGCGACCTCGATGTTACCGTTGTTTTCGATTGCGGCCATGATGTCGTTGACGGGGCGGCCGATACGGCTTATACCCTTGGCAATCAGGCGGCTGTAGGGGGAGTCAGTCTTGCGGCAGAGGTTATAGGCGCTTTCGATTTCGCCTTCGTGGATGTAGTCGCGGATACGTTTCATGAAGGAGTCGTCGAGGCGGCTGGCCTTCTGAACCACGATTGCACGTTCTACGAACACGTAGATACAGATGAGCGACAGGACAGCCAGCGGGAGCATCAGCCATCCGCCCTGCAGACAGAGGTCCCAGAGCGAAAGTTCCTGAACGGCGGGCTGAGCGGCGGCAGCGGCCTGAGTTGCGGCGGCGGGGGCGCCGGTGAGAGCGGCATCGAGAATGGGTAACATTGTAAGTAAACGGGATGGAGGGGTTGCGGATTATTGTTGGGGCTTACATATACTTAGGACTCCGCGAAGGGCCGAATGTAAAGCCGGGGAGGCGGATTTTCAGGATTTCAGCGCCTCTTTGTAGCGGCGGATGGTCTCCGACAGACCCAGATAGAGGGCGTCGGAAATCAGGGCGTGGCCGATGGAAACCTCGTTGAGGTAGGGGACGTGGCGGTGGAAGTACTCCAGATTCTTCAGGCTGAGGTCGTGGCCGGCGTTCACCCCCAGCCCCACCTTGTGGGCCACGCGGGAGGCTTCGACGAAGGGCGCGACAGCGGCCTCAGGGTCAACGGGATACATATCGGCGTAGGGTTTGGTGTAGAGCTCCACGCGGTCCGCGCCGGCCTTGGCGGCAAAGCGGATGCTCTCCTCGTCGGTGCCGACGAAAATCGACGAGCGGATGCCGGCCTCGCGGAGGCGGTCGACGATACCGGTGAGGAATTCCTCATGAGCCTTCACCTCCCAGCCGGCCGAGGAGGTCAGCGAGTCGGGAGCGTCGGGCACCAGTGTCACCTGTTCGGGCTTCACTTTCAGTACCAGGTCCATGAAATCCTCGGTGGGATAACCTTCGATGTTGAACTCAGTCTTTACCAGCGGGCGGAGCTTGAAAACGTCCTCGCGGCGGATATGGCGCTCGTCGGGACGGGGATGAACCGTGATGCCGTCGGCGCCGAAGGCCTCGCAGTCCACAGCCACCTGCTCCACATCGGGTGTGTTTTCGCCGCGGGCATTGCGCAGGGTGGCAACTTTATTGATATTAACGCTAAGATTAGTGACCATTTTGGTAAACCAATTCCACTTTTTTGATTTGAAGCCCGGGGGAATGGAAATTCGGTGTGCCAATTCCTCTATTATTATAAGAATTTGGCGGAAATCTCGAAAAAAATTCCTAACTTTGCTCTTGGAAAAGTCTCCGGGCTATTTCAAGCTACAAAATTAGCAAGAATATTTATAACGGCAAAACTTTTTTTGTTGCCGCCCCCTCTTTTTTTGCAGCCGCCCCGGCATCTTTTTTGCCACTGTTCCGGCGGCTTGCCGTCGGCCCGTGGCGCCGCAAGGCGCCCCTCCTCCCTCCATAAACTCTGATTGATGAACAACGATACCTTACAGAAATATCTCGACGGCTCCCTGACAATCCCTGAGAAGCACCAGATTCTCGAGCCTCCGGTGCCCGACAGCTCCGAAATCCTCTTCGCCTGCCACCCGGCCGACTACATGGCCTCCGAGGTGGCCCGCGCCGTGGAGGACTGCGACGCCCGGCTGCTGCGGATGTCCGTCACCTCCATGCGCGACGACCTGGGGCGCCCCATAGTGTCGCTGCGGGTCAACGTGCGCGACGCCTCCGGCGTAGCCCGCTCGCTGCGCCGCTACGGCTACGACCCCATCTTCGTGGAGTCCGCCCCCGACTCCGCCCTGCGCCAGCGGGCCCGCGAACGCGCCAACGAGCTCCTTCACTATCTCGAAATCTGACCGGGCAATCCCCCTGTCCAACCTACAATTTCAAGGCCGAAAATGATTATAGCAATTAACGGAAACCGACATCAGGAAGCTCATCTGGAGGACATCGACCGCCTGGTGACAACCTTCCTGCGCCGCGACGACACCGTGGTGATGACCGACCGGTTTCTCGACTATCTGACCGACCGCATCGGGGGCCGATTCTCCATCGGCATCCGCCGCGCCCGCATGTCGGAACCGCCCGAGGCCGACCTCGCCCTGGCCATCGGCGGCGACGGCGCCCTGCTCAAAACCGCCGCATGGATCGGCAGCTCCGCAATCCCCGTAGCCGGAATCAACACCGGCCACCTCGGCTTCCTGGCGGCCTTCTCCTTCGACCGCCCCGACGAGCTCGAACGCCACCTGCTCGGCGGCGACTACGAAGTCCAGCCCCGCGCCCTGCTGCAGGTCCAGACCCCCTCGGGCCTCCACTTTGCCCTCAACGAGGCCGCCATCACCCGCGGCGAAAACGCCTCGATGGTAACCGTCGACACCCTCATCAACGGCCACCACTCCCTCACCTACAAAGGCGACGGACTGATTGTAGCGACCCCAACGGGCTCAACGGCCTATAACCTCTCGGTCGGCGGCCCGATCCTCGACCCGTCGATGGCCGGGTGGGTCATCTCCCCCATCGCCGCCCATTCGCTGGCAATCCGTCCGCTAGTGGTCAACGACACCGTAGCGCTCAGCCTCGACGTGACCCTCCGCTCCGACAACTTCCTGCTCACCATCGACGGGAAAGCCTTCACCCTCCCGGCCCCCTGCCGCCTGAACCTCAGCAAAGCCCCCTTCCCCCTGAACCTCGTGACCGTCCCCGG
>CABUTS010000021.1 GCA_902494515.1 uncultured Muribaculaceae bacterium | reverse complement strand
AGCTGCAAGGCCATCTTCGTAGTTGGCCTTAGTGCCCTCGCTGTCGGAGGGGTCGCCTTCAGCACGGCTGAGAGCACCGCTGGTGGCGTTGGTGACAAGGTTTACTGTGAGGAACTGGGCCTCGCGGGCGTTGACCTCGGGGAGGCAGACCGTGGCGGCGAGGGCGGCCATCATAGCATATATCGTCTTTGTCATAACAGCAGCAATTTAGAAAAGATAAACTACGTTGACGGCCAGCTTGGTGACGCCGAAATAATTGTGGGGTTTGTCGACTTCGACCTTCTTACCGCAGCCCGAGCAGCGGAACTTGTCGTAGCGGGTATAGGAGTATCCGATGCCGATTTCCCCTTCGAGGTTCCAGTTGCGGCCAAGAATCCAGGCGTAGCCGTAGGATACACCGGTTCCTATAAACCAACCCTGATATCGCGAATCTTTCAGTTTCCTGGCATCAGTGCCGAATAGATTGTATCGACCGTTGAAACCACCAATGTTGTATTGGCCACCATGCATATAGAATCCAAAAAAGCTCGCACCGAAGCGGTCGCAGAGCCAGTAGCGAACTCCCGGCTGCAGCGCTCAATGCTTCCATCGCCTGTCATGCGACAGATTCCAAGCATTGAACTGCCCGATAACATCCAGCGTCCACTTAGGAGCCAGTCCCACTTCATGCCGATATTCGGGTTCAGTACCGCGTCGGAGAGAAGGTTGGTCTTTAGCGCCATATCTTGCGCCTTGGTTGTGTGTGATGCTCCGGTAATGACAATTGCAAGAAGTAAAATGATTAGGTTCTTCATTTATTGGCCTATTTTTTTATCTACGCGTATATCAATTTTGCCATATCTCTTGTTAAGAGAGTCTTATTTAAGCGCAAAGTTAAGAAATATTTTTGAAACAGCAACTATATTTTGCATATTTTTTACGGTTCATCGGAATTTCTCACATTATTTAGCAATTAACCTTTATCAAATTACTCAACCACTTGATTTTCAGCTTGGATATAGAGCATCCAAATCTCTTAACAAGAGATTTGGATGATTCCTAAACAATGAAGCCTCAGAACCGGTTGGTACTGAGGCTATAATGTTATATGAAGCTATAATGTTATAATGGATTTCAGGTGTTTAGTACTGACATTAAGTCACATAGCTGTACTAATTGAGGCTTTTGAGGATTAGGCTGTTGGCGCGGTCGACGACTGAGGTGTCGAGGCTGGCGAGGTAGATTCGGGTGGTGGTTTCGCTGTCGTGGCCCATACCTTCGGAGATGACACTGATGGGGATGCCTTTGGCTTTGGCAGCGGAGGCCCAGCTGTGGCGGGCTACGTATAGGGTCAAGGGTATTGTAACTCCGACCATTAAGGCGATTTGCTTGAGATTGCGGTTTATGTTGTAACCGGCGTTGCGGTAGGTGCACCGTTCGTTGGTGCCCGGATTACGGATGATGGGGAGGAGGTAATCGCTTTTGTTTTCAGGATATTTATCGAGTATCATCTGCATTTGGGGTGTCCATGCGATTGTGAGCAGCTGGCCGGTTTTGCGACGGCGGTAGGTGACATAGCTGTTTTTGAGGTCGCGTTTTTTCAGGAAGGCCATGTCGATGAAACTCATTCCGCGCAGACAGAAACTCATCAGGAACATGTCGCGGGCGAAGTCGAGCGAAGGCATTGCTGTGAGGTCTAATGCTTTGATTTTCTTGAGGGCTGGCAGGGGGAGGGCACGTTTTACTGTCTTGTCGATTCCAGTGTATACGTACCGGAAGGGGCGACGGTCTTCGAAGACCTCATGCTCCAGGGCGCGGTTATATACTGCCCGAAGTATGCGGTTGTAGAATGAGATGGTGTTGGGGGTGACGTTCCGCTGTTTAAGCCATGATTCATATTCTGCCATAAGTTCGGAACTGATGCTGTCGAGCATGATGTTCTGTCCGCTGCGGAATTTGCGGAAGCTGTTCAGTGCCGAGCGGTAGGTCTCGGAGGTTCGGATGTTGCCATTATCTTTCAGCCGGGCGATAACACTTCCCATAAAGTGAAACAGCGAATATTCGGAGAGGTAGCGGTTGAATTCGTCCACAATATCGTCGACGGAGTAGTCTGCATTGGTCCCGTCCAGCCGTCGGGCAATCCGGGTCAGTCGCTCGATGTCGCGGTGGATTTTTTCACGGACGCCGTGTAGGAAGTTGTGTCGCTCGTTGCCGTTTGAGGTTCTGACAGCGGAACGCTTTTCGTTCCATTCTGAAGAATAGAGCAGGTATTCGGTTGACAGCAGACGTATTTTCCTGTCATGAATAATCTGATAATAGACAGGGCCCTTGCGGTCAGCGACGGGCGAAGGTCGGAATTTTACTTTTATTGTTGTCATAATTATTATATTGTTGTCATAATTATTATAGGTGGTTTCTGCCATGTAAAGCGGCAGATTTTTCTGCCAAAATAGGAGAGTGACAGTATTTTTCAGGGAGGCGCAACCTTTTTGGCACAATATTTGTTTGATTTATAAAGCGACGAAAACGGACGTCCGGATTAATGCCGGGAGCGCTTCCGGAGCGCGACACTTGTGGTCACCCGCCGCGAACGTCAGGCCGCTTTCATGAATTATGATAATAAAAACAAATAAATAATAACTGTTATGGGAAAAATCATAGGTATCGACTTAGGTACTACCAATTCCTGCGTATCTGTCCTTGAAGGCAAGGACCCCGTTGTCATTCCTAACTCGGAAGGCCGCAACACTACCCCTTCGGTAGTTGCTTTCGATAAAAATGGCGAACGTAAGGTGGGCGATCCCGCCAAGCGTCAGGCCATCACCAACCCCCAGGGTACAATCTACTCCATCAAGCGTTTCATGGGTGAAACCTATGACAATGTTACGAATGAGATCGAGCGCGTGCCTTATCAGGTAGCCCGCTCGGCCAACAATACCCCCGTGGTCGTTGTCAACGGCCGCGAATACACTCCTCAGGAAATCTCCGCCATGATTCTTCAGAAGATGAAGAAGACGGCCGAAGATTATCTCGGTCAGGAAGTGACAGAAGCTGTCATCACGGTTCCTGCTTACTTCAACGACTCGCAGCGTCAGGCCACCAAGGAAGCCGGTGAAATCGCCGGTCTGACCGTGCGCCGTATCGTCAACGAGCCTACCGCCGCTGCTCTGGCTTACGGCCTCGACAAGAGCGACAAGGACCAGAAAATCGCTGTATTCGACCTCGGTGGCGGTACATTCGATATCTCCATCCTCGAACTCGGCGACGGCGTCTTCGAAGTGCTTTCCACCAACGGTGATACCCACCTGGGCGGCGACGACTTCGACCACGTGATCATCGACTGGCTCGCCGATGAGTTCAAGAGCGAAGAGGGTGTGGACCTCCGCGAAGACCCCATGGCCCTGCAGCGTCTGAAAGAGGCTGCCGAGAAGGCCAAAATCGAGCTTTCCTCCTCGACCTCGACCGAAATCAACCTGCCGTACATCATGCCGGTAAACGGTATTCCCAAGCACCTTGTGAAGACCCTCACCCGTGCCAAGTTCGAGCAGCTCGCCGACAAGCTCATCAACGCCACTGTCGTTCCCTGCGAACAGGCTCTTAAGGACGCCAACCTGAAGGCCTCCGATATCGACGAAGTGATCCTCGTCGGCGGTTCCACCCGTATCCCTGCAATCCAGCAGATCGTGGAGAAGTTCTTCGGCAAGGCCCCCTCGAAGGGCGTCAACCCCGACGAAGTCGTAGCCGTAGGTGCTGCCATTCAGGGCGGTGTGCTCTCCGGTGATGTCAAGGACGTTGTCCTCCTCGATGTTGTGCCCCTGTCGGTCGGCATTGAAACCCTCGGCGGCGTGATGACCAAGCTTATCGAAGCCAACACCACCATCCCTACCCGCAAGAGCGAGACATTCTCCACCGCAGCCGACAACCAGCCTTCGGTTGAAATCCACGTCCTTCAGGGCGAACGCCCCATGGCCAAGGACGACAAGACCCTCGGCAAGTTCCACCTCGACGGCATCGCTCCCGCACCCCGTGGTATTCCTCAGATCGAAGTTACCTTCGAAATCGACGCCAACGGTATCCTCAACGTATCCGCCAAGGATAAAGCTACCGGCAAGGAGCAGAGCATCCGTATCGAGGCTTCCAGCGGCCTGAGCGAAGCTGAAATCAAGCGTATGAAGGACGAAGCCGCCGCCAACGCCGCTGCCGACGAAAAGGAGAAACAGCGCATCGAAACCCTCAACAAGGCCGACGCCATGATCTTCCAGACCGAGAAGCAGCTCCAGGAATTCGGCGACAAGATTCCCGCCGACAAGAAGGCCGCCATCGAAGCAGCCATCGCCAAGCTGAAAGACGCCCACAAGGCTCAGGACGCCGCCGCCTGCGAAGCCGCCATCAAGGAAATCGAAACAACCTTCGGCGCAGCCCAGCAGGACATCCTCAACGCTCAGGCACAGGCTCAGGCCAACGCCCAGGCAGGCCCTCAGCCCGGTGCTAATCCCGGTGCCGGCTCCTCCGCTCCCCACGACGACGGTGTCACCGACGTAGACTTCGAGGAAGTGAAGTAAGCCTGATAAACTCAA
This sequence comes from uncultured Muribaculaceae bacterium, assembly GCA_902494515.1. GTDB lineage: Bacteria > Bacteroidota > Bacteroidia > Bacteroidales > Muribaculaceae > UBA7173. Next base: position 32,716 of record CABUTS010000021.1, on the reverse strand, counting down.
ATACAACTACTGACAACCGATAGACTATGGCGTGCGACACAACCTGTGGTGGCACGCTATAGTCGCTTAACCCCCTCACACTATGGACGATAAAGAAAAAATCCTGGAAGCCATGCGCAACGCTGGCGAACCCCTGAACGCCGGCAAAATCGTCGAACTGACCGGCATTGACCGCAAAGCCGTCGACAAAGCCATGGCAGACCTCAAGAAAACCGGCGCCATCACCTCCCCCGTCCGCTGCAAGTGGACCGTAGCCTGACGTCCCCGCGCCAGTTGACCGCATCAAACGTCCACTGCAAGTGGACCGCCTCAAAGTGCAGACAGCATCCTCCCATGCCGCCTGCACTTTTTTCGCTTATAACAACTCACCCGGTGGTGTATCTCAGGAAAAAGTGAGGTTCGCTCAGATTTTTTTCGTAACTTTGGCGTTGAATAAGAAATGATTATAGTATGTCGGAAGAACAGATGAATAGTTATCGACTCACGTCGATGGAGGAGCCGGGCGACGAGCGCATGGCTCAGATTATGCGCGAGGTTGCCGAGGATGCCCGCGAAAGCATCCGCCGTGCTGCCGAGCGTGTTGCTGCCGGCATTGATTCATAGAATATTACTCAGGATGAACAATGATATGTCACCGGCTGATTTAAGGGATATTAGATGATTGTGTCTTTGTCAGGGTGTTGACGGTGACGCTGAAAGTTTCGTATTGCGGTGTCCTTGCTCGTGTTGGCGTAGCAATATTCGCAAAGGTGGGGACAGGTGTTGTATTGGCCGATGTCCTTGCTGGCGATGCAGCCACAGAACTGTCTCTGACCTTTGTCCTTGTTGTTTTTACGCTTTATTCCATAACTGTTTTCAGATATTTGTACAGCTCCATCCGGAAGAGTCGGAGCATCATCAAATAATGAAGGTTGGATATTCACGATGTCAACATTAAGGAAATCCATTAATGTCTTATCGGCAGATGAGAATCTGATCATGAGGTCGTCGTCCACACATCGGTTGTGACTGATGCCGTATTTAGCTAAATCTATTTTCTCTCCGCATGTAGCCAGTTGATAATTCCATCCGCGCTCTCGATTCATCTCAGACAAGCGCGATGCGAATTCATTCATCAGCGGTTCGTCCCATTCAATATAGTTGATACCACTTTTTTCGAGATTGGCTTTTACCTTCTTATATGAGATAATGTCAGCATAGCTGAAAACAAGTTTTTCGGTATACCCCACAAGCCTGTCTCCAATATTCTGCACTTTTGCAATCAGGTTATCAATGCTGATTTTATCAGTAAGTATCATGGGATCAAAACGCCAGATTACATGGTTTGAGGGGATTAGGCTAAGGGGATTATGGGGTGGGGAGGAGGTGGATGGTGGCGGGGGTGGTGGGGGTGCGCTCGACGAGGATTTGGGTGGGGATTTTTTCGCGGAGCTCGGTGATGTGGCTGATGATGCCGATGCGGCGTCCGTCCTGGCGGTGAAGGTTTTTGAGGGTGTCGATGGCTTTGTCGAGGTGACCGCCGCTGAGCGAGCCGAAGCCTTCGTCGATAAACAGGGTGTCGCAGCCGCTGAGCTGGCCGATGTTGCTGAGGGCCAGCGCCAGGGCGAGGGATACCAGGAAGGTTTCGCCACCCGAGATGGTGTTGGCGGTGCGCTGGCTGTAGCCCTGATAGCGGTCGCAGACCATGATGCTGAATGTGCCGGGGATGACGTCGAGGGTGTATCGGTCGTTGAGTTGCGCCATGTAGGTGTTGGCGTGGTGGATGAGGTTGCCGAGCAGATGGCTCAGCGCGATGTTGCTGAAACGTTTGCCCTGGGCATCGCCGAGCAGCGAGTTCAGGTTGTTCCAGCGGCTGTAATCCTCAGCAGCGGCATCGAATTCGCGGGTAATAGCGGCCAGTCGCTCGCTGTGCTTGGCTGAATCGGCAAACGCCTTCTGAATCAGAGCCATTTGTGTCGCGGACTCCGTGATGATTCCTTCGGTCTGACTGATGCGGTCGGAAAGCTCTGCGACGGGAATCCGCTCCGGGGCGTCGGGAGTTTCGCTGCCCTCGAAAGCGTCGTCATCGGTGGAACTTTCTGCTGTGTCGGGCTGTTCCTCCCCCTCCATGACAAGCCATTCCGGCTTCAGGGAGAGGACGGCTTCATGCTCGGCACGGACGGAATCCAGACTTGTGCGGCATTGCTCGACGCGGTTGATGGCGTTCTGGACCTTCGCGCGCAATCCGGCGATATCCCTGTCGGAGAGTCGTGAGATTGTTTCTACCTGTTCCCGGTCGAGTTCGGGGTGATTGAGGAAGAACTCCCTGATGTCGGCCCGCTGAGCCCGGCTGTCCTCGAGGGCCTTGCGCAATTTCACATTCGCCGCAATGACCTGAGATCTGAGGCTGTCGAAAGCCTGTTCGGTCTTGCGGGGATCAATTTTTGGGGAATCCTGCGACACGGGACGGTTCAAATCCTGAGTAACGGGACCGTCCTGTTCCTGATCCTCGGACTTCTCCCATTCTGGAATGTCGGCGAGAATCGAGGCCCGCTTGTCGTCGCAGCTACGGATAATCTCCGTCAGGGAGTCCAGCTCATTGGTCAGACGGGTGGAATCGTCGAGCAGACGCTGGTAGGCGTCTGCGGCTTTCCGGAGGTCCCCGGCAAATGCGACGGGTTCCGACCGGAAGTCGTGACCGGAGACCTTTTTGTCGCCGATTGTCGCCTCGAGCCGGCTGATAGCGGCATCGATGCTGCCCTGGAGAGTGGCGATGGCGGCTGTCAGCGCTGAAACCGCGGCGTCGGCATCGGCTTTCTTTTTCTCCTCCGCCGACTTGCGGCTGTTGGTCGAATCGAGGGCGGTCTGATTCCCGGCGATGCTCTTCCGTAGCTCCCGGAGCGCCCGGTCGATGGCTTCCCCTTCGGCGATACCCTTTTCAATCTCGGAAAGCCTGATTTTCAGCTCATCAGCTCTTGTGCCGTGAATCCCTTTCAGGATCTTCAAGTCCAGCTCAGCCTCCGGAACGATATTCAGGACGCCGCAGACGTCGTCCATCTTTTTCTCGATTCCAGACTTTTCAGCCTCCCTCCGTTCGAGCTCACCTCGGTATTTCAGAAGCTCTTTCTGCTTAAGACTGAGGGTATTCAGATGCTCGGTCTGCAATTTCAGCGCTTCCTCGTAACTTCTGTTCAGCTCGTTGAGCTTTGCCTTGGCCTGGTCGGCAAGATCGCGGAGGAGCTTGTCGGACTTTAGCTCATGCATGATTTCATGACCGCAAACCGGACAAATGCTGCCGATTCTGAGGCGTGCGCGAATCTCCTTTGCCGATTTACCGGCGGCCATCTGAGCCGAATCGGCGGCTTGCTGCTGCGTGTCGCGGGCGCTTTTGGCGGCGATAACATTCTGATTGTCAGTGGTGAGAAGCCCGGTTGTGCTGCTGACAATATCATCGGTAGCGATGATGTCGGACTGGAGCTTGCTGATCTCCCCGCTGCACTTTTCAAGCTGGCCGATTGCTGTGCTGAGTTCCGCCAGACGCCCCTGCTCGGCCAGGGCTGAGTCTTTCTGCTGCCGTTTCCCCTCGAGGTCGCAAGCCTCCAGCTCCTTCTCCTTGACCTCCAGCCGGGAGGTCAGCTCCTGATGACGGCCACTGATTTCCTCGATTTCAGCGGAAATCTTGTTGATCCTTGGCGAAATAACATCCTGGATTTCAGCCTCCTTCGCTTTGAGCTGAGCCTGCTTGTCCGCTATATCGCGCTGCCATCCGGCGAGGTTCTTACATTCGCCGGCGAGGACTGCTGCAGACTCGAAAATATCCTTCAGCGAGGCATTGGCGTCAATGGCTTGCTGGATTCCCGCGAGCCGTTTCCCGTTGACAATCACATCGTTGCGCAAACGGTTCAATGCTGCCGACAGCTCCGAGAATCCGGCTTGCTGCTGATTGAGCTCGGTCCGGGCTGCGGTCTCATCCTTTTCGGACTTTCGGAGAGCTTCGAACTGCATCCTGACGTCGCCTGTCTGATCATGGACCGCAACGGTTTCCGAGGCCCTGACAACCTCTTCGTCGTTCCGGGCCAGTTCGGCCCGCTGCAGATCCGCCTGAGCCAGCGTCAACCGCTTGCCTATGGCCGACTCGTCGTCGACCCATTTTCGGGCGGCCTGCAATCTGGACCTGGTTTCCTCCGCCAGCTTCTTGTTCCTTTCGTGCTCCCGGTTTTCCTCCTCCAGCTCCAGGCGCCGCTCTGGTGTAAGAGCCTCGGTTTCAAGAGCTTTCTTCTGACTCTCGATTTCGGCGAGGATGGCTTTCTTTTCGGAGGTGATGGTGTAGATTATCGCGCCGATCTTCTCGAAACGGTCTACGCCGGTGATTTTCTTCAGAATCTGGGCCTTCTCGTCGGGCTTGCTTTTCAGAAACGCGGCGAATTCCCCCTGCGAAAGCATCGTAGTCCGGCAGAACTGCGTGAAATCCAGACCGATGAGCTTTACTATGGTCTGCTTGATTTCGTCATCCCGGGTGATGTTGACCTTGGTGGAGAGATTGGTGAGCGTCCAGCTTTTGGCCTGAAGGGCACCGGAGGCTTTGTCGCGGGCGCGGCGCACGCCCCATTCGGCCTGCCATTCCTCACCCTCGGCGTCAAAGGTCAGACGCACAAACCCGCGGCCTGTGTTGAGCCTCAGCAATCGGCGGGCGTCGTTGTAGGAAACACCTTCCGGCATATCCCGCTTTTCGGCCTGACTCTCGGAGTTGTGCAGACGGGGTGTGTCGCCGTAGAGGGCCAGACAGATGGCGTCGAGAATAGTGGACTTGCCGGAGCCGGTTTCGCCGTTAATCAGAAACAGGTCGGTCCCCTCGAGGGGGCTGCCTGCAAAATCTATGACCTCGTGTTCAAACGAAGCTATGTTTTCTATTTCGAGTTTCCTGAGTTTCATTGAACTGAGCAATTGGCAATTAGCAATTAGCAATTGGCAATTAGCAATTAGTTACTGATTGTCGATTCTTGAGATTGCCTCCAGGAGCATGGCTTCGAGTTCATCGGTCCATTCCGCCCCCTTCTTTTCGGCGAATTCTTTGGCCAGACCGACGGGCGAGATGCTGCGGATGTCGCTGACTGTCATTGCCCGGGGCCCGCTGTCGGCGGTTTCGCGCGTCTGGCGGATAGGGTTGAGGTAACAGAATATGTATCCATGCCGGTCGCAGGCTTCCATCAGATGGGCAGCAGTGAATGTGTCGGGGTAAATCTTCCCTTCGGGCAGACGGAGATTGAACCGCAGATACGCCCCCTCGGGCACCGCCGGAACTCCGGTTTCGGGGTCTTTGTCGCCGAGGACAGCGATTAGCTCCTCCTCGGTCATGCCGCAGCTGCCGCCGATGGTCACTAATGGTGTCTCAGGCACGAGCTCTATCTCCCTGACGCTGCAATTCCCGGCCTCCGGAATATCCGCGATGGTGACGGAATGACGGTAATCCTCGTCGAAACTTACGGCGCAGGGGGTGCCGGAGTAGCGGACGATGGCCGGGCTCCGTTTCCATTGCTGCGGGCAGTGAATGTGCCCCAGGGCAAGGTAATCGTAGCCTGCGCCGAGGGTGTCGATATCCACGCTTTCGATGCCCCCAACGACCCTTTCGTCGCTGTTCTCATGACCCTGGAAGCGGGAATGAGACACCGTCAGGTGCGCCATCAGCACCACCGGCAGCCGGTCGGTGTTTCGTTTCCGCACCTCTTCAATAAGCCGTGTGTAGAAATCTTCGGGGAGGTTGCGTGGGTTGATGTAAGGCACCGCCACGACCAGGCCTTTGCCCGGCACCGGCACTACTAACCGGTCATACAGCTCCTCGACCGACCTGTCCGAGGTAATCATCGACGAGCCGATGGTGTGTACGCCTACCTCGGAATACACGGCACGGAAGGCCACATGGCGCGACGGGGAATCATGGTTGCCGGAGGTCAGAATGATGGGCATGGCGTCGCCACCCATCCTGCGCATGACCATCAGGGCCTCGTCGAGCATGGCCTGAGAGGACGCCGAAGGGGTGCCGTTGTCGAAAATATCGCCGCTTACAAGCAGAACGTCAGGCTTTTCCCTGCCGACGATTTCCGCAATCTGATTCAGCATGTATCGTTGGTCGGCCGAACGGTCGTGGCCATACAAAGCGGCACCGAGGTGCCAGTCGGAGCTGTGAAGGACTTTCATGGTGGAGCAAAGTTACGAATTCTTTTGAGTCAAAACGCAGCTATCTCGCGAAAAATTAATAATTTTGCATCAGGTTGCTGCGAAAGTGGCGTCCCGCTGCGTGAGGACGTAGTCTGAAATAACTCGGCGTCCTGACGTTACCTTAAAATAATAAACCAATGAAGATTAAAAGGTTACAGAGGAAAATATATGATTTCATGAACCGCACGGAAGACCGGACCTGGATCGGGACGGTTTACGTCTGGTTCATGATGGCGACGATTATAGCCAGTATCGTGCCGCTGATGTTCAAGGAGAACAACCCCGTGTTCCGTCCGATCGAGGTGTTCTGCGTGGCGGTGTTTATCGTGGAATATCTGCTGCGGTGGTTCACAGCAAGGGTGCAGCTGCGCCGCGGGCCGGTGTCGTATCTGCTCTATCCGTTCACGCTGATGGCAATCATCGACCTGCTGTCGATATTGCCCGGACTGAACCTTATCAGCCGGGGTTACAAGGTCTTGCGACTGACCAGACTGATGAAAATTATCCGCCTGCTGAAGGTATTCCGCTACACCAACAAGACGCTGATTTTCCTTCATGTGCTGAAGAAGGAGAGGCAGGTGCTCCTGTCGGTGCTTGTACTGGCGCTGTTCTACATCTTCATCACCGCGCTGATCATGTTCAACGCCGAGCCCCACGTCAACCCCGAAACCGGCGAAGCGACCTTCACCTCCTTCTTCGATGCTCTCTACTGGGCCACCGTCACCCTGACTACCGTAGGCTACGGCGACCTTTGTCCCGTGACCGACATCGGCCGCGTGGTCTCCATGCTCTCCTCGCTCTTCGGTGTCGCCATCATCGCGCTCCCCTCCGGCGTCATTACGGCCAGCTACCTCGAAGAGCTCCGCGAAATCCGCACCCCGGACAACAAGAAATAACCCGCTCCCGTTGGCGTTCAGGAGCGCAAGCCCCGCCTTGCTTCGCCGCTATGGACACCTCTGATGGCCGATTCGGCACCTGTCACTTGCCGTTTGAAAAATAATGATTAATTTTGCATGGAAAATCCCGGCGCCCCGTAGCGGTGCGCCGCAGTGATTGATGTAATTCCCGGAATTATGGTTTCACAAAGTGAATTTGAACTGACGGCGAAGCGGAGAGGATGTCATCTGGTGACCCGTGAGGTGCTGGCCCAGCTGCCACAGCTCCCGGAGTCGGGACTGCTGAATCTGTTCGTAAAACATACATCGTGCGCGCTGAGTATCAATGAGAACGCTGACCCGGATGTGCGCGGCGACATGAACCGGATTCTCGACCGGCTTGTGCCGGAGAATCAGCCGTACTACAATCACACGCTCGAGGGCGCGGACGATATGCCGGCGCATGCAAAGTCGTCGCTGTTCGGCGTAAGTCTTACCATCCCCATCACCCGCGGACGCCTGAACCTCGGCACCTGGCAGGGGATATATCTTTGCGAATTCCGCGACTACGGCGGTCCGCGCCGGATAGTGGCGACCGTAATCGGTTGATAATCATATGGAAACCTCATGCAGAATGAAGGATTCTCCCCTTGACAAAGAAGGTTTTTACAGAAAAATGACAGTTTCTCCCGCAAAACTTTACCGTCGGCTGATGACGGTGAACAATATCAGTGTGCTGCTGGCGCTCTGCGCCGCCCACTGCCTCAACGACCTGCTGCAGTCGGTGGTCACGGCTGTGTACCCGATGCTCAAGGATGAGCTGCACCTCGACTTCGCGCAAATCGGCCTTATAACGCTCGTTTATCAGATTGCGGCGTCGATATTCCAGCCCGTCGTGGGGTATGCTTTCGATCGCTTTCCGTTTCGCTTCAGCCTGCCGTTGGGGATGTGTTTTACGAGCGTCGGAATTACGATGTTTGCGCTCACCGGTTCGTTAGCCGGTATATTCCTGTCGGTATTCCTGATTGGCCTCGGTTCGGCGACACTTCACCCCGAGGCTTCGCGCATTACATCGCTCGCCGGGCGCGGCCACCGCGGCTTCGCGCAGTCTGTTTTCCAGGTCGGCGGCAACTTCGGCGGCTCGATCGGACCGCTGCTTGTGGCGCTGCTTGTAGCACCCTACGGGCGCAGGTATGTGCTTCTGTTTCTGATAGTTGCGGCGCTCTGTTTCGCGGCGATGAAACCGATCGTGGGGTGGTATGGCCGCTACCTGAAAGGACTTAAAGCGCTGTCGCGCAAGGAGATGCACACCCCCATGCCGCTTTCGCCCGCCCACACCGTCTTTGTCATCGGCGTAATCATGGTGCTGATTATCTCGAAATACATCTACATGGCGAGCCTCTCGAGCTACTACACCTTCTACCTCATCGAGCGGTTCGGCGTCAGTGTCTCCACCTCGCAGCTCCTGCTGTTCGTGTTCACCGTGGCCACCGCAGCCGGCACCCTCGTCGGCGGTCCCGTCGGCGACCGCATCGGCCGCAAAGCCGTAATCTGGATTTCCATCCTCGGCACCGCCCCATTCAGCCTGCTTATGCCCCACGCCTCGCTTCCCATGACCGCCATACTGAGTTTCTGCGCCGGCTTCATGCTCTCCTCCGCCTTCCCCGCCATCCTGCTCTACGCCCAGGAACTCCTCCCCAACAAACTCGGCATGATCTCCGGACTCTTCTTCGGTTTCGCCTTCGGCATCGGAGGCATCGCCGCCGCGCTCCTCGGCGACCTCGCCGACACCTACGGCATCATCGCCGTCTACCGCGTCTGCGCCTACTCCCCCCTCCTCGGCATCGTCGCCGCCCTCCTCCCCAACCTCCGCACAATGAGGTAGCGGAAGCTGTGAATGTTGATAGAGGTAAACGCTACTTAAAATAGAAATGTATTGCTTTTTCCATGCAAATTTAAACTCAGACTTTAAATTTGCATGGTTTTTAGCAAAAAATTCCGGGTTACAATGGTACTCGGATGAAAATATCTTTTGCGAGGGGAGATTAAATGCGAGGATAGAGAAGAGAGATTAGTAGAGGAGGGGCTTCTTGGAGTTGTTTTTCCAGCCGGCGCGGTATTCGTGGTCCGTGAAGTAGATTTTGAGGTCGGCCTGATACTGGTGGTCGACGAAAAAGACTTTCTTGTCGGCCTGATACTGATGGTCAGTGAAATACCAGATACCCTTGTTCTCGCTGGCTTTGGCGCGGTACGCCTTGTCGGTTTTGAATACTACAAGGTCGGCCTGATATTCGGAATCAGTGACATACACTTTCACGTCAGCCTGATACTGGTGGTCGACGGAGTAGATTTTCTGCGCCGAGCCGTCAATTTTACCGAGAAAAATGCAGATGGCAATGGCGAATAAGTGAGGCAGAATGTTAGAAATTTTCAGGCTTTTCATGACTTTAGAGAAATACTTTTTAAAAATATAGATAGCGCTTTGTCCTTGGCAAAGTTACAATAATTTCCGAGATAACTTTATTTTTTTGAGGGAAAAAAATAGTGTTTAGCAATAATCTCTGCGGCATCTTCTACCTCCTTAGGCATCGCTGCCACCCACCTCCGCACCTCCACTCGTCTCCCCATCGCCGCCATGCTCAAATGCAGTGGAAACGGTGCTGGACCATTTTGCTGACGTCAGCAAAATGGTCAAGTTGGGTTCTGGCGCTGCACGGAAGATAGATGAAATTCCCATTAATTTCATCGGAAAAATCGCAAAATGCGTAAGCTGTTGATTTTTAGCGCAAAGGAGCTTAAGATGTCACTCTCCCCCAAATTTATTTTGCTGTTTTTGTCACTCTCCCCCAAATTTAAATGGCCGATTTTGTCACTCTCCCCCAAATTTGAATGGCTGATTTTGTCACTCTCCCCCAAATTTAGAGGGGGAATCTGTTACTCTCCGAGGCCGGCGAGCTGCTTGATTTCGCTAACCATTTCGGGCGCATCCTTGCAGCCGAGCATATATTTCCGGCCATCTTTAAGCGTGATAAGGAAACAGTCGGATGCTTTGCCGTAGTAGGCGAAGTATTTCCCGAGATCCTTCTCGTGGAACCATCCGTACCAGCCGAAGAAACCGCCGCAGCCGCAGATTCTGATTGCCCCCATAGTGGGTGGGCAGAGCCGCACCGCAGCAATTTCAGCCGTCGGGATGCTTTTGGTTCGCAGTATCCGGTTAATATTCAGACTACGACTGTCGACTGAAATCGACAATGGCATATAAAGCAGCGTTGACAGTAACATCGGCACTATTATCACTGCCATCGCCACCATGCCCCAAAAGCTATCCGGCTGACTGGCAATGTAAACGCAAATACCGCACAGCAACGCCGTTACCAGCGCCGAAACCACCCAGCAATATGAGCTGAGCTCTACACTCTTTTTCAAACATTTCTCTTTCATTATGTATACTGATTATCCATTAGTTGAGTAAAGACAATCATAACCAGTTCTTTTTTAAGGGAGCAGTTATTGAGATACCATTTGACTTCAGAAAGGTGTCGTTGATTATTCCGCAAATATAGATAAAAAATCGGACTTTTGATATGTTTTTGGATATGAAGCGGAAATAATTTTTTTACGGAATGTTTGGAGATTTTGGCGGGAATGTTTATCTTTGCAGGGAACAACGGCAACTGCGTTGCTGGCTGCTGAGGCGGCTGCGGGGCAATGTGGCCGTGAAAGGGGTGCCGGGAGGACCGGCTGAGAATAAACCCTATGAACTTGATGCGGGTAATGCCGCCGAAAGGAGTGAAAAATGAAAGTATTACTGAATCGAAAGGAATTTGTCACCGAGGCCCCGGCGCTGTCGGTGGCTGAGTTGTTGAAAGTCAATGGATTGCCTACGGTCGGTGTGGCCGTGGCTGTGAACGGAAAGGTTGTGCGCAAGGCCGACTGGGATGCGACGGCGCTTTCCGAGGGAGATAATGTAACCGTAATCACCGCTGTCTGCGGAGGCTGATGAAGCTTCTGGCAATTACCCGTCAGGAATTCTGGACGGGAGAGGCGGCTGCTGTCTGCCGGCTGATTGATGCCGGCTGGGAGCGTGTGCATATACGCAAGCCGCAGGCCTCGGCGGCGGAAACCGCAGCGCTTCTGGAACAGATTCCGGCATGCTACCGTAGTCGGCTGTCGCTTCACGACCATTTCGAGCTGGCCGAACGCTATGGCGTCGGCGGTGTGCACCTCAACTCGCGTAACCCCGAACCGCCGGCCAATTGGCGTGGGTCGGTCAGCCGCAGCTGTCACACCCTGGAGGAGGTGGCCCGGTATCAGAACCTTGATTATCTGACGCTCAGCCCGATTTTTGACAGCATATCGAAGCCGGGATACAGGAGTAAATTTAACCTCAAGGAGTTAGCCGCCAGCGGTTTGCCGCTGCATAAGGTCTACGCCCTCGGCGGGGTGCGGAAAATGCACTTTAAAGCTCTTGAAAATGTGGGCTTCGGAGGCGCCGCTATGCTTTCCGAGGCCTGGGAAATTGCAAAAATGATGAAAAACTTTGAGTTACAATATATTACCCCGAGTGCCGAAGGCCTCGAGGCGGTGCTTCGCGGCGGCTGCCGGTGGGTGCAGCTGAGGATGAAGGATGTCCCGGACGAGGAATTCACCGCAGAGGCCCGCAAGGTCGTGCCGCTCTGTCGCAAGTACGGCGCGACGGTGATTTTCGACGACCGTGTGGCGCTGGTGAAACCCCTTGGCGCCGACGGCGTGCATCTCGGCAAGAACGATATGCCGGTCGACGAAGCGCGCCATCTGCTTGGCGATGAGACGATTATCGGCGCAACGGCCAATACGGCCGACGACGCGCTGAAAGCCTGGACTGCCGGCGCAGATTACCTCGGTGTCGGGCCGTATCGCTTCACCACCACCAAGAAGGGGCTCGCCCCGATTCTCGGAATCGAAGGATATGGCAGACTGATGGCTCGTTTCCAGGAGGAGAAGATGACGCTGCCGGTGGTCGCCATCGGCGGAATTCTTCTTGATGACCTCGAGGCGCTCCGGAAAACCGGCGTCAGCGGTGTGGCTGTCTCCGGCCTGATCCTCCGGTCGGAGAATCCCGAAAAAACAACACAGGAAATAATAAAACTCTGGTCGGAATAACCCTTAAGTAGTATCCGGCCGATAAAGAATAGAATTTTCACTATGGAAAAACTGATTATCGGTGGCCGTGAATTCAGCAGCCGCCTTTTCGTAGGAACCGGCAAATTCAGCTCCAACGAGCTGATGAGCAAAGCGATAGCCGCTTCCGGGTCGCAGATGGTGACCGTTGCCCTGAAACGAATCGACACCGCCAACCATGAGGACGACATGCTCCGCCACATCCTCCGTCCCGACGTACAGCTTCTGCCCAACACCTCCGGCGCCCGCAACGCCGAGGAGGCAATCCTCGTGGCCCAGCTCGCCCGCGAGGCATTTGGTACGGACTTCATCAAACTCGAAATCCACCCTGATCCCAAATACCTGCTTCCCGACCCGATTGAGACCTTGAAAGCAACCGAAGAACTTGTAAAACAGGGCTTTATCGTGTTGCCGTATATCCAGGCCGACCCCGTGCTATGCAAACGCCTCGAGGATGTCGGCACCGCCGCCGTGATGCCCCTCGGCGCCCCGATCGGCACCAACAAAGGTATCGTGGTGCCCGACTTGCTGGAAATCATCATCGAAGAAAGCCGCGTGCCGGTGGTTGTTGACGCCGGTCTCGGCGCCCCGTCGCACGCTGCCGAGGCCATGGAGATGGGTGCCGACGCAGTGCTCGTCAATACCGCTATCGCCGTCGCCGGAGACCCCGTCAGGATGGCTCAGGCTTTCGACAAAGCTGTCATCGCCGGACGCGAGGCATACGAAGCCGGGCTCGGCGGCCGCTCGACCTTCGCTGTCGCCAGCAGCCCCCTGACCGCATTTCTGGATTAATAAAGACTTGCCGCAGGGACGCGTAAAAGTTGCATCCCTGCGGACCGATATAAAAGTTACCCCGAATATATAATGTTTTCAGACGTATTACTGAATTACGACTGGGATGAAACCACGGCCCGGATTGCCTCGAAAACGGCAGCCGACGTCGAGCGGGCGCTGGCTAAGCGTCACCTCGACCTCGACGACTTCATGGCCCTGATTTCCCCGGCCGCAGAGCCGTATCTGGAGCAGATGGCAGTCCTCAGCCGCAAATACACCCGCGAGCGTTTCGGCAAAACTGTCTCGATGTACATCCCCATGTATATCACCAACTCCTGCACGAACTCCTGCGTTTACTGCGGTTTCAACCGCCACAACAAATTCGACCGTGTGGTGCTCACGATGGAGCAGATCGAGGACGAGTGTAAGGCCATCCGCCGCCTCGCTCCGTTCGAGAACCTGCTGCTGGTCACCGGCGAGAATCCCCGGGTGGCCGGAACCGACTACCTCGAGCAGGCGCTGCGCGTCTGCCGCCCCTATTTCAATAACCTGACGATGGAGGTAATGCCCCTGTCGGCTGAAGATTACGAGCGCCTGACCCATTCGGGTCTCAACGGCGTGGTATGCTTCCAGGAAACCTACCATCGCGAGAAATACAAGGTCTATCACCCCGCCGGGATGAAGTCGAACTTCGAATGGCGCGTCAACGGTTTCGACCGTATGGGTCAGGCCGGACTCCACAAAATCGGCATGGGTGTGTTGATTGGCCTCGAGGACTGGCGCACCGACATCACTATGATGGCGCTGCATCTGCGCTATCTCCGCAAAAACTACTGGCGCACACGCTACAGTGTGAACTTCCCGCGCATGCGTCCGGCAGCAGGCGGTTTCCAGCCGAACGTGGTTATGTCGGACCGCGAACTGGCACAGGCGACCTTCGCCTTCCGTATCTTCGACCACGACGTCGACATCTCCTATTCCACCCGCGAGCGTCCCGATTTCCGCGACCGGATGCTGAGTCTCGGCGCAACGTCGCTGAGCGCCGGCTCCAAGACCGATCCGGGTGGCTATTACACTTATCCTCAGTCACTTGAACAGTTCGCAGTCAGCGATGAGCGCACACCCCACGAGGTTGCCGAGGCTATCCGCCGCAACGGCTGTGAGCCGGTTTGGAAGGACTGGGACAAGGTGATGGACTGACCCCATGGAACGCTATTCGCGCCAGATTCTTCTTCCCGAAATCGGGGAGGAGGGACAACGTCGGCTCCGCGATGCGGCGGTGCTGATCGTGGGACTCGGGGGCCTCGGGTCGCCGGTGAGCCTGTCGCTCGGCGGGGCCGGCGTGGGGCGTCTCGGGCTTTGCGACCGCGATGTAGTGTCGCTGTCGAATCTCCACCGTCAGCTGCTTTACCGCGAGTCGTGGGTAGGCCGCCCGAAGGCCGCAATGGCCGCCGAGCGGCTCCGCGAGCTGAACTCCGAGGTTGCTTATGAGCTTTATACCGAGGGACTTACGGAGGAAAACGCCGAGGCTGTAATCGGGCGGTATGACCTTGTGGTGGACTGCACCGACAACTTTGCCACGCGCTATCTGATTGACCGCACCTGCCTGCGGCTGTCGAAGCCCTGGATTTTCGGCTCAATCGGACCGTGTAACGGTCTGGTTTCCACCTTTTTGCCCGGGAAAAAGCGGTTCAGCGACCTGTTCCCCGACGACGGCGAACTTTCGGCGCGGCCCGCTGCCGCCGCAGGAGTGATTGCGCCTGTGCCTTTCGTCGTCGGCGCGCTTCAGGCTCTTGAAGTGATGAAACTGATCTGCGGTTTCGGCGAACTGCTTTCCGAACGTCTCCTGGAAATAAACCTTTTTACATTGCAAATCAACGTATTAGATATATGAAGTCAAGTTTCGACGAATATGCGTCGCTCTACGACGCATGGTTTCTCGAGAACCCCAATGTGCTCCTTTCTGAAGCGCGGTTAGTGGCCCGGACGCTCGCCGGAAGCAAAAATATCCTGTCGGTGGGCTGTGGAAGCGGTCTGTTCGAGAAGATCCTTCGCGAGGATTTCGGAATTGTCGTCACCGACGGCGTCGAGCCGGCCGACGGCATGGCCGAAATTGCCCGCAAGCGCGGACTGAACGTCGTTTCGGCCACTGCCGAGGACGCTGATTTCGGCGACGGACGCTACGACACAATCCTTTTCAACGGTTCGCCCAGCTACATCACTGACCTGAAATCGGTGGTGGAGAAGGCGTGGCGTTCGCTCCCCGCAGGGGGGCGTGTGGTGCTCATCGACGTGCCCAAAGAGAGCGGCTACGGGGTAATGTATAACCTCGCCAAAGCGCTCGGCACGTGGAATCATCCGCTGCTCGAAGGGGTCTATCCCCCGAATCCTTACCCCATCGAGCTGGTGAAGGCCGCCAACTGGCGAACCACCGCCGAGAAAATCTCGCTGATGGAAGCCGCGGGATTCCGCGACCTCGAAAGCTGGCAGACCCTCACCACCCATCCCCTGATGTCCGACCTCCGCGCTGAGGATCCTGTCGAGGGCTCCGACAAGGGTGACTATGTCGCTGTCATCGGCTATAAATGATATACGTAGGTAAAACAACGCTTTGACAATGAAATGGAGCGACGAAGCCTGGCAGGCCGCCGAAGCGGTCTACCGGCAGATACTTGAACAACCGTTCGTGCGCGAACTTGCCGCGGGAACCCTTGACCGTGAACGGTTTATGTTTTATATCTCGCAGGACTCCCTTTATGTGGCGAACTACGTGAAGGTGCTGACCCACGTGGCTGCGCGTTTGCCTCGTCAGGCTCAGATGCGCGACTTCTTAGAGTATGCCTCCGACGGAATCGCCATCGAGGAAGCCCTGCACGAATTCTACCTTAAAGGCCGGGACCTCAGCGAATTGCGCCCGACGCCGACCTGCCTGCTTTACAACTCCTACGAGTCGTCGAAAGCCCTCGCGCCGGTCGAAGTCGAGGCCGCATCGGTGCTTCCCTGTTTCTGGGTTTATCAGAAAGTGGGGGAGAGCATTCTCGCGCGATGCAGCAAGGAAAATCCTTATTATCACTGGATTGAGACCTACGGTGACGCAGCTTTCGCCCGCTCGGTGGTCCGCGCAATCGACATTTGCGACGAATTAGCCGAAGCCACTACCCCCGAAATCCGCCGTCAGATGACCGAAGCGTTCGTAACCGCCACCCGCATGGAGTGGATGTTCTGGGACAGCGCCTACCGCCTGGAATCCTGGCCCGTATAAGTATAAAAGAACCAGTCGTACGGACGTGCCTTTGGCACGTATCCTTCGCAAAGTCAAGTAAATCAACCTATTAATGGAACCTAAAAAAACAAAAACATACAAGCGCGTGATGACCATTGCCGGGAGCGATCCCAGCGGAGGCGCAGGCGTGCAGGCCGACATCAAGGCGATTTCGGCTAACGGCTGTTTCGCTACCTCCGCAATCGTGGCGGTGGTCGACGAAAACACCGTCGGGGTCACCGGCGTGCACCCCATCCCCGCCGACTTCGTTGTCGGACAGATTCACTCGATTCTCGACGATATCGGCACCGACGCCGTGAAAATCGGCATGTTGCACTCTGCGGAACTGATCCGCGCCGTGCGCAAAACCCTCGACGAGTACCCCGAAATCCGCAACATCGTGCTCGACCCGGTGATGGTTGCCACCTCCGGCGACCCGCTGCTCGAGGCTGACGCGGTGACGACCCTGCGCGACGTGCTGATTCCCCGCGCGCGCGTCATCACCCCGAATATCCCCGAGGCAGAGCTGCTGTTAGGCCGCAAAATCAACGGACAGGAGGAGCTCCCCGCTGCCGCCCGCGAACTCGGTAAACTCGGTGCTTCCGTGCTGCTTAAAGCCGGACATCTCACTGACAATCAGCTGATTGACATCTTCTATAACCGCGAGGACGACACCCTGACCGAGCTCCGCTCCGAGCGCGTATTCACCAACAACACCCACGGCACCGGCTGCACCCTCTCCTCGGCCTTCGCCGCCTTCCTGGCTCAGGGACTGAGCCTCGACGCCGCCGCCCGTCACGCCAAGGACTACATCGCCGCCGCCATCGAAGCCGGAGCCTCATACGCCATCGGCCACGGCCACGGCCCCGTCCACCACTTCCATCAGTTCTGGCAGTAGACGCGCATTAATTCCCAAGTTAAATCATTACTCGTAAAAGTCATAAAGTTACTGCAAATATTCATAAGTGCAGTAACTTTGTGATTATTTGCTATTGCCAAGATTGTCCCAAAACGGTTTCAGTCGCGACGATATAAATGTCACTACTTCCCCAAATGTCAGGTCGGTAATCTTCAGACGCGAAATGAATGCTTGCCATCTTTGACGCAGTACAGTATCTTCTGCAAAAGAGGGTTCAAAGAAAACATGATTGATGGTGTGTTTTGTATTTCGGTTATCAAAGGTTGCGTTGATTGCCTGCTGAAGTTCTGTTGGGTCAAAACTGTGAGCTTTCAAAATCCGGTATATATCAAAGAAGTCTTTCATTCGGCTGTTTGCCAGACCCTTGTCAATGATCGACTGAAATTTCTCAGCAACCACTGTTTCCAATGAATAGGCAAGTATACATGGCTGCGTCATGTTACCAAATAAAATTGGATATTCGATACGGATGGGCTGCGGAATGATTACGTCGCCGAAACCAATATCGATTGTCAGTTTCTGGCGATAGGTACCGATGGTAGCGAGAAATATTAGTCTTATTCCGGGATATTTTTTATCTACTGTAATATCTGTTGCCTCGATGGTTTCGGGATGGAAAATAATGCCATCATCCGGGGCATCAGTGACGATAATTTGACGGAAAGAATTGATGATGTTGTTTTTTTCGTTGCTGATTTTATGACCCATGAAATCAAGGTCGACAGTCGGACGGGGTGTGAATTCTTCGTAGGCATAAAGCAAGGCTCCCCCTTTCAAAATAAACTTTTCTTGAAAGTCGCTGACTGACAGGCGGTAGAGCAACCGTTCGTGGCAATAGCGTACAATCAGTTGCTGGAATGACTTATTATCCCCTTTGCTAATGTTGAGCAAACGGTCGCGGACAGACCTTGAAATATTTTTTAGTTCTGACATCATATTTTCACGGCGAGGTAGGTGGAAAGAATATTCGCTATTCTTAGAGATTTAGCGTAACGGTAGAGGCGCGTGATATCTCGGTCTGATTTTTTAAGGTAATTATCGAGGATTTCAGCCATTACATCAATTCCTATTTTGTTGCGGTATTTGACAGCATCACAGACAGAACGTTCAAGGTCTGTGATGTCAGCCGTAATCGGTCCTCTGGTAATGGTTGTATGGCCGATATTAAGAATCTTTTCTGACTCAAAAACCAGTTTGATTGTCGGAAACGCAGCAAGTCGAATTTTGCGCGAACGCTCTACTGCGATATAGAAAGCATCAGGAATTTGGGTTGTGAGACTGTAATAGCTCCAGGCCGAATACATGCACAATATTCCTCCGGGTACGATGGCTTTAATGTCGATGAGGTCTGACATTGCAGCATCGGCATCAATATACAAACCGTTACGCATCTTTATTACTTCGCCGGACTTAGCCGCATGTAGGAGTTTACGATACTCCTTGTTATTCCTACGGTTAGTCCTGATTATTCCTGTTGCTGAAGCTATCATATGGACATATTATTAATTCACATCACAAAGTTACTGCAAATAATTGAAAGTGCAGTAATATTTTGACGAAAAAACACTTGTTGGCAGCGGAATGTTTTGCTGTGCATCCCATCCTTATAGACTGTAGAGGCGGAGTTTCTTGAACATGAGACCATGACAATTGTGTCGACACTGTCGACACAATTTGTAAGTCGGGCATAGATTGTGCAAACTGCATCATGCGGCGGAGGCTGCGGGTGGAGAATTCACGACCTCCGTAGGCGGGGAAGAGGCGGGATTTTGGGGAAGTGTCCGAAAACGGACAGTTGGGGGCGCGTAAGGGGTTGATAATCAATGGGGGTTGACATGAGGACAAAAATTTGTTTATTTTGCGGAAAAACGGATAAGCAATTTTTTGCTCATTAATATCATCTAAGTACATGACAAAAATTTGAAAACATCGAATTTCGGTTTGTAGAGAGGTCTGAGCAGCACGTTTGCGATTTCTTCCAAACCATACTTTACCAGCGATTTGGCTCGCTTGCCGTGTTTCAATATTTTGATAGCTTTAACATTCATATCCTTGTGTTCGCCAACGAGATACGCCCATACCAATGCCATGCAGACCATCGCCGTCAGACGTGCGATGCGGTCGATGTCACGCAGGTGGGTGTCCTCGATGTTGAATCCGGAGGACTTCATGGTGCGAAAGCATGTCTCAATCTGCCAGCGTTGTTTGTAGGTTGCCACGGCAGCTTCAGGACGGTTGTAGCAAATCAGGATTTGCAACTCAGGCACACCGTCGGAGTTTTTCAGCATGGCACCTGCAATGTAGACATATTCCCCTTTGAGGAGGAACAGCTTGTCGTAGACACGCTCCTGTCCGAGCTTGAGCCCGTGAAACATATGCCAAGCCCTTACATCCTCGGAGGATTTGGGATTACGCAGCCAAAAATTCTGCTTGATTCGCAGGTAGTATCTGATGCGTCTGTTGTTGAGATACTCGACCCACTCCTTGCCGACAAACTCGCGGTCAGCGACAAGGGAATCGATACACTCGTCCCCGAAAAGTCGTATAAATCTATCAATCAATCGAGTCCTTTCTTTCCAATTGGAGTTGCCGCGCTTGTCGAGCATAGTAAAGAGTAATGGGAATGCGACACCTTTGTGTGTCACTCCAAGCATGAGGATATTGATGTTGACCTCACCGAATTTCCAGTTGGTGCGGTCAAGGCTCAGAACCAGTCCTGTCTTGACTGGCAGAAGCGCAAATATCACTTTGGCGATAATGTCAAGATTGAGAGCATATCCTGCAAGGAACCTCTGCAGACGTCGAAGGTTGGAGTCACGTTCTACGGTCGTAGGCATCGCCGACGCTATCTTGTGGAGGCTGACCGTCTGTACAACACAAAGGGCGTGAAGGACAAACGCAAGCAATTTTATGCGGGCAAGATTCATTACCGGGCCAAGATGCTCTTGCATAATAGGGACGATTTTATTAACTTTGTCGCAGTCCCCGGGAGTTGTCGTAACTTTCATGGAAAAAGCGGTCAAACTTTTCTTTAAAGTTACTAATTTTCAGGGACTTTTGCAAGAGTTAACCAATTTAAAATCAATAATATAACCGACAAAATTCATTTTTTGTCATCTACTAAATAATATCATTTCAACTATTAAGCAAATTTTTGCTCATTAATATCATTTCAATTATGTCTGTAGCGCGAAAAGGTTTTCTCTCCGGTTTGATGGCTGCTCGGAAGCTGTTGTTGTCTGGAATGGCGGCTCGGAAGCTGTTGTTGTTTGGAATGTTGGCAACGGGATGCTTTGCATCCCAGGCCAGGGTTATAACGGGTCAGGTGCTGTCGGAAAGCGACTCCACGGCTATCGTGGGGGCGGTCTGCCGCCTCAGCGTGGATTCGGCAGTTATTGTGTCGTCCGTAACAGATGATAAAGGGTCGTTTCGGCTGGCAACCGCAAAAGATGAGAAGCATCAGGCGATTGTGTCGGTCGAGATGATCGGCTATGCGCCCGCCGAAATCGTGATTCCCTCGAATGACCATGACCTGAATATCGGAACGGTGTATCTCAGCGAGGGTATTGCTCTCGGAGAGGTGGAGGTGACGCATCAGACGTTCACCGACTCGCGTGGCCGCACCATAGTGTACCCTTCCCCATCGGAGGTGAAAGCCTCGCCGACCGCCGTCAGCCTTTTCCAGAAGCTCCCTTTGGCCGGATTGGAGGCCAACCCGATCAACCGCTCGATCTCAGTCGACGGCGGCTCGCCGGTAATCCTTATCAACGGCGTACCCTCCACGCTGAGCGATTTCAACGCGCTGCATCCGAAAGATATAGAGCGCGTGGAATACTCCCGTTTCACCCCGGCGCGTTATGCCGACAAGGGTAACTCCGGCTACCTGAACATCATCCTGAAAAAGCGCACCGACGGCGGCTCGATCTTCGCCTGGCTGCGTGACTGCCCTTTCACCGGATTTCTCGACGGTCAGCTCCAGAGCTCCTATCATCAGGGACCCTCGCAGTTCACACTCAGATACGACGGGAGCTGGCGCTGTTACAGCCGCTGCTTCGATACCGCAAGCTCATCATACATCGCTCCGGATTTCCGTGTCGACCTTCTGGAGAACAGCCGCACCCCGTTCTACTATCAGTCGCATAATGTGTCGTTCAAATACCTGTATCAGCCCAAAACCACCACATATTTTTCCGCGACTTTCAACGCCGGAATCATGGAGCACCAATCGACGGGCCACAAAACCACCAACGATTCCTTCATGGGTGACTACAAAACGGAATCCCACACGAAGTCCAATAGCTCCACCCCGTCGCTCGACCTGTTCATGCACCATGAATTCGGCGGCAACAACACCCTCGAGGCGCAGGTCGTAGGGACCCTTTCGTCCGACGATTACCGCCGCAGCTATCTCTATCTGTACCCCTCGGGCGACGATACCGACTACATCATGGACGCCGACAACCGCCGCCGGTCGCTGATTTCCGAAGTCTCCTACTCCCGTCAGTTCGATTTCAATGCAAGCCTCTCAGCCGGGTACCAGAATACCATCTCCCGCTCCACAAACCTCTACCTCGACAACAATTACAAACCGGTGCTGACCGAGAACAACAACTATGTCTACCTGCAATACGGCCAGCAAATCCGCAAGGTCTACATCTCCCTCTCCACCGGCATGAAGATGTTCTGGGTCAAAAACGACCTCAACAAACGCCATTTCATCCGCAACCTTTCGAGCGCGCAGGTCAACTGGAATGTCAGCGACCGGTGGAGCCTTTACGGCAATTTCAGTTACCGTCCGTCGATCCCCGGGCTTTCGTCGCTGACCGACTATCCGCAGCAGACCACACCCTATATCATTTCCAATGGTAATCCCGACCTGAAAGTGGCTGAATACTTCAACTATGCCGTAGGGACGAACTTCAATTACAAGAAGATACGCGGCGGTCTGGGAGCGCAATATTTCCGTATAAATAACCCCTGGCAGAGCTATGTGCGCTATCTGGGGGACCGGATGTTCATGAATCAGTCGCTGAATTTCGACCATCAGCAGAACTTCCTTCTCTCGGCCAACATCAATATCCCCGATTTCCACGGTTTCGGATTTAACGGAAAGATCTTTCTGGAGCATGACAGCTCGCGGGGTGCAGGGTGGTCGGAAGAGCTTACCTCCCTCAGCGGCAGCATAAATCTGTGGTGGTCGAAAGGTCCGTTCACAATCTCTTATTACCGCAAATTCCCCGGCAAGAACCTCTACGGTACCCGTGTATCCAAAGAAGAAAACTCCGATATGCTGCAATTTCAGTATCGTCCCGACAAACACTGGACTCTCGCTGCCTCATGGATGTATATGTTTGAGACCGCAGGCACAAAGTATTACAGATGGGATTATTCCCCCGCTAACCCCGGCACCAGCTACCGTCATATCTCGAGCAACGCCAACATGGCAGTCTTCACAGTCAGCTATTCGGCCGATTTCGGCTCGATCTTCCGCACCGGACGCCGCGGCCTCCACAACTCCGACAACGGCTCCTCGCTCCTGAAACTGTAAAACGACTTAATAGTATTATACAATGACACATCGCTATCTCACACTTTTTATTGCAACTATCTTTTGTATCTCGGCCGGTGTTTTTAGCATGAGTGCCGGGCGCATCGCGGCTACCGCGTCGGATTCCATCCCGGCGCCGAGCAAGGCGCAGCTTGATTCCCTGCGGCAGCAGGCGTTGGTGGATTCGCTGATGTCAAAGGATTTGGGAGAGGTGACCGTCGAGGCTGAGAATACCCGTTTGGCTCCGACTGCAACCGTGTATCTTCCGACTTCGAGTCAGAAAAATGCAGCGCAGAATATGGCTCAGCTTCTGCAATTTATGGCAATTCCAAAAATACGTGTGGATCTCCAGAACAATTCAATCACCGACAATTTCGGCCGTAACATTGCTATTTTTATCAATTATCTGCCCGCAACGGCTGAGGACCAGGAGGGGTTGAGGACGGCTGATGTCCACAAGGTCGAGTATCTGGAATTCCCTTCCGACCCCCGTTACCGCGGTGCCGAGAGAGTGCTGAATTTCTTCGTGCAGGAATATGAGTATGGCGGCTATACTAAGCTTTCATCCAGCGATGCCGGCACACGGTCTTTCCACTCTGACAACACTGTTTTCTCGAAATTCGCTTACAAAAAGATGACTTTCGACCTCTTCACACGTGCCAACTACTTCAACGACAGTCATTACGGCGCGGAGCAGGACATCACATTCCGGATTCCCGACAGCGAAGGAAAAGTTTCCGTCATCGACCGGAAAATGAATTTCGACAAAGGCCGTCTGGAACAGCTGACGCTGCCCGTAACTTTCCGTGCTACCTATCAGACAGATAAAGTCCAGATTCGCAATACTTTAGGCTACAGTCTTTGGAATGAACCAAATGTCGGATATTCCGGAGAGGTATATAACTCTGCATACGACCCTTCCACCGGCAACTATGCTTCCAAGTCCGTTTACCGCAGTCATAATTTCAGCTATAAGGGAGACTTTTTCTTCAGCTTACCACGGAATTTCTCGCTGAGCGTGAATCCAGGATTTCAATACTCCCGTAATAAAAGTGATTTTAAAAACCTGAATTTCATAATTCCGGACATTGCATCGGACCGGAAGGAGAACGCTTACAGCGCCCAGCTTAGCGTCAATCTGCGAAAGCTGTTTGGCCATCATTCCCTGAATCTCGACGTTAAACATGACCAGAGTCACAACAACGTCAGGCAGTTTAATAATTTAGGATTCTACAACAACCGGTTCCACCGCTACAGCTCCTCCGCCGAACTGACTTATCAGTATCAATTGCCGAATTTCGCAATCTTAGGCGAAGCCGGCCTTAACTGGGACAAAACCGAAATGAACGGCAAACACACCTCCGAGCTATACCCGGAACTGTATCTTTTCTCGGGGTACCTGATAAATAACAAAAGCGTCGTCAACTTCGAATTTCACTACCGCGGAATTGCCCCCGGCGCTTCCAACCGCGTCGAATCCATCTCGCAAAGCAATGAAATGATGTACGAAACCGGGAATCCGCTATTGAGAAATTACAACAGGCTGGATATCAACCTATCATACGGCTGGTACCCCTCAAATCGCTTCTCTCTGGACTTTCACGGGTCGCTCCTTCAGGAATATGACCGCATATTATATTTCTACAGCCCCTACAACAACGGAACAGCCGTGATTCGTTCGCCTGAAAACAACGGTGATTTCTATAAGTACACCGTCGGAACCTCGCTGAGATTCTATTTCTTAAACAACCGCATGAACATCAGTTTTACGCCGGATGTAATATTCTATAAATCGACCGGACTCTACCGGGCAAATACCACGGAGTTCACACTGAAAGGGGCGGCTTTCTATTCTATAAAGCAGTTCTATGTCAGCGGGGATGTCATTGCCCTGGTTAAAGAGATGTCACCGCTGACAACCCAGGTTACGAAGTATCGCCCGCAGTATTCGCTCAAAGTGGGCTGGGGCAACTCCAGCTGGAATGTCGCCCTGTCTGCCGCTAATTTCTTCAATGATGGATTCCTCGAATCCACCGGATTGTTGAACACCCCGATGGTTACCCGCGAAAACAAGAACTACAACCTGTCCTTCTCCCGTCTGTTCAGCATCTCCGCGACCTACACCTTCGGTTACGGCAAGAAAATCAAGCGCGGCGACGAAGTCGGCGCCCAGTCCGGCGCCTCCTCCATCGTCACCCAATAAGGGTTTAATGTATCAGCAAGGGTTTAATGGGGTCGCGGTTGGGGTGGATTGCGGTCAGGAGAAGAGGTCGCGGATGCGTGTAGAGAGGCGCTTGAAGAAGGGGAGAGAGTTGTCGGGGGTTACCTGGGTGATTGCCGGCTGGGGAGTGTCGAGCGGCGCTGTCCGTGTGCGCGGTGTGGAGATCCCGGGGTAATCATCGTACTGCCCGGCGCAGCTTGCGTCGGGCTGGGTATATTCCTGTTGTTGAGGATATTCGTCGTGCTGGGGGTATTCGTAGTGCTGAGGGTATTCCTGCTGATACTGCTCCCCGGAGGAGGCATAGACGCAGGGATTTGCCGGAGCAACGGGTTCAATCTCTTCGTTAAGGGTTGTGTCGCCGTTGATCGAGGCTGACTGGGGAGCGTCGGTGACGCGCACGAAGATGGCGGTGTTGTTGTCGGTGGAGTCTTTGCTGATTTCCGCGAGGCTGTGGATTTTCTCGTCGTCGGAGATGTCGGAGCTGAACAGGTCGAGGAGATACTGGTCGTCGATCTGGTGCAGGACGCCGTCGGTGCAGAGGAGGAAGTAGTCGCCGGGAGCAACGTCGGTGATGGTGATCATGTCGGCGGCCGAGGGGATGGCACCCGGTTCGGTGTAGGTCATGCAGCGGGTGATGACGTTGCTTTTGGGGTGGTCGATGGCTTCCTCGGGGGTGATGGTTCCGGCGTGTACCATGGCGTTGACCAGGGAGTGGTCGCTGGTGCGGTACATGATGCCGACTTTCGGACGGATCTGGTATACGCGGGAGTCGCCCATGTGGGCCACGATGGCGTTGTCGGCGTTGAAATGGAGGAAAGTGAGGGTGGTAGCCATGTGGGAACGGCTCTGTCCGACTACCTTCATCAGCTTGTGGTAGGCGAAGTTCAGGGCGTCCTGAAAGTCGTGGATCGTGAACACGTATGCGGGGTCGGCGTATCCGGCCATAAATTCGCCGAAGGCTTTGGCGACGGTCGAGGAGGCGATGGCACCGTCGGCTTCGCCGCCGACACCGTCGCAGACCACGAAGGAGCGTTCGCCCTCGCGGGGGGTGTCATAGTCCGGGAAACGGGAATCCTGCTGGTCGTTGCGCTGACCGGGCTGGCAGAACGAGCGGGCGGCTCCGAGAATAATAATATTTGACATGGCTATCTGAGGGGGAAGGGATGGTGACTGGTGGAGTTTAGCAATTGACGTCCTTGTCGAAGCGGAACTGGGTCTTGCCCATGATGATGCTGTCGCCGTAGTTTAGGGATACTGATTCGCCCATCCCTACGGGCAGGTGGTTGATCAGCACGGGGTTGGTGGCTTTCAGCACCGTCAGGTCGAAGCGGAAGCCCCCCATATCGTCGTAGCTGACGTTGATGTCGACGGAGCGGCGGCTCATCGAGGGGTCATCCTTGATGGCGATGTCGGCAATGGCTCCGGCGCTGGAACTGTCGTAGCGGCCGATGATGTTCGAACCGGTGCGGAGTTTGAACTCCTTGTTATACCAGCCGGTGCGAAGCAGCAGGAGTTTGCCGCGGAAGGGTTTGCGGTCGCCGATGATGTCGTTCTGCACCATCACGGTTTTGTCGCGGACATTGTAGCGGGTCTTCCCTTTGCACGTGGGGCACATGAAAATGTTTTCGCCAACCTTTTCGGGAACAGTCTGGTGGACGTAGCCGCATCCGAAAGCGCAGGACACCGAGGCCGGCTCGTCCTTGAGATATGTCGTTTTATCCCATTTGGGGTCGGCGAACATATTGTTTGGAGCGGGGGCCTTTTGTTGCTGTTGCTGCAGTTGAAGTTGCTGCTGTTGCTGCTGCTGGAAGGGCTGATACTGCTGCTGGTCGAACTGCTGCTGGAACTGTGGTGTCTGGGGCGCCGGGACGATCATGGGTATTTTCGCGCCGCAGGAGGGGCAGGGAAGCGAGTATTTGCCGGGCTTCGAGGGGCGTTTAACCTTGACGACACGACCACATTCGGGGTTGGGGCATTGGAGCTGTACGACTACGGGTTGAACTGGCATAACAGTGGTTGGGCGAAATAATCGTAGAATTGGTTTATTGCGGAGAGGGGAGGCCTTGCAGGGGCCGGGGGGATGGGAGGTTATGTTACCGGTTGTGGGGTGCACCGGATGGAGTACCCCACAACTGGGTGAATGTCAGTGGATTAATCCTGAGGATTATACGTCGATGATGTCATCGAGGTAGCTGTCGCCGAGGTCTTCGTCGAAGTGGTCGAGCTCGTTGTCGTCGGCTGCGAGATAACCTTCGTCGTTGAGGTCAGCCTCGACGTCGGACACTGCGAGACCGTACTGCTCGGCGTCGTCTACATAAAAGCCGTCGGGGGTTTCGATGTTGTCGAACAAACCGTCGTTGTCGATGTCGACCATCACGTACTCGTCGCCGGTGTTGGTTATGAATGAGGCCTGGACCTGTTCGTCGCCGTCAACGGTGTAGACGGTGTCGACGTCGGTGAACTGGAAGATGTCGTCTTCGTGGATATCGTCGGGGTCAATCTGCTCATCGGCGATGATGGTGTCAGCGATGTCGTCGATATCTTCGGGGTCGTCGATGGGTTCGATGACGTCGGAGTCGAGGTCGGGATCCGGTTCCGGTTCAGGTTCAGGTTCAGGTTCAGGTTCAGGTTCGGGTTCTGGCTCAGGTTCGGGCTCGGGCTCGGGTTCAGGTTCGGGCTCGGGTTCAGGTTCAGGTTCAGGTTCAGGTTCGGGTTCGGGCTCAGGTTCAGGCTCGGGATCGGGTTCCGGTTCGGGATCGGGAATGGGTTCTTCGCCACCGTTGCTGTCGTCACCGCCGTTGCTGCCGCCATCCTGATGGCCGCCACCGTTGCCGCCGCCACCGTTGCCGCCGCCACCATTGCTGCCGCCACCATTGCTGCCGCCACCGTTCTGGTGACCGCCGCCTCCGTTGCCGGAGTTGGAATCTTCTTCGTGAACGTCGCTGCCTAAGTTGGCGCCGGAGTTTGCGAAACCGTCGGCAATAATGTCGTCGGCTTCGAGAACGGCATCGTCACCGTCGAGAACTGCCATGCCGGCTGCGGCTGCGGCTGCACCGCCGAGACCTGCAGCTACGGCTGCGGCAGCTGTGCGGGCGCCGTTGTTGCCGGAAGCGGGCCGCTGCTGGGGCTGCTGGGGCTGCATGGGGCGCGGAGCGGGAGGGGGAGGAATGGGAGCTCCGGCGTTGCGGGGCTGACCGGGAGCGGGAACCTGCTGTCCGGGGCGGACATTCTGGTTTGCCGCGGGCTGGGCGGGACGGGGAGCCTGGTTAGCCGCGGGCTGACCGGGCTGCTGGAGAGAGTTCAGATTGATAGTATCCATAGTGGGAAATAATGTTTTTGTTTTATGTCGCAAAGTTAGCGTAAAAAACGGCGTTTGTCAATACCTTTCAGTGGTTCCGTTTCAAACGGGCGGGTTTAATGGTTGAAACCATAGGAAAGGCTGACGAAACTTATTTCCATTTGATGACGGCGGCCTTCTGGATATTGGCGGGAGAGATCAGCTGGGGGTGCTGTCCCCCCTTCGAGCGGGTCACGACGTCGTTATAGATATACTTGTAAAGCTCTTTCACTGTGATGCGCTTGTCGGCGTCGGCGTCGCTCTTGCCGCGCAGACCCTTGACGAGTGCCTGCGAGAAATAGCCGGCACCTACAAAGCCGTCCTCGTAGGAGTATTCGTCGGGGCGGCAGCCGGTCATGAAGGCGATGTTCTTCTTGCCCGAGACGCTGGCCTGAGAGCCTGCGCCGGAGACAGCCGAGCCGGAGTGGCAGGCGTCGATGAAGCAGATAATCATTTTAGACTTCGAGGGACCTACGTTTGCCACGATATCGTCGTAGGTGATCAGGTCGTCGTAAGCGCAGATGGCGCCTTCGCAGCCGTGGCCCGAGAAGAAGAAGTAGATGCGGTCCTTGTCGGTGGCGGCGTCGGCCATGGCCTTCAGCTTATTGAGGATAGCGGTCTTGGTGGCGTATTTCGAGGTCAGCATGGTGATGTCCTTGGAGTGCGAGGTCATTACCTTCTTGATTGCTTCAGCGTCTTTTACGGTCTGGGCCAGATCGCCGGCGCCTTCGAGGCCCTGGCGCGAAACGCCGACAACAAGACAGTAGGTGCGGGCCGACATCTCGAAGGCCGTGAGGGAGAGGATTGCCAACAGGCAGAAAAGAATACGTTTCATCTGTGATTTGATATTAGAGAGGAGTTAATTAATAAGCAGTGATAAATGAGTGGGGGGAAACAGACATCGCGGCGTCAGGCAGCATAAGCTGCGTCAGCCTTTGGCCTTGCATTGCGGGCACAAGCGGTTCATGATTGCAGTCTCGCTGATGGGCTGGAAGCACTTCGGGCAGACCATTATGGACTTTTTCCTTTCGAGAAGTGCCTTGAGTTCCTTGGGGTTGGGAGCCGGGAGCAATCCGGCTATGGCGCCGGAAATCGCCATCACGCCGATGAACCCGGGCATGCTGAACAGCGCGCCGATTGCACTCAGACCGGCGATGCAGCCGCCCACCAGACGTACGTTCTTGATTTTTTTGGCTTTACGCTCGTTTTCGGCCTCGAGCCGCTGCTGCTCGTTCTGGATTTCGCGCAGCTGTTTCTGCAGGAGGGTGAACTCGAAGGAGAAATCGTCGGGAGCGATGATGCGGTTGGCGTAGAACGTAAAGGCGTTGTAGCCGCCGGCACCGAGACGGATCACGGAGTCGCGGTCGATGCGCTTGCGGTTGATGCGGCGGAATTCGCCGCTGCTGTCGCGGATGTATGTGCCGTTGCCCTGCGGCCCGGTTAGGTCTTCGATAAACCAGTTCCCGTTGTCATCGACCCAGAAGCGGGCGTGGCGATGGCTGACGGTGCGGCAGGTGCCGGGAATCATGAACGGCTGTTCGCCGCCGCAGCCGATAATCATTTCGTAGGCGGGAGCGGAGGTGGGCTGGTCATCCTGCGGAGCGTAAGGCTGGGGATACTGTTGGTAAGGGGACTGCTGGGGCTGGAATTGGGGCTGCGGACCGTAGCCCGGCTGGTATGGCCTCTGCTGAGGGTTGTATGGTCCCTGCTGAGGGTTGTAAGGTCCCGGCTGAGGATTGTATGGCCCCTGCTGGGGGGTGTATGGACCCTGCTGAGGCTGGTATGGACCCTGCTGGTGGCCGTATTGTCCCTGGGGTTGGTAACTCGGTGGCATGGATGAAGGCGGTTAAAGACTGTAAGAGGGCCGGAGCCCGGAAAAAATTATCCTGCGGTTATTTTGCAGTATAAGTTCTCGAAATTTCGTCTTTGAGAGCTTTCAGCAGGACCTTGGGGACGCCGAGTGTGAACAGGTGGTTCTTGTAGTCGCCGAGGTAGAGCTTCTGCTTTGGTACCGAAATCGAGATGATGAAATTCTTGTTGATAATGACAGAACGGCCGAGACGCACAAAATTGCCCGGGGCGGATTTTGGGGTCGCAGCTTTCAGGAACGCTTCGATTTTCGAGAGTCCGACGGTGAGAAGCTGTTTCTGACCGCTGATATAGGTTAACTGCGTGTAGTTCCCGTTTGCCTGGAAGAACGCAACATCGTCGAGATTTATTATAATAAGCTCGTCGCGGGAATTAAGACATAGTTTCGGCATAAAGTGTAGAGTGAGGGTTATTGATGCCCAAAGTTACGCTTTTTTTCTGAAATATAGGCAGAAAAAATGTAAAAATACACAGACTCTATGGTTTTTTATGTCAAATCCGTTGCTTTCGCGACGAAACGACCAACCGCCGGTTACCACTGGTGGCAACCGTCGGGACCGCCGGGGCTACTCACGTGGCAACTGGTTGGAACGCCGGGGCTACCCCTCCCGGCTTCAGCCGTCGCCGGCGAGGCGGCGGGCGGGGTTGTCATCGGATTGTGCGGCCGGGATAAGCCTCCAGGGCTTTGGTCAGGACCTCCATAGCTTTGCGGAGCTCCTCTTTTTCAAGTACATAGGCCATGCGGACTTCGTCGTGCCCCATCCCGGGGGTGGTGTAGAAGCCGGAAGCCGGAGCCATAAAGACGGTCTGGCCTTCGTATTCAAACTCCTCGAGGCACCACTGGCAGAAGCGGTCGGCGTCGTCGACCGGAAGACGGACCACGGTGTAGAACGCCCCCATGGGAATCGGGGAGTAGCATCCCGGAATCCGGTTGAGCTGGTCGATGAGGAACTTGCGGCGCTCCACATATTCGTTATAGGTGTCGAGCATATATTCCGCCGGGGTGTCGATGGAAGCTTCGGCCACAATCTGGCCGATCAGAGGGGGACTCAGGCGCGCCTGACAGAACTTCATTACGTTCTTTTTCAGCTCTTTATGCTTGGTGATGAGGGCGCCGATGCGGATGCCGCACTCGTTGTAGCGCTTCGATACGGAGTCGATCAGCACCACCTGTTCCTCGATGCCGGGAAGATGGAAGGCCGAGATGTAGGGTGCGCCGGTGTAGCAGAATTCGCGGTAAACTTCGTCGGAGAAGAGGAAAAGGTCATGCTTCTTTACGATGTCGCGCAGCTGGAGCATCTCTTTCATTGTGTAGAGATAACCCGTAGGGTTGTTGGGGTTGCAGATCAGGATACCCTTGGTGCGCGGGGTGATGAGTTCCTCGAACTTCTCCATCGGGGGCATGGCGAAACCTTCGTCGATATACGATGGTATGGTCACGATTTTCGCTCCGGCCGAGATGGCGAAGGCCATGTAGTTGGCGTAGGCCGGTTCGGGCACAATGATTTCGTCGCCCGGGTCGAGGCAGGCCATGAAGGCGAAAAGCACCGCTTCGGAGCCGCCGGTGGTGACGATGATGTCGTCGACGTCAACGTCGATATTGTAGCGTTTATAGTATTCGCGGAGTTTGACGCGCAGCGACATCAGACCTTCGGAGGGTGAATATTCCAGCACTTTGCGGTCGATGTTGCGCAGGGCGGCGAGCCCTTCGGGTGGGGTGGGGATATCGGGCTGCCCGATATTCAGATGATAGACCTTGATTCCGCGGGCTTTGGCCTTATTGGCGAGCGGAACGAGCCGACGTATAGGGGAAGCGGGCATCACGGTGCCTCGCTGTGAAACTTCTGGCATAAATAACTCGATTTGAGGTGCAAAGTTACAACATTTCCCTGAAATAAAACGATAATCGCTTAAAAAAAGTATCAAGTCTCAGGCCGGAGGCTTCACGGAGGCGACCGGAGGCAACAGTTGGTCGAGCCTGTGGCTCGGCCGTAGTGAAGAATGTTAAAACGTCAACAGCCCGGAGGGCCGGAGGCCGCGGGCTGTTGACGGTGGCTTGCCCGGGCATGGAGGCCGGGGGAGCCGGGAATGTAATTTGGCAGGGAGAAGGATTACTTCTTCTTGCGGTCGCCGTAGCGGGAGAGGAACTTATCGACGCGGCCGGCGGTGTCGACGAGTTTCTGCTTACCGGTGAAGAAGGGGTGGGAGGAGGAGGTGATTTCCAGCTTCACCAGGGGGTAGGTTTCGCCGTCGATTTCGATGGTTTCCTTAGCGGCAACGGTCGAGTGGGTGATGAAGATCTCATCGTTCGACATATCTTTGAAAACTACTTTGCGATAGTTGGAAGGATGGATGTCTTTTTTCATTTTATTGATGATGTTGAGTTTATACGAAGTTTTGGCGGCCGCTGGTAGGGCGGTCTGGAGTAATGGCCTGCAAATTTAGGCATTTTTCGCCGAACTGCCAAAGTTTTGTGAAAAAATCATTTGAATGTAGGAAAATTTTCCCGAAATTTCTTTTGCAAGAGGGTTGTATGGGATGCCGTCGGGAAATTTT
>CABUTS010000020.1 GCA_902494515.1 uncultured Muribaculaceae bacterium | reverse complement strand
GGCGGAAGGCAGCGCGGCGGGCTACATCCAGCATCTCGATTCCGCGGCGGCGCAAAGCCGAAAGCCGGGAGGCAGGGACGAACATATTCCCCACTGTATCAACAACTTCAGCGGCTTCATAGATAGTGTCGCCGAGTTTCTCCAGCTCTTTTCGGCGGCGGTCGGTCTGCGGCGATTTCGCCTCATCAAGCTCCATGTAATCCACAACCGAGACCTCAACGCCATCCTCGGCGCGAAGCATCAGCTGCAAACCATTATTGACCGCCGACAGATCCAGCTTCACAGCTATTTTCCGGACAGCTATAGTTCCGGCCAGCAACGCGGCACGTTCCTGACTGAAGTTGCGGTACAGAACCGTTCCGGTCGGGACTGCAATCTCCGAGGCAGCGACAATACGGTCCCCTTCCACGCGGTTCACACGAAAGCCGCTGAAGCCACCTGCCGGGTCGAAATATCCGAGTCCGTCGCCATTGCGGAGCTGCGTCTTAAGTTTTACCCACAGCGTTTTCCCCTTACATCTCACCACCTGCCCCACGGGCAGACCGATTGATTTCGGCGTGGCGAACGAAGCCAGCGACCCCTTGGGCGGCTGCCGGCTGGAGAGGAAATAGTCGGTGAAACCGCGGTTGAAACTCTCCTCGGGCGACGGGGTGAACGACACCGCGGAACGGCCGTACGACGACCGGCGGTAGCGCTCCGGATTTGCGGCGATGATGGCGTCGAGTTTCCGGCGGTAAGCCGCCACGACATCCTTCACATACGCCACATCCTTCAGTCTCCCCTCGATTTTCAGCGACGAAGCCCCGGCATCAAGCAGCTGCCCGAGCGACTCCAGACGGTTCATGTCGCGCAACGAAAGCAGGTGTTTCCCCCGGATCAGTTTTTTTCCGTCGCCATCCTCCAGATCGAACTTATAACGACAGATCTGTGCACATTCCCCGCGGTTTGCCGAACGGCCGGTCAGCGCGAAACTGGCCTGACAGTCGCCGCTGAAGCTGACGCAGAGCGCGCCGTGGACGAACACTTCGAGGTCCTGCGGCACCGCCGCGTGAATCTCCCGGATTTCCTCCAGCGTCAGTTCGCGGGCAAGAACAAGGCGGGTGAAACCGCAGGAGGCCAGAAACCGCGCCTTTTCGGGAGTACGGGTGTCGCACTGCGTGGAGGCATGCAGCGCGATAGGGGGGAGGTTCATCCGCGTCACCGCCAGATCCTGCACGATCAGAGCATCAGCCCCGATGCGCCAAAGGGCCCAGATCAATGCCTCGGCCTGCGCCAGTTCGCTGTCATATATTATTGTGTTGACCGTGACGTAAAGCCGGGCGCCGAAGCGGTGGGCATACTCAGCCACAACACGGAGATCTTCGAGTGAATTTCCGGCCGAAGCTCTGGCGCCGAAAGCGGGCGCCCCCATATACACGGCGTCGGCGCCATGGTCGATGGCAGCCATGGCTGTAGCGGCATCGCGGGCCGGAGCCAGCAGCTCAATGCTGCGGGGAGTAGATGTATTTTCGTCGATTACCATCGCTGAGGTGGAATTTTGGTCCAAAATTACTAATTTTTTTTATAGGTTGCAAAAAACAGCACCGCGGGGTGGTAAATCAGTTAAAAATTTTGTACTTTTGCATTTGCATTGCAGCCACGCACCGGCGTCGCCTGCCCCGCGACTCTCTCCAAGAAGAATGTCACCCATGAGAAAACATAACACATAACATATAAATTATGGATTTATTCGTAAGATTAACCGCACGTGCAAAGGACAATCCGCGCACCATCGTTCTTCCTGAAGGAGAAGAGACCCGCAACCTTACTGCTGCCGACAATATCCTGGCCGACGGCCTGGCCAAACTGATTATGCTGGGCAATCCCGCCAAAATCAAGGAAAACGCCGCCGCTCTCGGGCTGAAGAACCTCGATAAAGCTACCATCGTCGACCCCGAAGACCCCGCCGTTATCGACAAATACGCTCCCCTGCTCTATGAGCTCCGCAAAAAGAAGGGTATGACCCCCGAAGAGGCCCGCAAGAAAGCCACCGACATCCTCTATCTCGGCGCCCTCATGGTCAAGGCAGGCGACGCCGACGGCATGGTGTCCGGTGCCGTTCACGCCACGGGCGACGTGCTCCGCGCCGCCTTTCAGGTAATCAAGACCGCCCCCGGCATCGACACCGTTTCCGGCGCCTTCCTGATGCTCCTTCCCGACAATCTCCCCTTCGGCGAGAACAACATCATGGTGTTCGCCGACTGCGCCGTTGTCCCCGAACCCGACGCCCGGCAGCTCGCCCAGATTGCCGTCTGCACCGCCAAGACTGCCCGCGACGTGGCCGGCATCGAGCCCCGCGTTGCCATGCTCTCCTTCTCCACAAAGGGTAGCGCCAAACACGAACGCATCGACAAGGTTGTCGAGGCAACCCGCCTGGCCAAAGAGATGGATCCGACCCTGAAGCTCGACGGCGAACTCCAGACCGACGCCGCCATCGTGCCCACCGTAGCCAAGCTGAAAGCTCCCGCGAGCGACATCGCCGGCACCGCCGACGTGCTCATCTTCCCCTCGCTCGAAGTCGGCAACATCGCCTACAAGCTGGTTCAGCGCTTAGCCGGCGCCGAAGCTGTCGGCCCGCTGCTGCAGGGTCTCGCCGCTCCCGTCAGCGACCTCTCGCGCGGCTGCTCCGCATCCGACATCTACAAGACCATCGTGATGACCGTTAACCAGGCAATCTGATTCGTTTCCCCGAGGTAAATAATCAACCAATCAATCCCGCAATCCAATGAAAATCTTAGTTCTCAACTGCGGCAGCAGTTCTGTGAAATACAAACTCATCGACACCACTAATGACGTGGTTATGGCCGAAGGCGGCGTGGAAAAAATCGGCATGCCCGACGGTTTCCTGAAATACAAACTCACCGACGGTTCCAAGGCCATCAAGGAACTCGGCTGCGTTGACCACAAGGGCGCAGTGAAGGCCGTGCTCGACCTCCTCACCGACCCCGCACTCGGCTGCATCAAGAGCTACTCCGAAATCGACGCCGTCGGTCACCGCGTGGTTCACGGTGCAGAGAAGTTCTCCAAGAGCGTGCTGCTCACCGACGAGGTTCTCAAGCAGGTCCGCGAATGTTACGACCTCGCGCCGCTCCACAACCCCGCCAACGTAACCGGCATCGAGGCTGTCGAGGAGATTCTCCCCGGCATCAAGCAGGTCGGCGTCTTCGACACCGCCTTCCACCAGACAATGCCCGCCAAGAGCTTCATGTACGCCCTTCCCTATAAGTTCTACAAGGAGGACGGCGTCCGCCGCTACGGCTTCCACGGCACCAGCCACCGCTATGTGTCGGCCCGCGTCTGCGAAATCCTCGACGTCGACATCAAGAGCCAGAAAATCATCACCTGCCATGTGGGCAACGGCGGTTCGATCACCGCAGTGCTCTACGGCAAGAGCGTAGACACCTCCATGGGTCTGACCCCCACCGAAGGCCTTATGATGGGCACCCGCGTGGGCGACGTCGACCCCGGAGCGCTCACCTTCCTGATGAAGAAACACGGCTACACAGCCGACGACCTGCAGCGCATCATCAACAAGGAATCCGGTGTGATCGGCACCAGCGGCGTCTCCTCCGACATGCGCGAGCTCGAAGCCGCAGTCAATGCCGGCGATCCCCGCGCCAAGCTCGCCCTCGACATGTATGAGCAGCGCATCACCAAGTACATCGGTGCATATGCAGCCGAGATGGGCGGCGTCGACATCATCGTATTCACCGGCGGCGTAGGCGAGAACCAGAAGGGTCTCCGCGCCGACGTCTGCAAGCCCCTCGGCTTCATGGGTGTGAAAATCGACGAAGAGGTCAACAACCGCACCCGCGGCACCGAAACCGTGATTTCCGCTCCCGACTCCAAGGTTAAGGTTGTCGTTGTCCCCACCGACGAAGAGCTCATGATTGCCCGCGACACCGAAGCCATTGTCTCCGGCAAAGAGGCATAAAACCCTGATTAACCCCCGTTGTTGGGAACGCGCCATACCGACACGTTCCCAACAAACATATAACCCCACCTGAATTCAATGTTAGAATTTATAACCTGGAATGTGAACCCGGTGATGTTCCATCTCGGACCGCTGACGGTCCGCTGGTACGGCATTATGTTCGTAATCGGATTCACTCTCGGCTACTGGATTGTGGCCAAAATGTTCAAGCGCGAAGGTGCACCGGAAAGCTGGCTCGGCTCGCTGCTGATTTACTGCATCGTAGCCACCATCATCGGCGCCCGTCTCGGCCACGTCTTCTTCTACGCCTGGGACTACTACTCCCAGCATCCCATCGAGATTCTATACACATGGGAGGGAGGACTCGCCAGCCACGGAGGCACCATCGGCCTGATGATTGCCGTTATCCTGTACTCCATTTTCGTCACTAAGCGTTCGCCATTCTGGACCTTCGACCGCCTGGTAATCGCCATCGCTCTGGTCGGCGCCCTCATCCGAACGGGCAACCTGATGAACCACGAAATCTACGGCCACGTCACCGACCTGCCGTGGGGCTTCCGCTTCATCACCAACATAGGCCCCTG
This sequence comes from uncultured Muribaculaceae bacterium, assembly GCA_902494515.1. Lineage (GTDB taxonomy): Bacteria > Bacteroidota > Bacteroidia > Bacteroidales > Muribaculaceae > UBA7173. The sequence goes on along the minus strand of CABUTS010000020.1, from coordinate 33,261 downwards.
GATGGCCGGCATGCAGGAACCGATATACTCGCTCCCCTCGCATCCCACCCAGATCTACGAAGCCCTATGCTACCTCGCGCTGTTCGGACTGCTGATGTGGATGTACTGGAAAAAGAACGCCGGCGAGCGTCCCGGACTCATCTTCGGAGTATTCTTCATTGTGCTGTTCGGCACACGCTTCCTCATTGAATTCATCAAAAACCCCCAGGAGGAATTCGAAATCGGCATGACCCTGAACATGGGCCAGTGGCTCTCCATCCCCTTCATCCTGATGGGCATCGGCTTTGTCATCTACAGCTTCTGTGTCCCCAAGCTGAAGCTCACCTACCCCAACCAGTTCGCCCCCGAACCCGACAAAACCGCCTCCAAGCACCGCAAATAACCCCCCATTGTTCTTTACGACTCCATTTTTCGGCCACGCCTATATCCGGGCGTGGCCGAAGTCATTTTCTGCTGTAACAGGTAATTTAATTTGCTGCTTTTTTGGGTGATGTTCTTTCTTTACAGAGAAAGATTTTGGGTGATTTTCTTTCTTTACAGAGAAAGATTGCCAATTGGAGGCACAAAAAAACAGGGCTGAAGCCGTAAATTGGATTCAGTCCTGTTAAAGGATGCCACACCAAAGGATGCGATGAAACTCCGAAAGACAGGTTTTGAGGCCTCAGGTACCTTTGTAATCCGCCTGGCAGGGTTCCGAAAGGAATCAGCTGCACCCCGAGGGGTTGGGGCCCGCCATCAGTAAGAGAGGTTGTCTCGGCATTTCATAAAAATTTGATGAGTTTCCCAATCAACTTTGATGCGGCAAAATATCTTTATGTAGCGGGAATATCTACAAAATTTAGCAATTATCAGATTCGCGACGCTAAAATCGCTGATTTGCAAGGCGAAATCCGGGAATCGCATGGAGCGGTTCTCTCACCGCCACCCGTTTGGTTTATTTCTATAACGCAAAATTAATACAATTCGTTTAATTTTGCAATAGTCTGAGCAAAAATTTTTCACTGCTTTGCAACAGCATGAGCAAAATTTCGCTGCTCCGCGTCACCTGACAGCTGCGGAGATTCCCGCGCCATCGACCTGAGGAACAATTTGTTGACAAATTTTTATTAAAAAAAATGTAAAATTTCCAGCCGAATGATGCAACCTTTTGGGTTTAAGGCGCGTCTAAGTTACATAATCAATTCATGAATCTGAATACCAGCCTTGTGGCCTCCGACAGGATTCACATTTCGCAATGCAATGATTACTCTCAAGAACATAAACAAGACATACCCCGGCGTAGTGCCCCTGCACGTGCTCAAGGACATCAACCTGCACGTCGGCCGCGGCGAACTGGTCTCCATCATGGGCGCTTCGGGCTCGGGCAAGTCAACGCTCCTCAACATCCTCGGTATCCTCGACAACTACGACACCGGCGAATACTATCTCGACGGCAAACTGATCCGCAACCTTTCGGAAAACGAAGCCGCCACCTACCGCAACCGTATGATCGGGTTCGTGTTCCAGTCGTTCAACCTCATTAATTATAAGGACGCCAAAGAGAACGTGGCGCTCCCGCTCTTTTATCAGGGAGTTTCGCGCCGCAAACGCAACATGATGGCGATGGAGCAGCTCGAGAAAATGGGGCTGACCGACCGCGCCCACCATCTCCCCGGCGAACTCTCCGGCGGCCAGAAGCAGCGCGTAGCCATCGCCCGCGCAATGATCACCAACCCGTCGATAATCCTGGCCGACGAGCCGACCGGCGCCCTCGACTCCACGACGTCGCGCGACGTGATGGAGCTCTTCCGCAAGCTCAACCGCGAGGAGGGGAAAACCATTGTAATCGTAACCCACGACCCCGGAGTAGGACAGCAATGCGACCGCATCATCCGTATCTCCGACGGTATGATTGTCCCCGACAACAAAATCGTGACCGATATAAACTCCGCAGCAGATATTCCTGCCAACTCCGCAGCGGACATCACTGCCAACATCCCCGCCGCCAATGTTTGATTTAGCCAACGAAATACTTCAGACGCTGAGCCACAACAAGCTGCGCACAGCGCTGACCGGACTGGCCGTGGCGTGGGGTATCTTCATGCTCATCACCCTGGTGAGCGCGGCAAACGGCGTCATCGACGATTTCCGCACCAACATGATGAACGACGACAACCAGAAAATCATGGTCTGGGGCGGCGTGACCACCAAACCCTACGCCGGTTACCGCGAAGGACGCAATATCAGCCTGAAGAACCGCGACATCGACGCTATCGAACAGACCCACTCCAAGGATGTCAAGGCCGTCGTGTCGCAGATTTACGGGACATCCTCGCAGGTCAGCACCCCGACCACCTATGTTCAGGCCGGTTATCAGGGTGTTTATCCCTCGGCCCTCGGGCTTGAGCGGCTGGAGATGAAGCAAGGCCGCTTCATCAACGACGACGACATGAAGAAGCTGGCCAAAGTGGTTGTGCTTCCGCAGACCTACGCCGAGCAGCTCTTTCCGCCCGACGGAAGCAAGGCACTCGGCTCGCGTGTCACAATCCAGAGCCTTTCGTTTCTGGTCGTCGGAGTATACGGCGACAAATGGCGCCGCAACATCTACATTCCGTACACCACGGCCCGCTCGCTGACCAACGACAAAGATAACGTCGGACAGATGACGCTGGTGCTCAAGGGTGTGTCCACCGAAGATGAAGCCACCGACATCGAAGATAACCTCCGCGGCACAATGGCTGCGACCCACGAGTTCTCGCCGCAGGACGAATCGGCCGTGTGGATCTGGAACGCCGTGAAGCAGAACCTCACCGTGCAGGGGGGTATGAACATCCTCGGCCTTTCGGTCTGGATTCTCGGTCTGCTGACCCTGCTCAGCGGCATCATCGGCATCAGCAACATAATGTTCGTGTCCGTCAAGGAACGTACCCACGAAATCGGCATCCGCCGCGCCATCGGCGCCAAGCCGCGCAACATCCTGGTTCAGATCCTCACGGAATCCATCGTCATCACCACCCTCTTCGGCTACATCGGCATAGTGCTGGGCACGGTGCTCGTGGCTGTAATTCGAAGTATTGGCGATGAAATGACGGCATCGATGAAGGTTGACCTCGGCCTGGCTTTCCAGGTTACGATGGTGCTGATTGCCTCCGGAGCGCTCGCCGGACTTTTCCCCGCGCTCAAAGCCCTGAAAGTCAAACCCGTTGAAGCTCTCCGCGACGAATAATAAAAAGATGAAGACACCACTTTTCGACATAGACAACTGGAAGGAAATCGGAGCTACGCTCGCCCGCAACAAGACGCGCACATTCCTGACGGCCTTCGGTATTTTCTGGGGCGTGTTCATGCTCGCGGTGCTGATGGGGGGAGCCCGCGGCGCCGAGGACCTGCTGCGCCGCAACTTCGCCGGCTTCGCAACAAACTCCGCCATTCTTTTCCCCGGACGCACCACAATGCCATACAATGGGCACGCAAAAGCCCGCCGCTGGCAGTTCGATGTCACCGACCTCGAACGACTCCGCCAGCTCATCCCCGAGCTGAAAACCGTGGCTCCCGTTTCATATAACCAGGGAAGTTTCCGCAACGGCAAGTACACATACTCCGGTCAGATGTGGGGCACCACCCAGGATTTCACCGACGTGATGCTCCCTGACATCGACGCGGGGCGTTTCATCAACGATGCCGACAACCGCTTTATGCGCAAGGTTGCCGTCGTCGGCCAGAAAGTAGCCGGCGAACTTTACCCCGGAGTTCCGGATCCGACCGGCCGCGAGATTCAGATCAACGGCGTCACCTACACCGTTGTCGGCGTGGCATCGCAGTCGAGCGAAATCTCAATGGGCGACCGGATCGACAACGTGGTCATCATACCGATGTCGACATTCCAGAACTCCTTCAACCGCGGCGACAAGGTTGACCAGTTGATGATGGTAGGCCGCAGCACCGCCGACTTCACCGAGCTCGAGCCTAAGATCCGCCACACCATCTACTCGCGCCACGACATCGCTCCCGAGGACAACAGCGCAATGTTCTACATGAATATCTCCGAGGAATTCGCCAAGGTCGACACCCTGTTTGTCGGCATCTCCTTTCTGGCGCTGTTCATAGGTCTGTCGACCCTGATCGCCGGCATTATCGGCATCGGCAACATCATGTGGGTCATAGTGAAGGAGCGCACCCAGGAGATCGGCATCCGCCGCGCCATTGGGGCCAAACCCTCCGACATCATAGTGCAGATTCTCTCCGAGGGTGTCACACTGACAGCCATCGCCGGCCTGGCGGGCATCACTCTGGCCTGCATCGCCCTGGCCGTGGCCACGGTGCTGACCACCAACGAAGTGTCGACCCCGCACTTCCAGATGAATCTCGCGCAAGCCGGAGCCATCATGCTGCTCTTCGGCGTGCTCGGCACCTTGGCGGGTCTCATCCCCTCGATCAAAGCCATGAGAATCAAGCCCATCGAAGCCCTCAACGACAAATAAGAAACAAAACAACCGCACCATACCTCTATGAAGAAGTTTTTCAAAATCCTGATGTGGATTATCGTCGCCCTGATTTTCGTGGGCACTTTCGTTTACCTTTACATCAATTCCCGAGGGAAAGAAGTAACCTACGAACTGGTGAATCCACAGAAAATGACCGTGGAGCGCACCACGGTGCTCACCGGCAGCATCGAACCCCGCGACGAAATCGAAATCAAGCCCCAGATTTCCGGCATCATCTCCGAAATCCTCGTCGAACCGGGCGACCATGTGAACAACGGCGATGTCATCGCCAAAATCAAGGTTATCCCCGAAGCCACCCAGCTTTCCTCGGCCGAGAACCGCATCCGTGTTGCCAAAATCAACCTCGAACAAGCCGAAGCAACCTATCTTCGCACCAAGGCGCTTTACGAGAAGAAATACGAGAGCCGCGAGAAATATGAAACAGACTTCGCCTCCTACATGCAGGCAAAGCAGGAACTCGAGCAGGCCAACGACCAGCTGCGCATCGTGCGCGACGGTGTTTCGGCCTACGACTCGCAGGGTTCCAACACCCTGGTCCGCGCCACGGTAACCGGTCTGGTGCTCGAGGTGCCCGTGAAGGTCGGTAGCTCCGTGATTCAGTCGAACACCTTCAACGACGGCACGACCATCGCCAATATCGCCGACATGAACGACATCATCTTCAAGGGCAAAATCGACGAAACCGAGGTCGACCTGCTGTCGGAGGGGATGAATATGCGCATCTCCGTCGGAGCCATCCAGGGTACTGACTATCAGGCTGTAATCGAGAAAATTTCACCTATCGCCGCAGACGACAACGGCGCCAACACCTTTGAAGTGAAAGCCGCCATCACCAACGCCGACACCTCGAAGTTCCGCGCCGGCTACAGCGCCAACGCCACCGTTATCCTCGAGAAAGCCGAGGATGTCATCGCCATCCCCGAGCGCGTCATTGAGTACGCCAACGACTCCGCCTTCGTATATGTGCTGAAAACCGCGGAGCCTCAGGCCTTCGACCGGGTGAACATCACCACCGGCATCTCCAACGGACTTGACGTGCAGCTCCTCACGCCCGAAACCATCACCCTCGAAACCCAGCTCCGCGGCAACAAGCAGGACAACAAGGCTGCCGGTCCCGGCATGTAAGAAACTCGGGCAATTGACTTAATCCTGCCTCCGGCAAATGATTTTAACACGAAATTAGCATGAACAGAATATTCACAGCCGCTCTTGCCGCCCTCCTCGGGGGCGCCGCAATGCTGGCCGACGAGCCCTGGTCGCTGCAGCAGTGCGTCGACTACGCCCTCGCCAACAACATCTCCATCAAGAGCGCCCTCAACCAGATTGACCAAGCCGAAGTCGACGTCACCTCCGCCAAGGACGCTTTTCTCCCGACCGTCACCGGTTCGGCCGACCAGAGCTTCAGCTTCGGCCGCGGTCTGACCGCCGAGAACACCTACGCCAACCGCAACACCTCGAACTTCAACTGGGGCGTAGGCCTGTCGCTCCCGCTGTTCCAGGGCCTCAGCGACGTGCGTCAGCTGAAGGTAGCCCGCGGTCAGTATCGCCGCTATCTGCTTGAACATGAAGCGGCTAAAGAAGATGTGACTCTCAACATCATCGCGCAGTACCTCCAGGTGCTTTACTCCAAAGAGGTGCTCGAGAGCGCCAAAAGCCAGCTCGAATACTCCACCTACGAGGTTGAACGGCAGCAGGCTCTCGTCGACGCCGGGAAAGTAGCCGAGGCATCGCTCTACGACGCCGAATCACAGCAGGCTCAGGACCATCTGCAGGTTGTCACCGCCCAGAACGACGTGTACGTGGCGCTGGTGAACCTCGCGAACCTCCTGCAGCTCCCGACCGCCGACAATTTCGACGTGCTCCCCCTCGACGAAGAGGAACCGCTGATTCCCGGGCCTGACGTGGTTTACAGCCGTGCCCGCGCCATCAGCAGCTCGATTCTCTCGGCAAAACAGGGTGTCGCGGTCGCCGGCGACAATGTTTCGCTCGCCAAGACCGGCTGGATTCCCAAACTCAGCTTCAGCGCCTCGATCGGGTCGAACTACTACACCGTTTCGGGCATGGACAGCGACAACTTCGGCACCCAGATGCGCAACAACTTCTCGACATACCTCGGGTTTCGCCTCTCCGTGCCTATCTTCGACGGCTTCAGTACCCGCAATGCCGTTCACCGCGCCCGCCTGCAGCAGACCGCTGCCAGCCTCGAGCTTGAACGCCGCGAAAGCACTCTGTATCAGTCGATTCAGCTGGCATACACCCAGGCCACCGGTGCCCGCGACCGCTACCAGACCTCCGGTATTACCCTCGAAAAGACCCAGCTGAGTTTCGATGCCGTAAAAGAGAAATACGACCTCGGCCGCGCCACCCCCACAGAGTTCGAGCAGGCCAAAAACAACCTGTTCCGAGTGCAGGTATCCCGCATCCAGTCGCGCTACGAATACCTTCTCCGCTACCGCATTCTCAAGTACTACGAGTCCCACACGCTGTAACGACTGAGTTTTTCCATACACAATTTACCATTTTAAGCTGATATCAGCTGAAAAACGCGGACGCCGCTGTTGAAAGAATGGCGTCCGCGAATTTTATGAGGACCTCGGAGGTCGGTAAAGTCTTTTATATCTTACAGTCTGACGGTTGGTCGGTCTGATTATTCAACCACGGATTTGGGGTTGCGGCCGGCGATGGCTTTCCAGCAGAGGGCTGCGAGGATAGCGCCGACTACGGGACCGACTACCATAATCCAGAAATCTCCCCATGCTGTGGGATCGAAGAGGGCAGGACCGAAGGAACGGGCGGGGTTCACCGAGCAGTTATCTACGGGGATTCCGACGATGTTCACCAGACCGAGAGCCAGACCGATAGCGAGGCCGGCGAATTTGCCGAAGCCTTTCTTTTCGTCGGTAGCGCCGAGAACAACAAGCACGAAGAAGAAGGTGAAGAGGGCTTCAACCAGCAGAGCCATGGCGGAGGTTGCACCGGGCTGCAGCACGTTGGTGGCGAGGAAGGAGCCGGAGGCTTCGGTTGTGCCGCCGAACTTGAAGAGGTCAACGATGCCCATCTTGGTCAGGGCAAAGAGGAACCCGGCGCCGACAGCAGCACCGATGAGCTGCGAGATGATGTAGCCCACGCATTCCTTGCCGCTCATACGGCCGGAGAGAAAGACGCCAAGCGACACTGCGGGGTTGACATGGCATCCGGAGATGTTGCCCAAGCAATAACACAGACACACGAGGACGAGGCCAAAACACAAGCCGATGCCGAGGACACCGATGGAGGGGCCGGCAAGTACTGCACTGCCGCAAGCCAGCAGCACGAGGAACATGGTGCCGACAGCTTCTGCAAAATATTTGTTCATAAGCAAAAAATTAAAGTGTGGACGAAAAGAATTCTGGCTTAATCCTGCCGTACAGGTCCATCAGGATTCCGAGGGACAGTCAGAGGCCTGATTACTTGGCCGTCTGGGCCTCGTCGGCCTTCTCGGCAGCTTCAGCAGCCTGGTCCTGAGCAAGTTCCTTCTCCTTGAAGTCCTTGACTCCGGCGGCAACCAGCTGGTTGTACCACGAGAAGAGCTTGCGGATGTCGGTGGTGTAGACGCGGTCTTCGTCGAAGTCGGGAAGAATGGTCTTGAAGTAAGCGCGCACGGCAGCGTCGTCGCCCAGAGCCTTCACGTCGATCTGTTCGCCGTTGTTGGCTTCCTTGACCTTCTCGAGGACGTCGTAAAGGGGAGCATCCTCGTCAGCGGTAGTGTAGATGGAGATATCGCCGAGCGAAACAACCTTGTCGGAGGCGTAGGCGGGGGTACGGCGGCCTGTTGCGAGATTTTCTACGATCAGCATATTTTTGCCACGGTTAACCAGACGGAACAGTCCGGGCTTACCCGAAATGGAAAGAATTTTCTTAAGCATGATATCCTTTATGATATTGTAAAGTTGTTTATGATATTGTAAAGTTATTGAAATCGCGATGATTTGGCGTTGCCGGCAGGGCATATACCGCGCCAACTGATGTAATATTAACGCCGTTGTGACTACAAAGTTAGTTAACTTGGTTGTTTTTTCCAAATTTTCCGACGTATATTGTAAATATTAATAAAAAGTTGTTAACTTTGCAATTTAAATCGACAAACACCCCGTCAGGTTTGTTTATAACTTACAGAAAGGATAATCCCCGGAATAATCCTTTTGATGTCACCCCGGTCTAAATTATAACCGAAATAATTCACATTAAATAATTCCGACAATGAAAACTTTAAAAACTCTTTGTTTAGGACTGGTGGCAGCCGGCATGCTACTCACCGGATGTAACTCGATGTCCAACACCGGCAAAGGCGCCCTCATCGGCGGCGGTGGCGGCGGCGCCCTCGGCGCAGGTATCGGCGCCCTCATCGGGGGCGGTAAAGGCGCAGGCATCGGTGCAGCCATCGGTTCGGCAGTAGGTGCAGGTGCAGGTGCTCTCATCGGCAACCGCATGGACAAGCAGGCCAAGGAACTTCAGGCCCAGCTGAAAGACGCTCAGGTTGAGCAGGTTCAGGACCAGAACGGCCTCGCTGCCATCAAGGTTACATTCCCCGGCGGTATCCTCTTCCCCACCAACGGCACAACCCTGAGCGCCAGCGCCCAGACCGAGCTCGCCCAGTTCGCCGCTTCGCTGAAGCAGAATCCCGAAACCAACGTCCAGATCTACGGCTACACCGACAACACCGGTTCCATGGCTGCCAACACCAAGGTTGCCAACGGCCGTGCCCTCGCAGTTGAGACATTCCTGCTCGACAGCGGCATCGCCCAGCCCCGTCTGAGCTATCAGGGTGTCCCCATGGCTGACTACGTAGCTTCCAACGACACCGCCGCCGGCCGTGCCCAGAACCGCCGTGTCGAAATCTACATCACCGCCAACCAGCAGATGATCGACCAGGCCAATCAGGGTACCCTCCAGTAATCCCCCGGATTATCTACACTGATTATCCACACTGATTATCCACTCTGATTATCCCCCCGGATTATCCACAAGGAAATCATCATTGAATTCCCGTTATCGCGAATTCATTTCAAATCCATCAAAGCGCCCGAGCCATCCGCCCGGGCGTTTTTGTTGTGCGGAAGTCGGAGAGGAGGGTGAGGGTTGCATTGGAGGGGAGGATGGGGTTGGTGGTGCAGCCGCAGATGATATGTACGGGGATGCCGAGGGGGGCGGATTGGGCCAGAATCGTGCCGGTTACTTTGCCGCCGAATGACTGCTCGTCGAAACGGCCTTCACCGGTGAAGATGCGGCTGGGGCGTAGTCGTGAGATGGTGTCGCCGAGGAGATATTCAGCGCCGGGGAGAAGCCTTGCGCCGGAAAGGATGGAAACGGCATAGCCGAGGCCGCCGCCGGCGCCGTTGAAGTGCGGAGTGGAGGAGAGGGATTGACTTGCGTGCCGGAAATTTTCGAGCCCTGACCGGAGGGTCTGGATTTCGGATGGCTTAACACCTTTTTGCGCGGCAAAACTGAGGGAGGAGAGCTGGTCTGTCGGGGCCGTCAGGGGGACATCGACGTCGGCGAGGGCGGTCAGACGGGAGAAGTCACGTTCGGGTGCTGTAACTTTAGCGATGGAAGATAATAACTGTGGATTCAAAACCTCCATCTCACGACCGCTGCTGTCAAGAAAACGGAAGCCGAGGGCACTGAAGAAACCTATGCCGCCGTCCACGGTCATGGTGCCACCGATGCCGAGGAAGATTTGCCGGTTGCCTTCGCGAAGAAGCCGGTCAATGAGTTTGCCGAGATATAAAGATGTGGATGCAAGCGGCGCTGGGGTAAAATCTCCGGGAAAAGTCGAAAGGCCGACAACCGCGGCTGAATCGACAGCCACAATTTCCCTCCCTTCGTAATATTCAAATTTGCAATCCTGACCAAGAGGATTTTTGCCTTCAATAACTCTACGCTCCAGACCGAAGCGGAGGGCGAGAGCCTCGGCGGTTCCTTCGCCGCCGTCGGCCATCGGAAGGGTGACGACCTCCTCGCCGGGATACAGTTCACGAACACGCCCGGCAATCAGTTCATTGATTTCCCGGGCGGTGAATGTTCCCTTGAATTTATCCGACGCAACTAAAATCATATCAGAATTTCATTTCGCGAAGTTCAACGTGCCGGAAGTTCATTTTGCGAGGTTCCATGCGCCGAAGGCACGTCCGTATGCAATATTACGTAAACCGCTACAACTCAGCGGAGTTTGGGAGATCCTCCTCGTCGAAGAGGGGGAGGGAGAGCTTTTCGGCCTGAGCGATGCGTTTGTTGCGCCAGCACTTGCGGCAGACGGCTATATAGCGGTCGTCGCCGCCGATCTCCACCTGCTGCCCCTCGGTGATGATGTCACCGTTGGCGTCGATACGGGCGTTGACGATAGTTTTATGGCCGCAGGTACATGTCGACTTGATTTCATCGATAGTGTCGGCGATTTCAAACAGTCGCTGGGAACCTTCGAACAGATGGGTCTGGAAGTCGGTGCGGAGGCCGTAGCAGATTACGTTCGAGCCGAAATCGTCGACAATCATCGACAACTGGTCGACCTGCTGTTTCGAGAGGAACTGCGCCTCGTCGACCAGAAACCAGTCGACCACCTCGCCGGTTTCGCGGAAATATTTCTTGGCGAAATCATAGAGGTCGGTGTCGGGAAGGATCCATTTACATTCGCGTTCGATGCCGATTCGCGAGCGGATTACATTCTTGGTTTCGCGGGTGTCGACCGCGGGTTTCATGCAGAGGTAGCGGATTTTGCGCTCCTCGAAATTATATGCGGTAGTCAGCAACAGGGCGGTTTTGGCCGAGCCCATGGTGCCGTAGCGGAAATACAGTTTGCCTTTGCGTTGCATTGATGTGGTTAAAGAGCGGCCGGAGCCGCAGGCGGAAATGGGATTAAAGCGAGCGGCCTTTCAGGATTACACGTTTGATAACCGGCTCAGTGTAAGCATATTGCAGATAAGCCAGAGAGGGGAGTGGTTCGGTGATGAACATCGAGGCGAAAGCTCCGGGGAAGATTGCGCCGATATCCTTCATGCCCATCGCAGCGGCGCCGTTGACCGTTACGGCGTTCAGTGATTCCTCGGGGGTGAGCTTCATTCTGAAGCAACCCAGCGAGCTGACGAACCGCATCGAACCCGAGGGGGAGCTGCCGGGATTGTAGTCCGAAGCGAGCGCCAGGGGAAGTCCGGCGGCAATCACCTGACGTGCGATACCGTAGGGCATGCCGAGGAAGAACGACGCTCCGGGGAGCATCGTCGGGATGGTCGACGAACTCTTCAACACCTCGATCTGCGGGGCGGCAATACGCTCAAGATGGTCCACCGACAGGGCGTTGTTGGCCACGCCGACCTCCACGCCGCCCGAGACAGCCAGTTCGTTGGCATGAATCTTCGGGGGGATGTTCAGGGCAGCGGCAGCCTTCAGAATCCGGTCGGTCTCCCCGACAGTGAAGAAACCTTCGTCGCAGAAAACATCGACGAAATCAGCCAGACCCTCCTTAGCCACAGCAGGGAGCATCTCATTGATTATCAGGTCGACGTACTCACTCTGGCGTCCCTTGTAGGCACGGCCTACGGCATGGGCACCGAGGAACGTCGCACGAATTTCGAGCTGCGGATAAGCCTCGCGCAGACGGCGGATCACGCGGAGCATTTTCAGCTCCGACTCCGTGGTCAGTCCGTAGCCACTCTTGATTTCAATGGCACCTGTACCACCGGCAGCACACTGGCGCAGACGCTTTTCAGCCGATTTAAACAGCTCATCCTCAGAGGTTTCGGCCAGCAGGTCGGCGGAATTCAGAATACCGCCGCCGCGTCGCGCAATCTCCTCGTAGGATAGTCCGGCAATCTTGTCGCGGAACTCGCCGTCGCGGCTCCCGGCGTAAACCAGATGGGTATGGGAGTCGCAGAAACAGGGGAACACATCGCCGTGACAGACGTTGATAATCTGCCTGAACGAATCCTTGTCGGGCAGCTCCGACATCGGACCGAACGACGCAATCCGTTCATCTTCAATCGCCACGAAAGCTTCCTCGATCGAAGGGACATGGTTCATAGCCTCCCCTTTCAGAACGCCGGGGGCGGAGTCGTAGCAGCCGTAAAGACGGCCGATATTTATCAGTAAAGTCTTACCTCTCATAGATTTCTGAATCCCGCCGGACCGTGGATTTGCGCGTCCGGCGGGAAATTTGTCGGGTTTGAAACTGGGTCAAACTTTCGCAGGAAAAGAATTTATTTCCCCTGCAGAAAGTCGACAGATGCCTGAATCAGGGGGTACATCGGGCAGTCGACGTCAACGAAATGCACCCTCTCGCGGAACTGCGCGTGGAGATTGCGGATTGGTTCCGACGACTCGGCGACACCGCGGAAATCGAGGGCCTGGGCGGCGTTGAACAGCTCGATGGCGAGCACGCGCTCGGTGTTGTCGACCACGCGGCAGAGTTTCGTAGCGGCATTGGCACCCATCGAAACGTGGTCCTCCTGACCTTGCGACGAGGGGATGGTGTCGACCGAATTCGGCCAGCAAAGTCCCTTCGACTGGCTGACAATCGAGGCGGCAGTGTACTGCGGAATCATGAAACCACTGTTCAGACCGGGCTGGGCTACGAGGAACGAGGGGAGGCCGCGCTGACCGGAAATCAGCTGGTAAATCCTTCGCTCCGAGATGCTTGCGATTTCAGCCATGGCAACGGCGAGGAAATCCATGGGCAGCGCGATAGGCTCGCCATGGAAGTTTCCGGCGGAGACTATGATGTCATCTTCGGGGAAGATCGTGGGGTTGTCGGTCGGAGCGTTGATCTCCTCCTCAAGGCGGTCGTGGACGAAACGGAAGGAGTCCTTGGCGGCGCCGTGAACCTGCGGGATGCAGCGGAAAGAGTAGGGATCCTGAACGTGAACCTTGTGGCGGGCAATCAGGCGGCTGCCTTCGAGGAGACGGCGGAATTCAGTGGCGGTTTCGACCTGACCGACGTGGTTCCGGACCTCATTTACCTGCGGTCCGAACGGCTCGATGCGGCCGTCGAAGGCCTCAAGCGACATGGCACCGATCTCGTCGGCCTGCCGGAGGAGTCGTCCGGATTTCAGGAGCGCCCATACGCCATGTGCACTCATGAACTGGGTGCCGTTGAGCAGGGCGAGTCCCTCCTTGGAGCGCAGCGTGATCGGTTCCCAGCCGAACTCCTTGAGAACATCGGCCGAGGCGCGTTTTTCACCTTTATAATATACCTCGCCGAGACCGAGAAGCGGGAGCGAGAGGTGGGCCAGCGGGGCAAGGTCGCCGGAGGCTCCGAGGGACCCCTGGCTGTAGATGACGGGGAGGATGTCGTTGTTGTAGAAGTCGAGCAGACGCTGCACGGTGACGAGCTGCACGCCCGAATGGCCGTAACTGAGCGACTGCGCCTTCAGCAGCAGCATAAGTTTCACAATCTCAGGGCGAACCTCAGGGCCGGTGCCGCAGGAGTGGCTCATGACCAGGTTTTTCTGCAGCTGGGAGAGGGATTCGGGGTCGATGGAGATGTTGCAGAGCGAGCCGAAACCGGTGGTGATGCCGTAAATCGGTTCTTTCTGCGATTCCATTTTTTTGTCAAGGAACTCGCGGCAGTCGGTGATGGCCTTGACGGCGCTGTCACTTAATTCAAGGCGGCAATGTCGGTCGAGGATTTCGCCGACGCGCTCGATTGAAAGGTGTTCTGAGGAGATATGATGGATTTCCATTGAATTCGGGGGGGTAAATAGGTAAAAAACTGGGGTAGGGACCGAGCTGAAGCTCGGGGCCGGGACAAAAATTTTAGCTCAGTCAGCACAAAATTTCAGAAGCCGGCGGAGGCGGGAATCAGAAAGCCAGCGGAAACGGGAATCAGAAACTGGCGCAGGCGGGAATCAGAAGCCGGCGGAGGTGAGGGCGGAGGCGATCAGGGAGTCGTCGGCGAAATTCGGGAGGGTGACACGGAGGTCGGGGGTGCGCTCCATTTCGCGGCGGATGGCGTCGTAGGCACCCTTGTTGCGGGCCCATGAGCGGCGGGCGATGCCGTTGTTGACATCCCAGAGGAGCATGCGGCGGATGCGGGTGTCGGCCTCGTCGGAGCCGTCGATTACCATGCCGAAGCCGCCGTTGATGACCTCGCCCCAGCCTACGCCACCACCGTTGTGGAGCGATACCCAGGTTGCGCCGCGGAAGGAGTCGCCGATAACGTTCTGCACGGCCATATCGGCGCAGAACTGCGAGCCGTCGGTGATGTTGGAGGTTTCACGGTAGGGAGAATCGGTGCCGGAGACGTCATGATGGTCGCGGCCGAGAACCACAGGAGCGGAGATGCGCCCTTCGCGGATTGCCTTGTTGAAGGCCAGGGCTATGCGGATGCGGCCCACTGCGTCGGCATACAGGATTCGGGCCTGCGAACCGACAACCAGACGGTTGGCGCTGGCCTCGCGGATCCAGTGGAGGTTGTCGGCGAGCTGACCGCGGATATCCTCGGGGGCGTTTTGGAGCAGGTCGTCGAGCACCTCGGCGGCCAGTTCGTCGGTGACGCGGAGGTCCTCAGGCTTGCCCGAAGTGCAGACCCAGCGGAAGGGACCGAAGCCGTAGTCGAAGAATTTCGGACCCATGATATCCTGAACGTAAGAGGGATAGCGGAAAGAACCATCTTCGCGGAGCACGTCGGCTCCGGCGCGGGAGGATTCCAGCAGGAAGGCATTGCCGTAGTCGAAGAAATACATTCCCCGGGCAGCTAATTTGTTGATTGCTGCGACCTGACGGCGGAGCGAAGCCTCAACCTCGCCGCGGAAACGTTCCGGTTCCTCGGCCATCATGCGGCGCGATTCCTCGAAGCTGAATCCGGCAGGGTAGTACCCTCCGGCGAAGGGGTTGTGGAGCGAAGTCTGGTCGGAACCGAGGTTCACCTTGATATCCTCGTCGGCCAAACGTTCCCAGAGGTCAACGACGTTGCCGTTGTAAGCCAGAGAAACGACCTCCTTCTCCTTTACAGCCTTGCGGATGCGGGGAATCAGCTCGTCGAGGTCGGTGTGGATTTCATCGACCCACCCCTGACGATAGCGCTTTTCGACAGCCTCGGGGTTGATTTCAGCGGTTACGCTGACAACCCCCGCGATATTTCCGGCCTTGGGCTGAGCGCCCGACATACCGCCGAGACCGGAGGTCACGAACAGCATACCGCGCAGCGAGGTTTCCCCCTCGGGGAGATGGCCCCGGCCGGCGTTGAGAACCGTGATGGTCGTGCCGTGAACGATACCCTGCGGACCGATGTACATATAAGATCCGGCGGTCATCTGCCCATACTGCGACACACCCATGGCGTTGAAACGTTCCCAGTCATCGGGCTTGGAATAGTTCGGGATAACCATGCCGTTGGTGACCACCACGCGGGGAGCCTCCTTGTGTGAGGGGAACAGACCGAGGGGGTGACCGGAGTACATCACAAGGGTCTGCTCGTCGGTCATCTCGCTGAGGTATTTCATCACCAGACGATACTGCGCCCAGTTCTGGAACACGGCGCCGTTGCCGCCGTAGGTGATCAGTTCATGGGGATGCTGAGCCACGGCCGGGTCGAGGTTGTTCTGAATCATCAGCATGATTGCGGCAGCCTGTTTCGACTTTGCCGGATAATCCGAAATGGGGTGGGCGTGCATCGGATACTGCGGACGGAGACGATACATATATATACGTCCGTAATCGCGGAGCTCGGCAGCGAATTCCGGGGCGAGTTCGGCGTGGAGCTCGGCAGGGAAATAGCGGAGGGCATTGCGCAGGGCAAGTTCCTTCTGCTCCTTGGAGAGGATATCCTTGCGGCGGGGAGCATGGCATACGTTCGGGTCGCGTTCGACAGCGGGGGGGAGCGGCGAGGGGATACCCTGCCGCAAATCGTTCTGAAACTCTTCGAGAGTGGGTTCTATTCTGGTTTCCATCGGGAAAATCTGATTGGTGAGTTAATAGGGGAGGAGTGCTGACTTTCAGCCGTTTATAATCTACTGTCAACCGGATAGCCGGGCTGTTATCGGTCGATTACGTTGTTGACGATGTTCAGGATTCCCTGCTCGCGGGATATGGCGTATGCGGCGACTTCATCGGCGTCGTCAATCAGCTCCTGAGCGAGTTTGCGGTCGTTGATTGAGGCGGCATTGATGCGGACATTGAGCTGCGCGCCGAGGATTGCCGACCGGATGGCGAGAGCGCCTACACCGACATCGCTGACCGAGTTGGGGTTACCCTCACCGGCCATAGCCTCGAGGATATCGAAAGCCTTGAAAGCGGTTTTCATCGTTGCCAGAGGGATACGGGCGGCGTGGATTGTAGCCTCCTCGATTGCCGTGCGGCGGGTTTCCTGCTCCTTGGGCGTCCCCTTGGGGAGGGAGAACGCGGCCATGATACGGTTGAAAGCCTCGGTGTCCTCGTCGACGAGCTCCATCAGGCGTTCCTGGATTTCGAGCCCCTTGACGGCGTAGTCCGAGAAGAATTCCCAGCGGTCGTCCCAGCCGGGCTTGTGGGCCGAAAGGTTAGCGACCATGGCTCCGAGAGCAGCCCCGAGCGAGCCCATGTAAGCCGATACCGAACCGCCGCCGGGTGCGGGAGCCTCGGAGGCTGTAGTGTAGGCGAACTCCTTGCAGGTCAGATCTATAAGTTTCTTGCCGGAGGCTTCGTTGCGGCTGTCGATAAGGTATTCGATAACCTTCTCGCCGGGGTTGAACGGCTTGAGTTCGTCGAGACCCATGGATCGGATGGCGGTCTTGATAATCTCCTCTTCGGGGATGCCGAGCGAACGCTGCTGCAGACGGAGATAATGCTTGCCGGCCTCAATCAGCGATTTTTTGGGAACGAGTCCGACGATTTCGGCGCCGGTGACACGGATGCCGCGGCGACGTGCTGCGCGGCAGACCTCGTCGAAGGCTTCGTGGAGCGGAGTAACGTTGGCGTCAGTAATGTTCATCGACACCTGAGCGATACCGTATTCGTCGATATACCAGCCGATTGCCTTTGTAGCTTTCAGAGTGCCGGGAATCATCAGGGGCTTGCCGTTGGCGTCCTTCAAGGGTTTGCCGGTGAGCTTGCCCCCTTCGCGCTGTGGACGTCCCTTTTCGCGGACATCGAAGGCGATGGCGTTGGCGCGGCGGGTGGAGGTGGTGTTCAGGTTGAAGTTCACGGCAATCAGGAAGTCGCGGGCACCGATGGCCGAAGCGCCGGTGCGGGCGATGGCTTCGTCAAACGGACGGTCGCCGTAGTCGGCTCCCTCGGCAGGGGTGCCGAGCCGCTGCGCCAGTGCTTCATATTCCCCCTTGCGGCATACAGCCAGGTTCTTGCGCTCGGGCCTCAGGCAGGAAGCCTCGTAAGCATATACGGGGATGCCGAGCTCGTCGGCCACACGCTGACCGAGCTGCCGGACCATAGCGGCACATTCCTGAAGTGTGACGCCGCTGACGGGGACGAGAGGGCAGACATCGGTAGCTCCCATTCGGGGGTGGGCGCCGTGGTGGTTGCGCATATCAATCAGTTCCGAGGCGCGCTTGATTCCGCGGAATGCGGCCTCGACCACAGCCTCGGGTTCGCCGGCGAAAGTTACGACCGTGCGGTTGGTGGCTTCGCCCGGGTCGACGTCAAGCATCCATACCCCCTTGGCCTTGCCGTCGAGGGTTATTGCATTGACTATAGCGTTGATAACCTGAGGGTCGCGCCCCTCACTGAAGTTGGGCACACATTCAATTATTCGTCTCTTCATGGTTGATAAATATTTGGCACTGCAAATATAGCAAATATTTGAAGAAAACAACCATACCGCTTCAACTTTTTCTAAAAATCGAAGCGAAAAAAACGATGCTAAACTTCCGGGCTGTCTCTCGGAACTGTTTTTCCTATCTGACACGGGGATCCGGGGGTAGCTTACGCCGGAATCCGGGTGTAGAGGTAGACGATGTAGCTGACGTAGAAAAGGAACATCACGGCACCTTCGGTGCGCTTGATGGTTTTGTTGCCGAAGAACCATCCGAAGGTCCAGAACAGCAGGCTCGCAACCGTAAGCACTGTCAGATCAAGCATATTGATGCCGCCGAACTCCAGCGGTTTCACTGTTGCCGTACAGCCGAGCACAAAGAAGATATTGAAGATGTTCGACCCGATGACGTTGCCGATGCAGATGCCGGGAAAGCCTTTGCAAGCGGAAACCACCGATGTTGCAAGTTCGGGCAGCGACGTGCCGGCGGCGAGGATTGTCAGACCGATCAACGCTTCAGACCATCCAAGCGCGCGGGCAACACCCGTGGCACCGTCGACGAACCACTGACCGCCGAAAACCAGGCCGGCCAGACCTCCGAAAACCAGCAGGAGTGCCTTCCAGACGGGCATCTGCCTGGTCTCATCCTTCTTTTCACTGACCTCCCCGTCGATGGCTGCACCTGTCTCAGCCATGTCGGCTGCCGGCGACAATTTGGCTTTCTGCGCGCTGGCGAAGGTGTAGCGCATGAATACCGCGAAAAACAGCAGCAGAATCAGACCGTCGACGCGGGTCAGCACCGGGGCGGAGCCGTCGATGATGGGCGCAGCTCCCATAATCAGCAGTGCTACAGAGGATAACAGCACCAGCGGAATCTCGTTTACCAACATTCCCTCTTCGATTTTGATCGGTTTGATCATGGCACAGATTCCGACAATAACGAGGATATTGAAAATATTGCTGCCGACGATGTTGCCGACGGCCATCTCGGTCGAGGCATTGACAGCACTGGTAATGGAAACCACAAGTTCCGGAGCACTGGTCATCATCGACACGATTGTCAGTCCGATAATAAAATCCGACAGTCCCAGACGCCGGGCAATCCCGACCGAACCATCGGTCATAAAGTTAGCCCCGGCCAAAATCAGGACCAATCCCAAAACCAAAATCAAAATATCGAGTAACATAAACGGTTTTATTTCAATGAATTAATAGATTTGCACCACGTCATTGCTGGTTCATTCGTACAACGTTATTGCTGTTTCATTCGTACAACGTTATTACGGTTTCAAATGATTCCGACGGCGTGGAAAAGACGCTGATAGTATTCGGCTTTCTGCTCCAGACGCATCGGGAAAGCACGCGAAGTGGAGGGCATGCGCCATATATTCAGGGTGGGGGAGGAGGTCGTCACAACCATTTCGCCCATCTTCGGCACAGGGGTTCCGGTCAGCTCGGCCACAACACCGGCAGCCTTCTCCCCGGTAGTCGCAACAGTGTGACATTCAGGCATTTGAGCAAGCATCTCGAACAGCGGCACGGGCTTCAAAATCTCGAGAAACTTATCCGAAGCATTACCCTTGAGACGACGGACCTCGCGAGCGGTATCGCTCAGCGCAATCCCGCGATCGTTAAGCAGCTCCTTGATTGCCGACAGGTTGAAACGCTTTTCCTCCTTAATATATAAGGCCTCCGGATTACCGAAAAAAATCAGACCGCAAACCTTCCAGAAATCATTCGTACGGTTCGGGTAATAAAAGTCCATACTCCAGCGCTTCGGTGCCGGAGGAAAAGTTCCCATGATCAGCACCTTAGCTCCCTGAGGGATCCACGGTTCCCACGGATGCCGCTCCACCGGCAATTCCTCAGTCTGAACCATTATATTATGTTGTTCCATTTTTCATTATTTGAATGATGACACGCTGCCTAAATCACATTTTTCATTATTTGAATGATGACACGCTGCCTAAATCACATTTTTACTGTCAGAATCCCGTTTACCTCCGGATAGGGGCGGGAAAAAGGCCCATCCGCAATATCGCCTAAACCCTATTTAACATAATCCACATTATGTAACAATCGGGGGACTCGGCGTCACGGCATGGAGAGTCGGATTAAATCATGTCAATCGGAGAGTCGGATTAAATCGTGTAGATCGCGGATTTCGTGCTGCGGGGCGTAATCCGGGGATAATTCCGGGATTGTCTGTGGGTATATGTTACGGCCGGTTGTGTCACGAAGCATGAATGTTTGCCAGCCGAGCCGATTCGGCCAAAGAAAATCTTTTGCCGGATTATCTCCGACATAAACAAATCCGTGGTCGCCGGAAACAAGCTGCCCATCTTCATTCGCCGACAAATTGTGCCGCTTTCCATCCGATAGACCATCCGGTGCCGCGTGCTCCGTATTCCGCTTCATCATTTCCTCAAAGGGAGTCGGCGTGGTTTTGTCGGCGCCAATCTCTGCGGAGATTATGATATTCGAAGGCGCGAAATATTGTTCCAGCCCGAGAGTCTGGATTTTCGCACGCTGAGTAGCGGCACGGCCATCAGTAATCAATCCCATGCGGATTCCGGCGCGCTGCAACAAATTCAGGGTGTCGCGGACTTCCGGCGAAAGCGAAATATCGGGCTTATGGAAACGATATACGCGCAATAATTCACTGATTCCAAATGGATTACCGGGCGAAAGCCGCTGAATTTCAGCCAGCAATGCGTCGAATCCCGCAGAAGTTGAGTCGCCTGAGCGAATGATTTCCAAGGCGTCGGCAGCACTCAGGGCCGGACAAGCCTCGTGCGCGGCCGCCGCGATAGCCCGACAACCGGACGCCACGAAGTCCGCCTCCTTATATAATGTGTCATCAAGGTCGAAAACAATCATAGGATGCAGTTTACTTTTACCAATTATAACAAATTGTGCATTAAAATTGATTTGACCTTGAACGGGAATTTCCACACGGGATCTCGGTAATTCACTGAGCTACATTTACGGTCTCGTAACTCACTGAGCAACAATCGCTTTTACAGCCTCGATTACCTGACGGATTTCGTCGTCGGTAAGCGACGAACCGCTGGGCAGACAGAGACCGCGATCAAAAAGCCACTCTCCTACTCCGCTGGTCTTCACACCGTTAACAGTCTCCTTCGATGCATAGTACGGAGCTTCGGCATAAACCGGCTGCAGATGCATCGGGCGCCACAGCAGGCGTGTTTCGATACCCTTTTCCAGCAGTGACAGACGGATTCCGTCGGGCGTCACGCTCACCTTTGCAGGGTCGAAAAGCACCGTCGTCAGCCAGAAATTGGAATTGTAGCGCTCCGAAGGATTCGAGTGCACCTCTACCCCATCTACGCCCTTAAATCCCTGAGCATAAAGCTCATGGATTTCGCGGCGACGGTTCACGCGCCACTCCAGTTCCTCAATCTGCGCGCAGCCGATAGCAGCCGACACGTTGCTCAGGCGGTAGTTATATCCGATTGTCTTGTGATAATAGTACGGCTTGTTCTCGCGAGCCTGGGTCGAAAGGAACCGCACGCGCGCAGCCTCCTCCTCGGTACGGCAAATCAGCGCGCCACCTCCGGAGGTGGTGATGATTTTGTTGCCGTTGAAACTCAAGGCGCCGAACTCGCCGAACGTGCCGCATTTGCGGCCGTCAAACTCCGAACCGAGAGCCTCGGCAGCGTCCTCGACCACGGGGATGCCGTAGCGCCGAGCTATCTCCATGACCTTGTCCATCTGTGCGGGCATGCCGTAGAGATGCACCGGCACTATGGCCGCCGGGTAGCGTCTGGTGACCCGTTTGCGGTCCAGAATGGCCTCCTCCAGCAGCTCCGGGTCGAGATTCCAGGTGGAAAGTTCGCTATCCACGAACACCGGCTTCGCGCCGAGATACACTATAGGGTTGCAGCTCGCTGAGAAGGTCATCGACTGACAGATCACCTCGTCGCCGGCCTTAACTCCGGCCATTACCAGACCGAGGTGTATGGCAGCCGTACCGGCTGACAGCGCCACGGCGCAGCCGTCGCCCATGAAGGCGTCAATCCGCTTCTCAAACTCATCGACAAACGGGCCCAGAGGCACAATCCATGTGGACTCAACTGCCTGATCTACATATTCTTTCTCTTTTCCTGCCAGATGTGGCAACGATAATTTAATCATAGCTTTTGAAATCTTACGCAAATTTACGAACTTTTCGCGAAACAGCCAACCCTATTACAGTTTTCTCGCCCCATATATAATTAATGTGTGTTTTTACCGTTATATCTGTTGAGGATATTCCCACCCGCCCCCGCGGGGCTTCATTTTCTTTGAATCCAAATGAAATCTGCAAATATATTTCCCCGATTTATATTCTTTTTCCTGCTATCGCTGCTACCGCTGGAAATACTGGCGCAGGTTCAGGTGCACGGCAAAGTCACCGACATGGATCTCCAGCCTCTGGAGTTCGTAACCGTCAGAATCGCCGGCACTGCCATCGGAACCACCACCGGGCTCGACGGCACCTTCCGCCTCTCCGCCCCGCAGACCGACACCATGACCGTGGTTTTCACCTGCATCGGTTACGAGGAACTGCGCCGCCAGCTTATCAAGCCCAAGGGTGACCTCGCGCTGAACGTACGTCTGAAAACCAAGGACCATGCGCTGACCGAAATCGAGGTCACCGACTTCCGCAAGCAGACCGGCCAGATGCAGGTGCTCGACCAGAACTCCTACAAACTCGCCGCCGACGCCTCAGGCGGCTCCGTAGAGTCAATGCTCGCCACCCTGGCCGGCGTGAACTCCAGCAACGAAATGTCGAGCCAGTACTCCGTGCGCGGCGGCACATACGACGAGAACTCCGTATATATCAACGGCACAGAGGTTTACCGCCCGCAGCTCATCACCTCGGGCCAGCAGGAGGGACTCTCGGTAATAAACCCGGGGATGGTCGATGCCATCTCCTTCTCGACCGGCGGTTTCGGCGTGGAGTACGGCGACAAGATGTCGTCGGCCCTCGACATCACCTACCGCGAGCCGGAAGCCTTCGAAGGCTCCCTGGGGGCCTCGCTGATGGGTGCCAGCCTCACCCTCGGACAGGCCAAAGGGAAATTCTCGCAGCTCCACGGCGTCCGCTACAAACGCAACGCCTCGCTGCTCAGCTCACTGGAGGACAAGGGGGAATACGACCCCAACTTCTTTGATTATCAGACGAATCTGGTCTTGAAAATCAACAGGAAATGGAAGGTCTCGTTCCTCGGCAACATCGCCATCAACAACTATAAGTTCACCCCTGTCAGCCGCGAAACGAACTTCGGCACCTCAACCGACGCCAAGCAGTTCAAGGTATACTTCGACGGCGGCGAGAAGGACCGTTTCGAAACATATTTCGGCGCGCTGAACCTCGAGTATCAGCCTGCCCGGTCCACCCGCCTGAACCTTCTGGCCTCGGGCTTCCTGACCAATGAGCTCGTGGCCTACGACATCCTCGGTGAATACTGGCTCGACCGCGCCGGCACCACCGGCGGCGGCGACCCCGACAACGCCATCGGCGGCGAACTCGGCGTGGGCCGCTACCACGAACATGCCCGCAACCGCCTGAAAATCTCGGTGTTCTCCCTCGGTCTGAGCGGCAACACCGCCATCGGCAACCACACGCTTTCCTACGGCGTAAACTTCAACACGCAGAAAATCATGGAGCGCACCCGCGAGTATGAGCTCCGCGATTCGGCCGGCTACACCCTCCCCTCCGACGGTCAGAACATCCGCATGATCTATAACCTGACCTCGAATCACGACCTGAACACCACCCGCATGGCGTTCTACCTCGCGGACTCCTACCGCATGAACTCCTCGCTGGGCTACTTCGTGCTGAACGGCGGCCTCCGTTTTTCCTACTGGGATTTCAACAAAGAATTCCTGGTGTCGCCGCGCGTCAACGTCGCCTTTATTCCCGAGCGCAACAACGCCCTGACCTTCCGTTTCGCCACCGGTCTCTATTACCAGCAACCCTTCTACAAGGAGTTCCGGCAGCCGGTGACCGACGCCGACGGCAACACCATAATCCGGCTGAACAGCGACATCAAGTCGCAGCAGAGCATCCACTTCATCCTCGGCGGAGACTACACATTCCGCGCCATGGGACGCCCCTTCAAGCTCTCCGGCGAAGCATATTATAAGAAACTCAACAGGCTTATCCCCTACGAAATCGACAACCTCCGCGTGGTCTACGACGGTGTCAACTCCTCCGACGGCTACACCCTGGGGCTTGACCTGAAACTGTTCGGCCAGTTCGTGCCCGGGTCCGATTCCTGGATTTCCTTCTCCCTGATGAAAGCCACAGAGAACCTCAACGGCGTGTCCGTGCCCCGTCCTACCGACCAGCGCTACTCCTTCGGTCTCTTCTTTACTGACTACTTCCCGAAATTTCCGAAGCTGAAGTTCTCGCTCCGCGGCATCTTCTCCGACGGTCTCCCCACCACGGCCCCTCACTCCTCGCGCGACAAAGGTTACTTCCGTCAGCCCGCCTACAAGCGCGTGGACGTAGGCCTGAACTACGCGCTCCTCTCCCCTCTCGGCGAGGGGGAAAGCCGCTCGGGTCTCCACCGCTATTTCAAGAGCATCTGGCTCGGCGTGGATGTGTTCAACCTGCTCGACATCTCCAACGTCTCGAGCTACTACTGGGTCACCGACGTCAACTCCATCCAGTATGCCGTGCCCAACTACCTGACCCGCCGTCAGTTCAACGTCCGCCTCACCATAGATTTCTGACACATCTCCCCTTTTGCCCAAGTTTTAACGCCCCAGTCAAACCCCGACCATGTCTAAAGCAGCTTTAAAAAAGGAACTTGCCAACCTCGACAAGGAGGAACTGATTAACCTTATCCTGGAGTCATACACAGCCCGCAAGGAGATTAAGGAATACTATGAATTTTACCTCGACCCCGACATCGCCAAACTGACCGAGAAATTTCTCAATAATATAATCAAGGAGCTGAAGCGCTCCAAACGCGGCGGATATTCCAAAGCACGCATCAGCTTCATCCGGTCGCAGCTCAAAGAGTTCGCAGCCTTTCAGCCCGGGTTCCAGGCCGAACTCGACCTTCTCTTCAAGGTAATAAATTACGGAATGCTCTTCGAAATCTCGTTCTATTACTCCGACACACTCGAGAAAGGGATCGCCGCCCTCGTAGAGCAATCCGTGGAACTCGCCGACCGGAATCAGGTTCTCGACACCACCCTCCAGCGCTTCCGTAGCCTCTTCGACAACGAGCGCACCGGCACCCGCTATTTCCGCAACTATCTCGACACCCACCTTCGCAACTACCTCGCCAATCGTCCCGCCCTCCTCGCCGACCCCTCCCGCAAGACCAAACCCTCCCTGTTCTGACCCGGTCCCGAGCCTTTCAATTCCCGGCCTTCTGCGGAAGGACGAAGGTGTTACAAAGTCAACAGAAGATGTTACAAAGCTCGCAAAAGATGTTACAAAACATATTCAGACCACAACTATTATTTGATGTATTTTTAAACTATTTTTAACATTTAAACATCCGGGGGTTATTACCGATTTCATGACATCACAACGCTTTTTGTAACAAGGCTGTAAACACTATAACTATCTTCATGCATAAATTCTCCAAAATAGCCTTGTTATTTAAGTTAAAACCTGCATTTATAGTTAAATTTCAGGATAACATTCCACTTTAAAAATTGTTTATATCACCATAAAATACTGATATTAAGTACATTAGCACTATACACAACATCTGTTACAGACAAATTTCGCAACTTTGTAACACAGATGTAAAATTTTAACATTTCTATAATCCATTGATATTCAGATTATTAAATTCAAAATCGAGGAAAATTTAAAATTTTATGCAAAAAAAAGTGTCAAAAAAATTTGGCAATCCAAAAATAGTTCGTATATTTGCAGCGTAGTCACAAAGGTGTTACAAAATCTTTTCACAACAACGTCTAAAATATCAACAATACATCTCTAAAAATCATCATTATGAGTTCCAAAAATTTCGAATCCAAGCTGCTCGGTCTCCAAAGCAACCTCCTGAACTTTGCTTACCTCCTGACCTCTAACCGCGACGACGCTTACGACCTTCTTCAGGACACCACCCTCAAAGCCCTCGACAACGAAGACAAGTATATCGAAAACGTCAACTTCAAAGGCTGGGTCTTCACCATCATGCGCAACATCTTCATCAACAACTACCGCAAAGTGGTGCGCTCCGCAACAGTCATCGACCAGACTGAAGACCTCTACCATCTCAACCTCCCTCAGGAATCCGGTCTCGACACCCCCGAAGGCTCCATGGCTGCCGGCGAAATCACCAAGGCCGTGAACTCCTTCTCCGAAGAATACCGCGTACCCTTCTCAATGCACGTAGCCGGTTACAAGTACAATGAAATCGCAGAGAAGATGAATCTCCCCCTCGGCACCGTCAAGAGCCGCATCTTCTTCGCCCGCCAGCGCCTCCAGAAGATGCTCAAGGACTACCGCTAATCAGTATGCCGGTCCGACCAACAGCGCTCATATCCCACTGCCTGGTTTCCTCCCCCTCTCGCATCCCCTCCTCTCTGATATGTATTGTTTGCTTCCATAACCAAATTTAATTAAGTAAATAAGCTTACAACCGCCTGTCAGCACGACAGCAAAAACCGCAAGGCTGCAAGACTGCACGACAGCACGACAGCAAAAACCTATAATTTACTTTGCTCTGAAACGCATAATTTACTTTGCTCTATATAATCGCATAAATATCCAGACCAAAAGACGGCAAAGATTCCTGAACTCATCTCTGACCGGTCCGGTCTTAACCAAAGGAAGCACAGCGGCCACCCCGATTCCGAGGTGGCCGCCGTTTTTTTTTGTTTTTTCACACTCTACCCCACATTACTTTTTCACAATTTTCTTCGCCATATCAAAAAAAACATTATCTTTGCGAACTAAAAAAACAATACCTCACAGGTGGTATTATAATGACAATAAAGGAATCCATAGCGAACGCAAAAACAAATTTATGCCTCCTATACAACAATAACAAAGATTCCATTATCTTTTTCCTAAGAAATGTAATCTTTGTATTTCTGTGGGGATGTGTTTCGTTATGTTCATCTTATAATGACATCATCACATACTGGGATATTGACGTTCCTTCTTTCGGTATGTCTCTGGAAAAGATTATCTTGCCTTTAATAATTTGGATAGCGGCCTTCTTCCTTGATTTCATTATCACCATGACAAGACCACCGAAAGGTTATGAAATAAATATGACAAACGTTAAGGCATCACAGTGTCTGATGTTTGTATTTTTAGCACTGACAGCAATTTTCATTGGTCGATACCATGACCAATTTCTACGTGAGTTATGTTTTTGGGGCATATTTGCTTCAATGATGGTATTTAAATGGCTTACCTTGCAGTTATTCTATAAACATGAACAATCGCAATAGAATACGCATTATTTCTAATAACAACTACTCCAAATGAACACCTTATATATAGTCACGGGCGCATTCGTCATTTATCTTGTGATAAAGTGGCTTTCGCAGAAAGCCACCGTCACTGTGCCTACGGCTTTTGCCGGTTCGCCTAACAGAGATATTCCGGTAGCGGAAACCCTTCCTGTAAGCTATTACCCTGTACATACCTATATGGACGGTAAGCGCATCAGCGTTTTTAAATATATTAAAATTATCATTAGGGGCCGCTCATTGGAAAAATTCGGTGTCAAGGACAAGTCTTTAGTATATGTTTCCAAATGGGACAAAGAGGACTCCTCTTCAATCGAGAAACTAAAATCATTGATTGGGAAAATTGTCATTTTAAGTATTGACAACGAGCGCACCGCTATTGAACATCCTCTTGACCCAAACTTTTTCAATTCTTCCGGGCTTAAAGCAAGAAAAGCCATAATGATTGTCGACAGAGACCTCTCCAGCGATGAGCTATTGGGGAAGCTCACTTTCCTCAATAATCCGAATGATGATTTTCCTGACGATATGGAAGCATTTAAAAAACGGATTGTCGAGAAATACAAGTTTGCAACCGACTTCTACACAAACGAATCCCACCTTATAATGTCAATTACTTATCGTAATGACGGTACTAAACTGGGATTCTCATTCCATTCGCCTAAATTCATATATGGAATAGTTCAGTATATTATTCCGCCAGAGAATATGAATTGAAGCGCTACTGACGCAAAAACTATCACATAAACGGACTTCGACAGGTATTTTGAAATGTCTATCGAAGTCCGTTCTCTATTTTTGATACTGCAAAGGAACATCCACCGCAATTTCAAGTGCTGTTCTCTGGCAATAATACTCCGAAATTTGAAAAGTCGGGGAATTACTCAATGATGAATTCGTCGAAGAAAATGAAGGTGGAGTTGCCGCGGCCGGGATGCCAGGCGGGAATGGCCTGCGTCGGTCGTGCCTTGATGCGGATATACTGCAATCTGAGGGGCGGGAAGCTGAATTCCAGAAGTGGCGACCCTTTGGTATCTTTCTCAAGAACAGGAATTTCCCGTTTGCCAAGCGACTGATAATCAGTACCGTTCAATGAGCCTTCGACCTCCACCTCGCGGGGACTGAAAATCCAGTTGGAGGTGTCGATGAGGATTCCGACACCTACTTTCGACACCTCTTCCGGCTCTCCAAGGTCCACGACAGCCTCGACATCCTTGTCGTGGATGCCGACCCATTGGCCTGAGGAGAATGTCAGATTACCGCGCAGACCATTGAGTACCAGGGAGGCACCCTCCGGACTGCCGTAGCAGTTCGGCTCTACGTTAAAAGCGACCTTTTTCATAAAACCCTTATGAACCGACAGCGGCATCGATGCTTCGCGGGAACGGCCCCCTTCCGGGAAAGATACCGCTTTGACAGTCGCCGTCTTATTCACCGTGAAAGGTCCGGTGTAGAGTTTGCTCTTTACGGTCGGAGTCGAGCCGTCGAGCGTGTAGCGGATCGGCGCCGGGGCTACGGTGTTGATGGTGACGTCCATACCCTTCCCTTCCGGGTCAGGAGCCATGGATATCAGCGGATTATAAAGATGGCGTCCATACTTGTAACCCTCTGAGTCATAGTGTCGCTGCATCGTCGGAAGCGCGGCGAGAAACCGGTTGAAATCCTTGGCGTCAGGGGCACACCACTGTACCTCGCTCAGGGCCGCCAGACGCGGCAGTTCCATATATTCCAGTCCCCAGAATTCCGAGATATATTCGGTCCAGAGATTCGACTGAGCACCGAGAATATGTCCGGCCTGTTCGGGAGTCAGCTCTTTGGCCACCGGCTCGAAAGAATAAACCTTCGTCAGCGGCACATACCCGCCGATTGCCAGCGGTTCATTGTCGGTGTCGGCGGACTGATAGAAGTTGAAATAGCAGTAGTCAGTCGGGGTCAGGATGGCATCGTGACCCTGCCGGGCAGCGTCGGCAGCCCCCTCGGTACCGCGCCACGACATCACGGCAACGTCGCCCGAGAGTCCCCCTTCCAGGATTTCGTCCCAGCCGATGGCCCGACGGCCGTGCTTCTCGATGAAGTCGACAGCCCGGCTCATGAACGCGGTCTGCAGTTTCTGTTCGCGGGTGCTGACGGAGTCGGTATAAAGGCCGAGAGAGTCGGCGAGCGCCTGACACTTCGGACATTTCTCCCAGCGTTCTTTAGGACATTCATCGCCCCCGATATGGATGTATTTCCCGGGGAAAAGCTCCATGATTTCCGAGAGCACATCCTCCACAAAAACGTATACGCTGTCATTGCCGGGGCAGAGCACCTCCGGACTTACGCCCCAGGACTGCCAGACATCGTAGCCGTCACCCTTGCAGCCGAGATAGGGATACGCGGCAAGCGCAGCCTGCATGTGGCCCGGCATGTCGATTTCCGGAATGACCTCGATATAATGCCTGGCGGCATAGTCCACGAGTTCACGGATTTCATCCTGGGTGTAAAAGCCACCGTAAGGGATTGAATCCGAAGAACTGAGGTCGCGGCCAATGGCAGTTCCCTTGCGGACAGCCCCGGCTACGGTCAGCTCCGGGCGTTTCCGGATTTCCACGCGCCACCCCTGGTCGTCGGTCAGATGCCAGTGGAATTTATTGACGTTATGGAGAGCAATGATGTCTATAAAACGCTTCACAGAGTCCAGCGGGAAGAAATGACGGGCAACATCTAGGTGCGCGCCGCGGTAGCCGAAGCGGGGATGATCCACTACACGACCGGCGGGGAACAGAGCCACACCATCCTGTTCGGCATCAGCCAGAAGAGACTTCCGGATGGTCTGGATGCCGTAGAAATCGCCGTTGGGGGTCGATGACGTGATGGTCAGGTTCTTCGGGGTGACATCTATCTGATACCCCTCGGGAGCAAGCACCGCAGGATTGAGCTGCAGGATTATGTCGCCGTCGCGGGGAGCATCGTCAGTTACCGCGAGGATTGCGCCGGTGAGTTTCTTTATATAGCCGGCTAACATTCCGGCATTGGATTTCAGCAGAGCATTGCCCGCGGGATAGCAGATTCGCGACGCCGAGGTGAGCATGAACGCGCCGTCAGCAGTCGTAACGGCCACCGGATGCGGTATCACCCGGTTGAAATCGGCCTGATTTTCAGCCATTAAACTTGGCGAAGCCAGCAGACAAAGTCCGACAGCTGCAGGCATAAGAGAGGATTTGATTTTCATGGTTAAATATGATTGCGAGTATCTCTGAATCATGTTTCAGAATTCAGAGATACCCATTATTAGCGATTCAGAAGCGCCACTCAACGCCGGCCATCACCGTTGCCTTCGGCATCGGGAAACCATAGTTGATCTGGTAGCGGTCTGCGGTGAGGTTCTCACCTTTCACAAAGAGGGTCATGGGTTGCTTCATGGCGAAAGTATAGGCCGCGCGGGCGTTGAGCAGCGCATAGTTCTCCACAGATTCCTCGGTTTGTAAACGCCAGATGCTCAGCACATCGAGCGAGAATTGCCAGCGACCGGGTGTAAAGCTCACATCGCCGAACAGTTTGTTCTTGGGCGCACCGACGATGTCGGCGTCAGTGTGGAGATAAGCGTAATTGGCCGTGAACGACCAGTTGTCGTCGAAGCTGTATGTGGCATCAATCTCGAAACCCTTGTTATGGAAACGGCCTGTGTTGACGTTATGCGGACGTCCGTCCACGCGGATAGTCTGAATCATGTCGTAGCCCTTTATGTAATAGAGTGCTACGCCGAGATTCAGGCTACCGCCGAGCACCCACTGGCGCAGTTCCACCTCGAAATTATCCATCAGTTCGGGCCGGAGATCGGGGTTGTGAGGGGGATACATATAAAGTTCCCGGATGTTGGGCGAACGGAAACCGCGACCGTAGCTGAACTTGATGCGGTTCGACGAAAGCGGACGCAGGATGAACCCGGCCTGCGGCACCCACTGGCTGCCGAACTGCGAGGAGTGTTCATAACGCACGCCGCCGTTGATACTCAGCAGATTATCCCAGAACGCCTGCTGCATCATCGCGTAGCCGGCGACCTCATGGACATGTTTGTCGACAATCGGAGACTCTTCGCCGGTGGTTTTGTCGGCGTTCCATGCCTGGCCGCCCCACACCTTGAAGTCAAAACCGACGCTGAGATGGTTCCCCTGCCAT
Source organism: uncultured Muribaculaceae bacterium (assembly GCA_902494515.1). Lineage (GTDB taxonomy): Bacteria > Bacteroidota > Bacteroidia > Bacteroidales > Muribaculaceae > UBA7173. The sequence goes on along the minus strand of CABUTS010000020.1, from coordinate 1,440 downwards.
GGACGCATGGTCTGGTAGAGAGTCACCCCGGCGTTATAATCTTTGGAGTTGAAAAGGTAAGTGAGGGGCTGGTCGGAGGAATCCAAACCGTCATCAATCTTGTGGCGTCCCCAGTTATAGTATGCCTGAACGCCGCCGGAGGTGAACTCATAGTTGTTTTTCACGAACAGCGAAGCGGTGGTGCGGAACTGTCGCGCCCACATATCCAGGGGGAGCGCGCGGTCAGCCTCGCCGGGATTCTCGGCACGGGTTTCGGTCAGCATGCCGTTGGCGCCGAATTCCCAGTGCGGGTTAAGTTCATAGCTGACGGAGGCATACTGATTGGCGAGCCAGCAACCCATAGCGGGGCGGTTGCCGTCGGTGCGCTCGTAGCTTGCAGCAGCGAAAGCGCGGAGACCCTGATGTCTGTAACCTAACTTGGCGCCGGCCTTGGCGCTACCGTAGCTGCCCCCCTGCAGACGCACAGAGCCATCGACACCCTCGCGGGTCGCGCGGTTGGTAATCAGGTTCACCGAACCGCCCATCGCACCGGAGCCGTAGAGCAGCGACGAAGGACCGCTGACGACCTCCACACGCTTCACGTCGTTAGTGACGTATGTATCGGGAAGCGAATGGCCGAAGATGCCGGCCCACTGCGGCTGTCCGTCAATCAGGAACAGCACCTTGTTTCCCCCGCCGACGCCTCGAATCGAGACCGAGCCGGCAGCTCCGCCGCTGACACCAAAACCGGCGAGACCACGTTCGGTCACGAACATTCCGGGGATACGGTTCTCGAGCACCGGCAGCAAATTCGTTTCCGTGCTGTTCTCGATTATCTTCTCATCGACGACCCTGACATCCAGAGGGAGCAGTGCCACGGGCGCCTTGGCCGCGGTTTCCATCACCACGACCTCGTCGAGAATCCGTGTAGTGTCCGCCATATTGCCAGCGGCAGCCATATATGTATCAGCAGCCATCGCTCCCATTGCAATCGGAGCAAACGCTGCCAACATCAATATTCTGTTTTTAAATAAAAGGTCAGACATATTTACACTGACTGTAAAGCACTACAAAGTTAAGAAATTCTCTCCTTTCCCGCAAATCCGCCCCTCAAAAACCTTTTTTAGACCACTTATCGGCTTCAGAACATGATTTTTGGGGAGAAAATTTGGTTAGTTCGGAGAAAAGTGTTAATTTTGCACTCTGAAATGGGGAATAAAAGTGCCCTGCCGCGGTTATTCGCCTAATTTTCAACAAGAAACAACAAATTTATAGCGCTATATGAAAAGAACATTTCAGCCTCACAACCGCAAGAGAGTGAACAAGCATGGTTTCCGTGAAAGAATGTCTACCCCCGATGGCCGCAAGGTTCTGGCTCGTCGCCGTGCCAAAGGTCGTCTGCGTCTGACTGTTTCCTGCTCCATCGGCGGGAAGTAATTCACGCACCACACCCCCTCTCTG